>OZ243037.1:0-352844 GCA_965212015.1 Cenarchaeum sp.
GTACGTGTTGCTGTCTTCCTTGTGCCCCAGCACCATGGGCCTGAACCCCTTGGGATCGCGCGCAGCATAGACGGAATTGTCGTCGGTGATAAATGTAAAGCAGTACGAGCCGACCATCTCGTTTTTCAGTATCGAGAGGGCCTCGCCGATTTTTCTCTTTTCTGAGATCAGCGAGACGAGGCGTTTGGCTGCAACAAGTGTGTCACTTGAGCTCTGCGGGGTAAACGTGCATCCGCCCACCATGTTTGAGAGCTCCTCTGCGTTTGCAATCGTGCCATTGTGCGCCACGCACAGATCGCTTACCTTGAGCGGCTGCGCGTTCTCAAGGCTGCTACTTCCCATCGTGGAGTATCTTACGTGGCCGATGACACTCGGCGACGAGTACTGCTTTGATATCTTTTTGAACTCAGACGACGAGCTGGACACGAGGCCGAGTTTTTTCAGGGGCGGCCTGTTTGGAATTGCAATGCCCCACGCCTCCTGTCCCCTGTGCTGCAAGGCGCGTAGCGCATCGATTGCCATGGGGATGACATTTACGCCCTCTAGGCTGAATATCCCGATCACGCCGCAGTTTTCCCTGACCCTTGGCAACTAGATCATGGCCTCCAATGACTCTTGCCATATCCCTTGCGCCTTATCAACTCTTATGCGCGCAGCATCCCCGAACGCTATGGTCTGGCCCCCGAACTGGCCTATTATCCCGTATGCGACGCCGGATTTTTTCAGGTACGATTCCAGCCCGCCGAGACTGTTTTTTTTGACCGCAAGCAGGTATCTTGAGTGGCTTTCTGAAAACATTAGCCTGTCTGCGGGGATTTTTCTGGCAGGCGCATCCTCCAGTGACACGCCGCACCCCACGCCGCCGGCCATGCACATCTCTGATACCGCTATTGCCAGCCCGCCCTTTGAGCAGTCGTGCGCCGCCCCGGCAATGCCGCCGTTTATCGCATAAAGCACGGCCTCCATGTTTTTTGAGGACAGGGCAAAATCCACGCCGGGCGCCCTGCCGCCGACCATACCGTGTATGTATTCCAGGTATTCAGAGCCTCCCATCTCGTCTTTTGTATCGCCTATTGCGACTAGCATGTCGCCGGAGGAGGCGGCTGACGCAGGCGGCATTACATCTGAGAGTCCCAGTATGCCGATTAGCGGCGTGGGCTTTATCGGCCCGCCCGGCGTCTCGTTGTAAAAGCTGACCTTTCCGCCGACGCACGGAATCCCGGAATGCCTTGCAAAGTCCGCAATGCCGTTCAGTGATTCAAGAAACGTCCAGAATATCTCTGGATCCTCCGGGCTTCCAAACTGCAGGTGATCCACCATCCCTATCGGCCTTGCCCCGGTGCACGCCACGTTCCGGCACGCCTCCTCAAAGCATCCGATTGCGCCCTGCCTGGGATCAATATAGCAGTGCTTTGGATTGCCGTCAATCTTTGCTGCCAGAAACTTTCCATTGTCCAGCCTCAGAACAGATGCGTCCCCGCCGGGCTTTGTCACCGTACGTATCCCCACCTCGTGATCATACTGGCCGTACACCCATCTTTTTGACGCAATGTTGGGGCTGGCAAGCAGCCTTTGCAGTACGGACGAGAGATCCTTTGGGGTTTTTATCGCAGAGTCATCCGGCATGCAGTCCAGGTATCTCGGCCTTGCGGATTTTCTGTCGAGCAGTTGCGCGTTTGCGACTGTATCCACGGGAAGATCCGCAAGCGTCCTGCCGCCGCCCGTAACGCGCATCATTGCGCCGGATTCCACGCCGCCAATGACTGAGCACTGTATCCTGAATTTATTGCAAATCCCCCTTAGCGCCTGCAGTTTTTTTTCAGACGTGATTATCAGCATGCGTTCCTGGGACTCTGATGTCATGATCTCGTGCGGGCGCATGTCCGGCTCCCTTGCGTGCACCAGTCCGGTGTCCATCCTGACTCCGACTGAGAGCGCGTCTGCTGCCTCCGATACGGCGCACGACAGGCCGCCTCCCCCGAGATCCTTCATTGCGTGAATCAGGCCTGCGTTTCTTGCCTCCAGGACCGCCTCGATTATCATCTTTTCTATGAACGGATCGGGAATCTGGACTGCCGAGCGGTCGCCGGATTCCAGCGAGTCTGATGCAAACTGCGAGCCGCCTACCCCGTCGCGCCCCGTGGGCCCGCCTAGCAGTACCAGCACGTCACCCGGACTTGCGCGGTTTTTAATCAGCCTGTCTTTTTTGCCAAAACCGATTGCCGCCACGTCGACTAGCGCATAGCCCGAATAGCACTCGTCGAACTCTGTCTCGCCCCCTATGGTGGGCACCCCGAGGCAGTTTCCATAGTCTGCAATTCCTGCAACGGCGTTTTTAAAGAGCCATCTGGCATGCGGATCCTTTTCTAGGTTGCCAAACCGGAGTCCGTCCAGTATTGCAATCGGCCTTGTTCCGGCAGACAAAATGTCGCGAATTACCCCGCCGACTCCGGTTGCCGCCCCGCCGTACGGCTCGACTGCAGACGGGTGGTTGTGGCTCTCAATGTGTACCGTGACTACATACCCGTCGCCCACGTCCAGCACCCCCGAATCGTAGCCCGTCTCATCAATTACGCGCGGCCCGCTAGTGGGGAGCTTTTTTAGGTGTTTTTTTGACGACTTGTAGGAGCAGTGCTCTGACCACTCTGCTGCCACTATGTGCATCTCTGTGTCGGTGGGACTCCGTCCGATGGATGACTTTAGGTGCGACAGCTCTTGGCCGGTAAGGTTCAAGCCTGCGCTCCTGCAGAGGCGAGGGACTCGAAGATAAGCGAGGACGGCCTGTGGTCTGCGGGGTTTATCTCTTTCTCTGCTGCGCGCTCTGGATGCGGCATCATTCCCACCACGTTGCCCTCTATACTGCACACTCCGGCAATCCTATCCACCGAGCCGTTTAGTGCGTCCTCGTAGCGAAAGACGATCTGGTCGTTTCTCTCCAGCTCCCTTAGCGTCTGTGCGTCTGCAAAATACCTTCCCTCGCCGTTTGCAACCGGAATCGGGATTCTCTGGCATAATTTTAGCTTGCTTGTAAACGGCGTCTTGTTGTTCTCCACTGTGAGGCCGGTCCAGCGGCACATGAATCCCAGCGACTCGTTTCTTAACAGCACGCCGGGCAGCAGGCCGGCCTCTGCCAGGATTTGAAACCCGTTGCACACGCCGAGCACCGGCTTTCCCTCCCCTGCCAGCCTCCTTACGTCGTCTATTACGGGGCTGTGCGCCGCAATCGCGCCTGCGCGAAGCCTGTCGCCGTAGGAAAACCCGCCGGGCAGCACGACGGCATCGACGTCTTTTGGAAGGCCCTCTTCGTGCCAGCAGTACTGTACGTTTAAACCAAACACGTCGGCAAGGACGTGGAACATGTCGCGATCACAGTTGCTGCCAGGAAAAACTATGATCCCAATGTTCACACGGTTTGCTGGCCTGCATGGCTATTTAATCTAAAGTCCGAAAGCGCACCGTCCGATCAAAGCTGTGCGTCAAAAACCCTTACTGCAATCCCGCTTACCAGCGGATTGTATATCCGCAGCTCCTCGCAGATCTCCCTTACCCTGGCCTCTGCTGATTTTTTTGTCTCCTCAGTTACGGTGAATTTCAGCGTCTTTGCGGTGCGTATCTTGGATACTGACTTGTAGCTGCCCCTTACTAGCAGATCCTTTAGTATTGTGGCGCCCTCGGGATCGCTTATCTGGGGCTTGTTCTCTATCGTCACCTGTACCTCAAAGCTGGGCATGCCTACGATACCACACACAAACATAATTAACCTATCCTTGAATGCCTGCGCGCTCCCCTGGGTGCGGCGTGATGCGGCTGCGTGGCATTGGATTTTATAGAAGGCGATTTTTGTAGGGTACGATGACGAGGCTGCGATACTGGAAGCTGACTGCCGATGAGCTTGCCGGGTTTCATTATCCGCCAGACAAGCTGTTAAACTGGGACATAAAGTGCGTCCGCGAACCAGAAGACGCCGCCGTCTTTATCGGGGTTTTTGCGTACAAAAACGGCATCCCGCTGGAATATTCCACGATAAGCGGGATTGCATACTATCACAACAATATAGACCGGGACGAGCTTCCCTCGATTACAAAGTTTTTAAAGAAAAAATACGGCGGGGAGGAATCCGAAAAGGGGGAGAGGATATTCCTAAAGGGCGCAGATGAGCCGTATTCTGCGCAGGACATTGCCGGCCTTGCAAGGGAGCTAGACTCGGGCTTTGGGACAAAATCCACCATTACGCTGGAATTTCAGGATCTAAGCGAGGAGGATGCAAAAGAATCCGGCCTGCCTGAGGCAAAGCTGCTTCCGATTCCTGGAAAGTAATTAAGGCCGGTCCGGTGTATCTGGTATGGTGTCTGAAATTCGTGGGATAAGCCGGCATCTTGAGGAGCTGCGCAAAAGGATGCTGCGCATAGTGCTAGTCGTAGTAGCTGTAATGGTGTTTCTCCTGACGTTTCATGCCGAACCGGTAGAGACTGCGGGCGTCACGCTGTACTATCCGGTGCCCGAGCCGCTGCACAACATTGCAGCGCAGGTGACCGATTACATGCGGGTCAACCTGGTGCCGCAAGACGTGCAGCTAATACAGACTGCGCCCGGACAGGCGTTTTTTGCCCAGGTGTACATTGCCGCACTAATCGGGGTGGTGGCTGCCATGCCGGTGATGGTGCGCGAGGCAGTCGGATTTCTGAGGCCGGCCCTGCGCGAAAACGAGATCAACATCGGGCGCTCAATTACCATTCCCGCGCTGGGACTGTTCGTCTCGGGATGCGCGTTTTCCTACTTTATGGTAATCCCGTACGTCCTTGATTTTCTGTACAGGTACGGCGAATCCGCCGGCCTTGTCACCTTTCTTAACGTGATGGACTTTGTCGCCTTTATCCTGCAGTTCCTGCTGGCATTCGGGCTGTCTTTTCAGCTCCCGCTAGTCATGTTTGCAATAACGTCCTCCGGAATGCTGGATGCGGGGTTTTGGCGAAAAAACATCCGTTACGCGCTGGTGGCCATTGTGATATTCGGGGCGGTAATCACGCCTGACGGGAGCGGCGTTACGATGTGGTTCATTGCGTGCCCCATGATCGGCCTCTATCTTGCAGGCATGGCGATAATAGGCAAGGGCGGTAAAAAACATTTAAATCATAATTCGGGCAAATCAGATCCATAATGCTGGGACTGGCAAGCTTTATCGGGGGATCGGAGTGGATCTATATAATAATAATCGCCATAGTCCTGATCTTTGGCGCAAAAAAGATTCCAGAGCTGGCAAAGACGTTTGGCAGGGCGAAAGGCGAGTATGAAAAGGGAAAGATCGAAGGCGACAAGGAGCTCAAAGAGTTCAAGGAAAACAAGGACGGGGCCTAGCGGCCCGCCACAGTCGCAAGCTCGTCGATCATTGCGCTAAACCCTTTTTGGATTTTTTTGCCCTCAAACATGCCAGTCAGCCTTGACATGCCGCCAAGCCTTATGTCTGCCGTAAACGTGACCCTCGTGCCGTGCGGCGCCTCCTCGTACGTCTCAGTAATCCTGCTGCCCTTGGCGTCGCCCCCGATGACAACGATCTCGTGCGTTCCGGGGTGCGTGACTATGTGCTTTGTCATCATTATCAGCTTTTTTCCGGCTATGCAGAGGTGCTGCTCGACTACTGCCACGTTATCCCGCCTGGATCTGATTTTTATGCGCGGAAAATACCGCGGCAGCGCAGCTTCGAGTCCCTCATAGTCTGTCGCCACGCCAAACATTCTGTCCCTGCCGGCACTTACCGTCTTTACAAAGCTCACCCTCGGCACGGAACGTATCATCCTGCCTGCAAATATAAAGCTCGAGTGCCGGTACCCGGGCTAGCTCCAGCGCGTGTACAGCTCGTGGCCTATGCCGAACTGGTCCAGGCACTTGCCGACGCCATAGTCCACAATGTCCGATATCGACTCTGGCTTTGTATAAAACTCTGTCACCGGCGGCAGGATTACGACGCCGAGCCGAGCAAGCTTTAGCATGTTCTCCAGGTGTATCGCCGACAGCGGCGTCTCGCGCGCCATCAGGACCAATCTTCTTGACTCCTTTATCGTGACGCCGGCGGCCCTTGCAATCAGCGTGTCGTCGTACCCGTTTGCAATGGCAGACAGCGTCTTCATGCTGCACGGTGCGACTATCATCCCGTCGACTCTGTGCGAGCCGCTCGAAACGCTTGATGCCATGTTTGTCTCGTCTGACGTGGTGGTGGCAAGCGATCTTGCATAGTCGGCATCGTGTCCGGTCTCGATTCGGATGCACCTCGCACCCCACTTGCTCATTATCAGGTGCGTCTCTATGCCCAGCTTTGCTAGCACCTCGAGTGTCCTTATGCCGTATATTGCCCCGGTGCTGCCAGATATTCCGATTACAAGCTGCATGTATCTAAGTACGGTTCGGCGTGTTTTATCTGTTTTAGGCCGATTCTGCGTCCCTGCCGGCCGGGCTGCGGCCCTCGTCCTGGCAGTCCGCCTCGCGCCTTTTTTTCAGCCACAGGCTGATTCCTCCTGCGGCCATTGCGGTAAGCAGGATTACGCCTGTCATCTGGATCTCAAAATGGTAAAACACACGCATGATGGGCCGCAACGGGTTAAAATCTTTTTTGAGGTGGCGGGCCGGAGTGCGGCCCTGGGGCTGCAAAAAACCTAGAATTAGTTATATTACCACCGCCTTAAAGCCAGTCCATGATCAAGGGATCCGAGATCAGGAAAATCCTCGGCGGCTATGACGGGTTTAGAATCGGCGTGCTTGGAAGCCATTCGGCGCTCGAAGTCATGGACGGCGCAAAAGACGAGGGCCTGCGCACCGTCGTGCTGTGCCAGAAGGGAAGGCACGTCCCGTACCAGAGGTTCTCAAGGATTGCCGACGAGATAATAATCCTGGAAAAATTCCGGGACATTGCGTCGGCGCAGATGCAAAAAAGACTGCGGGAGACTGGCACGATAATCGTACCGCACAGGTCGCTTACGGCGTACCTCGGATACGAGACGATCGAGAACAAGTTTCGCGTCCCGCTGTTTGGAAACAGGTCCCTGCTGCAGGCCGAAGAGCGCGACCACAAGAGAAACCAGTACTATCTGCTGCAAAAGGCCGGCATAAAGTATCCAAAGCTGATAGGCGACCCCAGGGACATTCGCGGGCCGTCGATAGTCAAGGTCCAGGAGAGGGACAGAAAGCTAGAGCGCGCATTTTTTACGGTGGGATCGTACCCCGAGTACAGGGCAAAGTCGGCAGAAAAAATAAAACAGAAAATCATATCGCCTGCGGGCCTGAAAAAGGCAAGCATTGAGGAGCTTGCGATAGGCACGTATCTCAACTTTAACTATTTTTACACGCCAGTCTCCGGGCAGGTGGACTTTATCGGGATAGAAAGGAGGCTGCAGACAAACATACACGACTTTAACGCCCTTCCGGCCAGGCAGCAGCTAGAGATGGACGTCGAGCTGCAAAACATCGAAGTCGGCCACACCCCTGCAAGCATCAGGGAGTCGCTGCTAGACCCTGTCATCAAGCTAGGCGATAAATTCGTACGTGCCGTGAAAAAAGAGTATCCGCCGGGAATCATCGGGCCGTTTTCCCTCCAAAGCGTGATTACCAAGGACCTTGAGATTGTCGTGTACGACGTCTCGCTGAGGGTCCCCGGAAACCCGATAGTGGCAACTACCAGCCCGTACACAAAGTACCAGTACGGCACCACGTTTGGGATAGGGCGGAGGATAGCCATGGAAATAAAGCAGGCGCAGGACCAGGGCAGGCTAGGCGAGATAGTGACCTAGGCCTGCATCTCTTCTTTGAGCAGGTTTTTTCTGACCAGTATCGGAATGTTGTAAAACGCGGCAAGGGCCAGCGCGTCAGACGCCCTATAGTTTCTCAGTACGACGTCCTTTTTTCCCGTAAGGTACAGGTTGGCGCGCAGCGCCTCGCCGCTGTCGTATATCTTGACTTTGACTAGCACCAGCTCGCACTGCTCGCAGATCTCCTCGAGCATCTTGTAGATTGTCGGCATTGATCTCGAATCGCTGGTAAAGCTGGAAATGTGCTGCGCCACCTCGCCAGAAAACGCCCTGATGTGAAATTTTTTGCCGTCGTCGGACTTTAGCACCAGTATGCCCTCCATGCCGTGCGGGTCGACCATTCCTATGTAATCGAACTGTACTGCCTCATAGTCAGGATCCTGCCTTTGATCAATCTTCAACGTAAACCCCAGCCCTACATCGGCCCGTGCGCATATAAAGATACACCGCAGACTGGCACTCTTGTCCGTATTTTACACCCGGCAAAAGATCCGGCAGCCTGCAATGCCCGAGGCCGCAGGTTTCACTCTAGTTAAAATATCAGTAATATTTGGGTTGGTTGGGTTTGTCCAGCGAAGTCAAGCGTTCCATGTCGTACGTGTTAGGCAGGCCTGTCTCCGCCTATATGACCACCGAGGTGCTGATGATGCCGCAGGACACCTCCACGCGCGAGGCGACGCGCACGATGCAGCACCGCGAGCGCGACGACGTCATTGTGACTGACGAGTACGGCAAGCCCGTGGGTATAGTCACCGACGAGGACATACTCAGCAAGGTAAGCGACATTACAGTCACCGCAGAGGCCACCTCCCTCAAGGACATAATGAGCACCTCGCTTATCACGATTGACGAGCACGCCTCGCTGCAAGAAGCGCTGCACACCATGAGGGACAACAAGATAAGAAAGCTGCCGGTCCTGTCCAAAAAGAACGTCGTGGTGGGGATAATACTGCAAATGACCATAGCAAACGTGATACGCGACGCCACTGCCGTGCAGCCCCGGCTGCTCAGCCCGCCGGTAAAGGCGATACTGGGAAACCTGGGATTCGTGCTGCAGTTTGCAGGCGTGCTGCTGCTGGTGCCTGCAATAATGGCCACCATCCTAAATGACACCGTCACTGCCACCGGAATCTATCTCAGTACCGTGCTGCTGCTGGTGACCGGCTTTTTTCTCAACTCTTACGGCGAAAAGGCCAGCCTTAACATGCAGCAGGCGTCAATCCTGGTATTTGCCAGCCTGTTCATCCTCATACTGTTTGGCACCATACCGTACCTGTACGTCGCGCCGCTTGATGAAAAGTCCGCCGTCGAGGTATTTGCAAACGGGTTCTTTTCTAGCGCCGCAGGCTTTACCACCGGGGGGATATCGCTCTTTGACAAGCCCGAGGAGCTGCCGCAGAGCTTTACATTTTATCGCAGCTTTACGCAGCTTGTGGGGGGAATGAGCTTTATCTATCTTGTAATCACGGCGTTTTACCCCGAAAGCAAGCTGCAGTCGATGCGTGGATTCATTTCCGGCAGGACGCTCCACATGAGGGAGCTGTTCGGCACGATTACCATAATCTTTACGCTGTATATCGTGATAGTGACCGTGCTTTTGTACATATTCGGCGAGCAGGACATTCTGGGCAACGTGTCACTGGCAATGAGCACGCTTGCAACGGGCGGCTTTGTCCCGTCGTCGACCATACTGCAGGACATGATATGGCAGGAGCACGTGGTGCTGATGGCCGCCATGATACTTGGCGCGCTGCCCTTTACGTTCCACTATGGCTTTGTAAGAAAGAGGTTCCTCTCGCCAAAGCTCGGCAAGGAAGTGCTGGTGTTCTTTGGAATTCTGGGCGGTGCGGTAATACTGTTTACGTGGATTAGCGGACTGGATCCCATATTTGGCGCGTTTTACACGATATCGGCGGGGACTACTGCGGGGCTGCAGATTACCAGCCTTGAGACGCTCAACGGCGGGGCGCACACAATTCTAATCCTGCTGATGTTTATAGGGGGATGCGGGTTTTCCACCGCCGGCGGAATCAAGATCTTTAGGTTCATCCAGGTCACCAGGTTCCTCCACGTGATAAAGAGGGACAGCAGGCAAAAGATGGACGCAGGCGAGAAAAAAGAGCTCGTAACCACAATGATAATACTCGCCCTGTTCCCGGTGATTGCCGCCGTGACTGCGGCGCACCTGATGTCGCTGACTGACACGACGTTTGATAACGCATTTTTGGAGGCTGCCGGCCTCATCACGACGGGGGGGCTTTCTGCCAACGTCATCACCACCGAGCTGGATCCGGCCACAAAAATCGCGATGAGCTTTCTTATGATATTTGGCCGGCTGGAGATAATAGCCATCCTGTACATCTTTGTTCCAAAGCTGTCGCCGTAAGGGCAAGATACAGTTTAATGCCGCGCCGGCAAAATTAGTGCATGGCCGTGTTACTGCGCCGGGGGGCGACTCTGATGGCGCTGGGCCTCGCCGGAATCGCCGTACTCTTTGCGGTGTACGGGAGGTACCAGGATCCGCAGTTTGTGACGCCTGATGCGATCGACGACTTTCAAAGGATGGCAAGCGGGTTTTATGTGGCGCTGCTGCTGCTGTTTGGCGCAATCTCGTACGGCCTGTACAGGTACCACGAATCAAAGGCCAGGGGGCCAGCCGGCGGGCTCTTGTCGGTAATTGCGCAGGCCACGTGGAACCGCAGATCGCGCAAGATATTCGCAGTCACGTTTGCGGTATATGGCGTGTTTTTTTCGCTGGTATCTGGCACCCTGGTGTACCAGCCGGAGGTGGTGTTTTCCTACCATTACGGGGCCGACATTCCGTCGCTGCAGGTGATTCCCTGCTGTGACGCGCCAGGCTATATGCCAAAGATTCTGGTCTATCTGACAGAGCACGTGGGCCTGCAGATAATACCGGTCAACCTGGTGCTGCAGGTAATGGTGTCGTATCTGGTGGGCCTCAATGCCTCCATGGCGTCCGGCGCGTATGCGGTATCCCGGAAAAAGAGGGGCCTTGGCGGGGTCGGCGCCGTCACCGGACTGTTCGTTGCGTGCCCCACGTGCATGGGATCGTTTCTCTCAGTCTTTGTCGGGACCGCCAGCGGGATTGCGCTGACTGTGGCGCTGGTGCACCTACAGACGCTGTTTATAATAATGACGATTCCCGTGCTGGCCCTGACTCCGTTTGCGCTTGCAAGAAAACTGCAGGGCCCCGACGGCGCCTGCCTGCTCCGGTGACTGGCGCACGCAAATTCTTAATTCCAAGCAGGATAATTCAGACGTGTGTCAAGATATTCCGGCCACTCGTCGTTTTTCCACGAAATCCTCACCAGGGGGAGCAAGTCCAACACGTACAAGTTTGCACTGGCGCGGTTTTTGCTGGACTATTCAAGAAAACTCGATCCCGAGTATATAGGGCGAAAACTGGAGCTGCGCGAGCAGGAGCGCATACCGTACACGGTGATTGCAAAATATTTTCTGCGATACTACTGGCACCAGGAGTGCAAGTTCAAGATAATACACAATTTTGAGCCGCAAAAGCCCCCGAACGTAATCAAGATCATACGGAGGGTCTTTGGAACCCAGTACATTCCAGAGTATTACGGGGACATGGACAGGCGCAAAGTCAGGCAGGCAGAAGAGGACATAGTCTGCGACGTCTTTGGGCGCGGGACGCGCGCACAGGTGGTGCCGAGGTTTCAGAACATCCCGCGGGTCTCGCCGTCGAGGCCGTTTTACGATTACGACGACGAGGGGATTGCGCTGAATCCCGACGCACTTGAGGTCTTTTCTGAGAATTACAACTGCCTGTTCAGGGCGACCATCCTGGAATGGTCGAGGTTTCTCGAAAAGATAAACACGCTGCCAAGAATCATCGCCAAGGTGGAAAGCGACAACATGGTGCGGCGGCCGCTTACGTCGTACAAAAAGACGTTCGGCGAGTTCTCAAAGTGCTTTTACTGCCCCAATACGCTGCGCTCCGGCGAGGTTCACGTGGATCATTTCATTCCGTGGTCGTACATGTTTGAGGACGAATCGTGGAATTTGGTGCTGGCATGCCGCAGCTGCAATCTGAAAAAAAGCGACATGCTTGCATCCGAGTCGTTCCTCGAGCGGCTGATTGCGCGCAACGACGAGTACAAGGACAACATTCAAAGGCTTGCAAAGTCGCTAGTCGAGCTGAGCCCGGAGGGAAGGTGGGCATCTGAGATGCGCAGACACTACAAAAACTGCAAGGGATACGGGTTCCGGGAGGTGGTCCTGTCCTGACCATACACAACAAGGCAGTGCGCGACGGGATTCCAGAAATAATCAAAGCGTCCGGCAGGGCATGCGACGTGAAAAAACTCTCCGATTCAGAGTTTCTGCCCGAGCTTGAAAAAAAACTCGCCGAAGAGGCCGCCGAATACCTGAAGGACAGGTCAATAGACGAGCTGGCAGACATTATACAGGTAATCCACAGGATTCTGGAGCTCAGGGGCCTCACAAGGGAGGATCTGGAGGCGTTGCGGCTCGAAAAGCGCAAAAAACGCGGCGGCTTTGCCGGGAATTTGTTTCTGGTTGGAACATCGTGCAACCGGCAGTCTGAGGGCAACAATTAAATCCGATCCTGAATCGGTGTCCCTTGTGGATACGAGGCCGGCATTTTTAATTCTGATGATTACGGCGGTGGCAGTGACGCCGGCAGCACTTGCGCTCCAGGGCGAGCTGCTCTCGCCCAAGCAGCAAATGGAAAACGGGATTGCGGCATCCGACGTGGTATGCCGGGAATCACTGCAGCTGATGATAAAGGGCGGCGGCGATGCCATATGCGTGTCTGAATCAACTGCGGCGAGGCTTGTCGAGTACGGCTATGCCATACTAGTTGACGTCTCTGAAATGACTGGGGAGATGGATGACAAACACATGGACAAGGACGCAATGATGGACAAGGACGCAATGATGGACAAGGACGATGCGCACATGGACAAAGACGCGATGAAAGACAAGCACATGGACAAAGACGCGATGAAAGACAAAAATGCGATGGACGAGCACATGATGGACAAGGACGCAATGTCTGTTGGCGGCATTGACGTGTCGATGGCGGCCCCGTTGGAGGGCTCTGCTGATGCGCCGATAACTGTGATCGAATTCGGCGACTTTCAGTGTCCAAAATGTGATCAATGGTTCCAAAATGAAAAACCCACCATTACTGCCGACTATATCGAGACAGGGATTGCAAAATTATACTTTGTAGACTATCCGTTTTTGGGCGATGATTCTGACGCGGCGGCCAATGCGTCATACTGCGCCGACGATCAGGGGGCATACTGGGACTATCACTCGCACCTCTATAACAACCAGGCCGCGATTAACTCCGGATGGGCAAGCCCGGAGACGCTCAAAATTTACGCAATGTCGATAGGACTTGATGGCGACATGTTTGCACAGTGCGTGGACTCTGGCGCGCATGCAGAACGGGTGGCGCACAACAAACAGGTAGGCGAGGCCAACGGCGTGACTCGAACGCCCACGTTTTTCATTGTTGACTCGGCAGGAACCGTAAAGACGATCGAGGGCCCGCAGCCGGCCGCCGTCTTTGCCGGCGAGATTGACTCTTTGCTGGAGGACGCAGGCTCTGCCATGGAACAAAAGGCCAAAAGCACGGTCTCTGATGCCATCGAGCTGTACAAGGCAAAAAACGACGTGGCCTTTGAGGTGATAAGCTCGGAATCCCTAAACCCGTTTGCAACGGAATTCTATACGTTTGTACTTGACTCTGGCGACTTTAGAGTCGTGGCACACGGCGCCAATCCGGATTTGGTCGGGGTTTTATCCTCCGACGTGGTAGAGTTTGACAGGTCCAACGAGCAGATCCTGGCGGATCTTGAGGCAGGCGACGGCACATGGACTGAATACCAGTTTGTAAACCCGGTCACCGAAAAAGTGCAGCAAAAGACATCGTGGCTTTCGCTGTATGACGGCTATGTCTTTGGCTCTGGATACTATTCCCCGTGACCCGAATCGAGCCTACAAGTCAGATACCATCTTTTTGATCTTGTTTATGATCCTGATTTTTGTAATTATGGACATTTCTGGCTCTATTGTAAAATAGACGGTGTGGTTTTTCGGATACACCACCATCTGGGTCACCTTTTCTCTCTCCACGTGCACATAGTGCACCTTTCCAAGGCTCCCGTCGAACTCGCGCCGCATACTGCGCCTTTCTGCCACCTGCCTGCAAAAGCACTCCTCGTCTTTTTGTGACTTGAGTGACGTCTTGCCGCTCTTCATTATGGCCTCAATTATGGCGCCTTTTTTGTCTATTATTGCGGCAAACCTCATCTGCGGATCTAGGTCTATAATGTCCTCTATCAGGTCCATCATGTTTTCGTTCTTATAGTATCCCACGATTTAACGCTCAAAAAGGCAAATATAATTGATAAAGGCCGCCAGATATTCCGGCGCGCATCCGGTATCGGGGATAAACTTGACGCAGCTCGGTTTTATGCCGGGCCATCATTCCCACCTGAGACGGCCACGTGCGAAATTCACGCCGCAGCGGCGGGCGCTGCCTCAAAGCCGCAAATATGTGCATCCTTGCACTGTTTGGCCTGAACGGGCCGCGCACCGGACGGGCTTTGAAATATTGCCGGTACTAAACAAGGGCGCCGGCTGCCAGCCGCGCCAAGAGGCCGCCTTTTGTCCAGTCCCCGAAAATATTCCTTTACGGCGCCGCACTGAATCATATTAATAGTTGGGCGTATTTTCAGTTGTTTGATAACACGCAAATGGACAAGATTGATCAGAAAATTCTCAAAAACCTCCTAGTCGACGCGCGGCTTTCGGCAAGACAGCTGTCGCTAAAGCTCGGAGTCTCCACAGTTACAGTGCTGTCCCGCATTAAAAAGCTGGAAAAGGCAAGGATAGTAAGGGGGTATTCGGCCCGGCTGGATCATGAAAAACTAGGCTTTGGCCTTACCGCACTAATCGAAGTCATTGCGAAAAAAGACAAGCTAATCGAGGTGGAAGGCGAGATATCGTCCATGGAAAACGTGTGCGCAGTATACGACGTGACGGGGACCACTGACACCATGATTGTTGCAAAGTTCAAGGACAGGAGGGATCTCAGCGCGTTTGTAAAAAGCCTCTCCCTGCTGCGCCACGTGGAGAATACCATAACGCACGTGGTGCTCAATACCGTCAAAGAGGACTTTAGGCTCAGCTGAACCGGTGGTGCAAGATGACTGTTCCGTTCCTGCCATTGCCTGCATTTGCGCAAGAGCCCGGCCCCAGTGCGGAGGATCTCACGGTGCTCTTTGCCGTCGCAATCCTGTCCGTACTGGGGATAATACTCTATATCTGCCGCGAGATCATAATGCGCAAAAAGACAAGCTATGACAAGTCCACAGTAGAGTCGCAGCGCGACCGCGATTACGAGAAATACCATTCCGACTGGAGCGAGGAATCGGTCCACAAAAAACGCAGGGGGCCGGACGAATTTGCAGTACCGGACGGCGCGCCGGACTATTACGCCGTCCTCGGGGTGGCAAGGGATGCAAGCGGCGAGGAGATCAAGAGAAAGTACAGGGTGCTGGCAAAAAAGGTGCATCCGGACAGGACGCAGGACCCGACATCAAAGGACGACATGGCAGAGATAAACATGGCCTACGAGGTGCTATCTGACAGTGCAAAAAGGCAGAGGTACGACAAATTCCTGGGCTAGCTGGCGCCCACTATGGACAGGTTGATCTCGACGAACGACGAGCTCTCCATGCTGCTGGTAAGGTTTGTGTGGAGGCACACGCGCGTCTGTTTGCCGTCAATTACCGCCTCTGTCATTACCCTGACGTCGCCAAACTCGGCATTGGGGCCCAGCATCGCCTCAGATGCAAGTGCGACTGCCTGCCTGTCGCGCGTCCTGGCCCTCATCTGGAACGCACCTTCCGTTTTTCGCGCAGGTGTCCTGTAAATGACTACATCGTACAGCAAAAACGACATCTGGGCGAAATCAAGCGTGAAGCGCAGCCCGTCGTTTGCCTGCTCTGCAACGCATTCTATGACGCCCCTCATACGCTGGCTCTGGCCTTGTAATTTATTGAATCTTGCGCACTTGATCGCGCGGGGGCCGACGCCTGACAGTCGGGGGCAACTTTAAAAAACCATATTTTGACTCTTACCCGTATTGCAGCAGTTTGCCACGGTACACGCGCTACGCGACGAGATAATCGGCCTGATGGCCCGCCACAAGATGGACCAGGACTATTACGTGGAGATGCTCGACTATACCATAGACCTGTTTGAATCACAGGGGCTTGGAACCGACTATTACGGATACCACAACATCAACCACGAGCTGGAGGTGACGTATGTGGTGCTGCTCTCTGCTGTGCACGAGCACGAGGCAGGCGACATTACGGACGATGACGTAAGGTATCTGTTTGTGGCCGCGCTATTCCACGACTTTGACCCCCAAAAAAGCGTGGACAAGCCGCACGAGGAGAACGTGGTGCGCTTTATCGCCATGGACAAAAAACTGCGGGCCCTGCTAAAGGAGGCCAACATGGATCTGGCGATAATCATGTCGCTGATTCACAGGACCACCTATCCGTGGTCCGGCAGGCTAAAAGAGGACGCCGAAGAGAAGATCAGGCAGTGCTTTATGGGCCTAAAGGCGACTCAGAACAGCAAGGAGAGGCAGGATCACTATATGAGGCTGGGGTGGTATCTGTCAATCATAGACAGGATTGCCGGATATGCCACGGGGGATTTCCTAAAGGCCATGGCTATGTCAAAGATGAACGCGCACGCCCTTGGGTGGCATCCCTCGCTGATAGTGCAGAGGGCCGTTGCGTATTTCGAGCAGCTGATAAACGAGGAAAGCGAAATGTGCCAGTGCGTTCTGCACTCGCTGCCAAAGCAGATGAGGAAAAACTTTATGAGCACCGTGCTGCAGTTTATGAAGCTGCGCCGGCACGAGGTCCAGCTTCACGCAGATTACGTGTACGAGAATTTGCGCGTGGTTCCGATTATAGAGAAAAACACCACCAGAAAAAAGCCCGAATTCGTCTCCACCCTCCTGTCGCTTTATGACGAGCTTCCAAGGCCGCTGCAGTTCTCAAGGGAAACGTTCAAAGAGTCGGTCCGGGATCCGGAAACGATACTCAACACCATGCGCGTGGGTGATGCGCGCGGCGAGATAGTCGGATACGCCAAGGGCGGGCCGCTAGAAAGATACGAGCTGCGCTCGGAGATACGTGATGAGAACTATGGGCTGAACAACACGGTCTTTCTGGAGCCGCTGGCCCTAAAGATGGGGTACTGGGGGCTGCGCGGCGGCACGGAAATGAGAAACATGTTTACCATGCAGGCGCACGCAAAAAAATTCTCGTACCTTACCAGCTTTTCGCTGAGACACGTGATAGAAAAGCGCGCCGACAGCTTTGAGAACGCAGAATTCGTAACAAAGTTTGATCCGGAAAGATGGGACTATTACAGAATAAAGCTGTGATGCGGCATGTGTGCAAGGCCGAGTGCACCGCGGCCTATACTGCTAGAAACTCAAACCTGCTCAGTATGAACAGAGCTGCAAAGCCCAGCAGAAACGCAATGCCGGCGCAGCCCAGCGCCTTTAGCCAGCGCGGTGGCTGGCTGTCCTTTTCCATGTATCTTCCCGTGACAAGCCTAAAGTTGAATATCGCAATTATCGGGGCGATCAAAAACGAGACAATGATTGCAAAGTCGACTAGCTCCTTTAGCTTGTCGCCAAACTGCGAGAGTATCACAAGCGATCCCGCGGCGAGTGCCAGTATGAAAAACGCGTATCTCCTCTGGGACATCTCGTTTTTCGGGTTTTTCTCAAAGATCAGCTGCGTGGTCCTGTACAGCGAGCGCGAATAGCCGTCAAATATCGCAATTATCGTGCCAAACATCACGCTAAAGGCCGACGCGGAGATTATGAGGTTGCTCCACTGCCCGATTGACAGCGTGTACAGCTCGACTATCTTGCTTGCAAACAGCGAATTGTTGTTTGGGAGCTCCTCGCCTGTGCCGTAAAAGATGTACGCGCCCAGTATTACAAACACTATCGAGAGTATGGCCGTGACCAGATACGCCGAGTTAAAGTCCAGCAGCGTCTCCCTCAGCAGGGGCTTGAACTTTGTCTGCCGTATCCTCTCCAGCGTCCACAGGCTGTGCCAGCTCGATATGTCGACTGGCAGGGGCATCCATCCCATCAGCGCAATGATAAACAGTATTCCGGCCCCGGTGAAAATCTCTGGTGCCTGAAAGTCTGCGGCCTGCCCTGCGGGCCCGTTCCACAGCACGATGACGAAGGCAAGCAGGGTGGAGACTATCAGGACTGCGCCGACAATCTTGATGAGGCCGTCTAGCACGGAGTACCTGCCGATGATCAGAATCACAGCGCAGATGCCAAACAAAATGATCACAGTCCAGATACCGAGAAACTCTACGTGCAGCAGGTTCTCAAAAAACCCGGCAGTCACAAAGCCCACTGCGGCGGTCACAAAAAACATAGAGGCAACGGTGATTGCAAAGTACAGCAGGATTGACTTTCTTCCCAGCCTCCTGTACCCGTCAATGAGGCTGGTTCCAGTGACGCTGCTGTACCTTGAGCTAAACTCAAAGAACGGGTATTTGAGCACGTTTGCCATCACCACAAAGCCTATCAGCATAAAGCCGAACTCTGCGCCGGCCCGGGTCGACTGCACCAGATGCGACACCCCGATGGCAGTCGACGCAAACAGGATTCCCGGCCCGAACGTCTTGAGGTACCGGCTGATATTTTCGTTCACGTGCATGCCTGAAATCCGGCGGGTACAAATCTGTTGTGCCGGATTTTGGCCGTAAAACGGGCCGATTTTGCGCAAATGCCGCAAAAAAACGGCCCGGCTGCGCCTGATACGCGTGAAATTCAGATCCTATGTTTGCCATAAAGTAAATTTTTTTTCACAGAATTTCGCTAATAATACCTAATATCAGTAACCGTATGACAATCGGCTATTGTGTAAAATGTCGTGAAAAGAGGGAGATTCAGGGCGCCAGTCCTACGACTCTTAAAAACGGCAAGCCCGCAGTAAAGGGCAAGTGCGGAACGTGCAATACAAAGATGTTCAGAATAGGCAAACCCTGAGCATCAGTCCACTTTTTTCTGCGCCAAGTCCTTCGCCTGTTGTACGGCGGTTTGAATCCCTGCGGGGCCTGTTTTGGATTACTGGGTGCGGGTTTTGCATGCCGCCTGCTGATTGTACGATTATTCGGCAGTCAGATTGTGGGAATTTGCAGTAAATGCAATTATCCGGACTGGCCGTCTCACAGGGATTCCTGCCATGTGTGGTTGCCTGGCATAAGGCCCGTGTGCGCCGGCCCGCAGAAGGTGCCGCATCAGATTATTGCAGTATTACGCCAATGTCCATCAGGTTGGTGTGGGTGTGGCCTGTCCTGACCAGGCCGCCGTATCTGGCAAAGAACTCTGAGGAATTGCTCTCCCTGAGGTAAGAGTCAATGACTGCCTGCTCTATCCTGAAATTGCCCGTCAATGCGCCTGCAAACCCCGTATTTCCGTCAATCCCGTCGGTTCCAACTGACGATATTACAATCCCCTCGTCGTGCCGCTGGAGGTTCTTTAGCATACGCAGGACCAGCTCCTGGTTTCTCCCCCCCCGTCCGTCGCCGATTACCCTGACTGTAGTCTCGCCGCCAAAAATCAGGCACTCGCCGCCCTTGTGCGCAATGTTTTTTTTAATTTTCTGCGTGGCGTCCTTGATGTCGCCTGAGACCGTGATCGACTTTGTGTTGTAGCCTAGCTGGCCGGCCTTTTTTGTCATGGCGGCAAGGCAGTCCCTGTTGCTTGCGATTATCTGGTTTGTTATCCTCGGGCTTTTTGGCGTCTCTGGAATCCTGCCTGCAATGCCGTCTATGATTCTTGTCGTGATGGCATCTGGAAGCTTTTCTGCAATGTGATATCTTGCAAGTATGTCACGTGCGTCCTCAAACGTGGTGGCATCGCAGTATGTCGCACCGGACGCTATGGTGGACGGATCATCGCCTACCACGTCTGACATTACCAGCGCGGCGGCATCACAGCAGAGATTCTCTGTCAGCCTGCCGCCCTTTATCTGCGAAAGGTGTTTTCTTATGCAGTTGATCTCGTGGATTGTGGCGCCGGATTTCAGCAGCAGGTCGTTTACATAGACCTTGTCGGCCAGCTCTATGCCGTCGGGAAGGCAGAGCATCGAGGAGGCGCCGCCTGAAACAAGAAAAAGCACAAATTCCGATTTCTTTCTGCGCTTTAGGAACTTTGTTACCGATTTTGCGGCGCCGACGCTTGACTGGTCCGGCGTGGGATGGCTTGCCGGCAGCACCGTGAATTTTTTGCCCACCACTGCGGGTCTCGGGCCCCTTGGCATGACGACTATGGCGCTTTTTATGTCAATGATGGAGCTTGCAGTCTTTGCCATCGCGTCTGCCGACTTGCCAAACGCCACAATGTGCACGCCGGAATAATCCGCAAGGCTGATCGTGCGGCCGTCGAGGAGAACCGCGTCCTTTTTCAGGTGGGCCTCCAGCCCTATGCTCGGGGCGGCCGCCTGCAGTCCGGCCTCTATTATTTTTAGCGCATTTTTCTTTGATCTGCTCTGTGCCAGCTGCCTATAGTTTTGCACAATCATGATTCTCTAGTGTGCCCGGACCTTGCCGGTGCGGCTTTGCGAATGGATTCGACTGCGGCCAGGGGGGGCGTCATTGTCAGATTCTGCCATGTGTGGATTCATGTAATGTCTGTCTATTAATGTTGGTTGCCAGGCTGCCTGCATGTAAAATCCGCAGGTTGCGTGATTTTGAGCGTGCCAGTACTCTTGCGTCTGGGCCAGCTTGAAAAAATTCCCGGGAAAGCATGCACATGTTTAGATCATATCTGTTGAGGAAGAACAAGGCGTCCTGATGCCTCGATCAAGGCGCCTTTGAGACTGATGATTGGCGGCAAGCCCGAATCACCGGATGTTTTTTTTGAGCCTATAACGCCGTGATCTGGGTTTTAAATAGGAAAATCGACGCCTAGTCGACAAAGTCAGCAGAGTCGACAAAGTCAGCAGAGTCGACAAAGTCAGCAGAGTCGACAAAGTCAGCAGAGTCGACAAAGTCGGCAAGAGCCGCTTATATGTGCCGTCCCCTTTGAATCGCCGGCAACATGCCAGGGCACGCAGGCAGCCCATTTTCTGCGGGTATGAAAAATGCACCAAGCTTGCCACACGTTACTGGCAGAATAACAGGGCCAAGTCCCGGGTAAAACAGATGACCGGCAGTACGGGGTGCCTCAATTGGGAATTGTGCGTGCATGCCGATTGGCAGTATGCGTTGCCGTATCAACCGTACGGGCACCATGCGATCACACGTGGATGGTGCGGATCTGGATTCTGATCCCACACACCAATTACCTGCCGGCGCGATGCCGGGATTAGAATTGACGGGGATGCCAGAATCAGACCCGGAATCCGACGGCCAGACCTGACTTTCTGATTCTTTCGCGCATTTTGTCTGCGACGCATGCTTGAATTACAGACGCAGAATGCCTGGCTGATTGCGGTTTTCTGGCCGGCATGCATCTGCCTGTCACGTCGCCCGATCGGGGGAGACTGCCTGTGCCCGGATGACTTTGTGGCGCCCTGAAACGCATGATATAATAATAATAAATTCCGAGTCCACTCATGCACACGATGCGGATTCCCAAGGTGATCAAGTTTGGAGAGAACGCACTCGGCGAGACAGAGTATCCCAAAAACGCCCTGGTAGTCACGACTGCACCCCCCGAGCTGTCCGGAAAATGGCTCGACAGGATGGGCATACAGGACTATATGCTGTATGACAAGGTAAAGCCAGAGCCGTCAATTGACGACGTCAATGCGGTAATTGCAGAGTTCAAGGGCAAGAATCCGTCCGTTCTGATCGGCCTGGGGGGCGGAAGCTCGCTGGACGTCGTAAAATACTCTGCGCAGGACTTTGGCACAGAAAAGATCCTGATTCCCACGACGTTTGGGACGGGGGCCGAAATGACCACGTACTGCGTGCTAAAGTTTGACGGCAAGAAAAAACTGCTCCGCGAGGACAGGTTCCTTGCGGACATGGCAGTGGTGGACTCGTACTTTATGGACGGCACGCCAGAGCAGATAGTGAAAAACTCTGTGTGTGATGCGTGCGCGCAGGCCACCGAGGGCTATGACAGCAAGCTGGGAAACGACATGACAAGGATGCTGTGCGGCAAGGCCTTTGACATGCTTTATGATGCCATAATGAACGGCCGCCCGGAGGATTATCCATATGGCTCCATGCTGTCGGGGATGGGGTTTGGAAACTGCTCGACTACGCTGGGCCACGCATTGTCGTACGTGTTCTCAAACGAGGGCGTGCCCCACGGCTATTCGCTTTCGTCCTGCACGACAGTCGCACACAGGCACAACAAGTCCAAATTTTATGACAGGTTCAAGGAGTGCATAGAAAAGCTCGGATTCGACAAGCTGGACTTGAAGGCAGACGTCTCTGAGGCAGCAGACGTCGTAATGACTGACAGGGGCCACCTGGATCCGAACCCAATCCCGGTTGCCAAGGCCGATGTTGCAAAGTGCCTTGAGGACATAAAGGCGGGAAACCTGTAAAAACGGCTGTTTTTCCGGATTTTATGGCAGGTGCGAATCGCGCCGCTTCGACTAGACTTATTTACCGCAAAAACCCAGCGAATCTGTAATATGGGCGGGATAAAGTTTGGAATTCAAAACGGCCTCAATGTCGCAAGGGCGGGGTATACCGAGGATCAGATCCTGACTGCGTGCATTCTGGCAGACAAGACAGGATACGACTCTATATTTTACATGGACCACACCAACGTGCCGCAGTGGAAAAATGCCATAGTCCTGGATCCGTGGGTGATGCTATCTGCGATTGCCGCAGTCACAAGCAACGTGGAGCTTGGAACGTGCGTTACTGACGCCATACGGCGCCATCCCTCAAACATTGCGCTTGCCGCAATAACGCTGGACAGGATATCCAAGGGGCGGGCGATACTGGGAATCGGCGCAGGCGAGGCGCAAAACCTCAAGGAATTCTGCATCCCGTTTGAAAAGCCGGTCAGCAAGTGGGCAGAGCAGATAGAGCTAATCAAGACTCTTTACGGATCGACTCCGGACAATACGGTGGATTACGAGGGAAAATACTACAAGCTGGAAAGCGCCTGCCTTCAGGCCCCGCCGATAAGAAAGCCGCATCCGCCCACATACATGGCTGCCGGCGGAAAGCGCACGCTGGAGCTGACAGGAAAGCTCGGCGACGGGTGGCTGCCCATCGGATACACGCCGGAGCTGTTCGAGGATCACAAGGGGAAGATAGAGGCCAGCATGGAAAAACACGACAGGCCGCAGCAGGAGAGGGACAATTTTCAGATGGCGCTGGATGTTGACGTTTATTTCTCAGAGGATGCAGAGGAATCGTGGGCAAAGATGAAGGAGGCAGTCAAGGTAAGCCTGTTCAAGCCTGAGATACTCCGCGTGCACGAGCTAAAAGAGATTGAGGGGTTTGACTTTGTAAAGTATTTCACGGAATACTCAATGTCCAACCAGGACTGGATAGTAAAGATGCGCAAGGCGGCAACCCGTATACCTGACGCCATTGCGCGCTCCTCGACTGCGATCGGGACGCCAGACGACGTAATTCCGACGTTTGAGCGCTTCATAAAGGCCGGCGTCAACCATTTCGTGATCAGGTTCTGGGGCAAGAACTATTTTGGCAGCATTGACAAGTTTGCAAGCCACGTAATGCCGCACCTAAAGGAGCTGGCCTGATCCGCCCTCGCCGCTTTTTGTGCGCATGCCTGCCGCCGTGATTACGGCTCTTCTCCCAGGCGCCATTCTGTGATTTCGAATCCCGCACAGGGGAGTAATTCAAAGTTTCCAATCGTGATTCCGATCCAGTCCGTTTGCACATGGTGTATGTCGGCAGAAATGATGATTATCATCACACGCAGGGTTTGAAAAAAACATCTTGATGCGTCACGGGCGGGAATCGTCTAGGGTATTTCGGTAACCAGTATATTGTCTATAAACTGCGGATAGAAAAGTCCGCTGGTGTCCGATACAAACCTAAAGTATGTCCCGGAATCCAGGACAAACTGCTCGTGCGTCCATGTGCCCGTCTTGAACTCTGCACCCTGGTATAACTGGAGGGTCTCCCAGTCTTCCCTGTCCGGGCTGATATCTAGCCTCAACATGCCAGTCGAGCGGTTATCGGACTGGAACTTGTCGAATTCAAGCATGACGGAATCTTGTGGGCTGGTTAAAGGAGATACGAGGGTCATGGTGCATGTATCCTCACATTCGCGGAAATGTACGACACGCGAGCCGTTATCGTCTATTGTGGGGAAAAAGTGTCGTTGTATGGTCTCTATGCCGCTATCGGTTACTCTGGCCCGTATGATATCGCCCGTCCTGTCAAAATCGCCCAGGCTGAGGCGGTGCTCAAAGTCGTTTCTAAGCAGTGCGGAATCGACGGGTCTGGCCCAAGATGAATCCTGCTAGCAATATCGGAAAAGTTTGCACGGTTTTGGAATTAATGCGATCCATTATAATGCTTATGGCGAATTAATGTGAATTATGTCTAATCCGCGCTTTGCAAGCTTTTCTATACTGAGCTCGGAAAGGCACACGGGTTTTTCCTTCATTATTGCAAGACTGAGGCCTTCCCTACACTGTACCATATCTGGGGACGTGCCATCTGCGATCTGCTGTTTTGGTGATGGCAGAGGCGCACCATTGGGCTCGGAACTGTTGCTCTTTTCAGAGTTTGAGAGCACCAGCATGGTATCTGACCGTCCGTCTCCGGGAAGCACCTCATAGTCCAGAACCCGGCCGTCGTTTATGTGAAGGGTAATATTTTTTCCAAGAACTTCGTCCGTAATGGGAAGTGATCTTGGAACTATGTCCATGTAAACACTGATTGCCGCATCATCCCCGTCTAGTTTTACATCTATTTGATTGGGAGATATTTCAAATTTTGTATCCGTCTCATTATGAGTTGGAATAAATTGGCCGGTATTATTTTGATCATTTTGTGTTGTTCCATAAAGTGTGTAAAATTTATTGCTAGATTCTATGACCGTAACATCATCTCTTTTCTCAAGCTGAGAAAGAAAATCAATGGTAATATCTGCTCTAATTGCATTGATTGATTCAAATTTGCGTATCACGGGTTGGTTGTTTGATTCCAAAAATTCAACGAGTGGTTGCTGTGATATCGCTAATTCTATTTCCCTTTCTGCCCGTCTTTTATCCTTCTGTTCTTTTGTAGGGATTGTATGTGGATCTATCCAGCCATATGGATACGATGGGATCTCGGGCAACAGAATGTATATATTGAGAATCTCTTCACCATCTATATTTTTATCTAATGGACAGTATATTGTATCATAATCATGTATTGTAATATATTCTCTACCAACATCTACATATTTGAGACTACATTTTTTCATTTTGCTTTCAATCTCTTCGTATATTTGAGGATCAATTTTGGATTCCCGTCCACGAGTAATGTGCCACGGAATTTCAAGATCCTTGCCGTAAAGATCAATGTTTGCCACATAATTGCTTTTTACCAGATCATCGAGCAGGTGTGCGGGAATGGCCGCCCATATTGTGCGGTATTGGGCAAACTGGGCCCTCTCTGTTTGTACGTCCTTGTGACCTAGCAGGCTTAAAATATTTTTTTGTACTATATCATAATCGTGTATGGTGCCCGCATCCACATTGTGCACTATCGTAACGCACAGCCGTTCCGCGCCGGAATCTATTACCTCCTGCAGATCCGGCAGAACCTTTGACCCCTCAAACTTTGCATCCCACCGTATTATGCCGCCGGCCTTTGTACAGTCGTCAAGCTCTTTGATCGGGGGCGGATACTCTATGGTCAGCTCTACTGTCCGGGTTCCCGTCTTGTTGTTGCCCCACACGTATTCCGTTGACTCGCGCACCTCGATGGTACAGTTGGGCCATATCTGGCATTCCGGCTGTCCGGATGAGCCATTTTTGTCTATATCCTGTTCTGCATACGCATATGCCACATGTGCTGTAAAGAGTCCGGCAACTAGAAGTAATATGGCCTGATTCATCATGACTCCAAGATCGTAATACCATATAAAAAATACTATTCATTAGTGTATCAGAATGGACTGAACTTGGACTGGATCTCTAACCACATGATGTGCTTCCCAGCAATTCCTGCACCTGGGATTCGGTATACGTGGTGTTGGTCAGCAGGACGTCGGCGTCGATTCCTATTACCAGCTTGTCCCCGTCTGCTGCCGAAAACACGATAGGAATCCCGCCCGTGCTGCCGCTTGGCCCATCGTCTGCCTGCGATATCATGTAAATTGTGGCAATGCTGTGCGCCTCGTTTGCGTCTGCAAATCCGGTCGGGCAGTACAAATGACAAGATAATTGCAAGACATGTTTCCTGCAAGACCGAGAATCACGCACAAAAAAAGAGATAAATAATTCCTTTACCATACCATATCATGTTGTATAAGACGGGCATTAAGTCGGGTTATTGTATAATTACCTCTGCCCCCATCCCCGTCCCGGCGCCATTCGGTGATTTCGAATCCCGCACATGGGAGTAATTCAAAGTTTCCAATCGTGATTCCGATCCAGTCCGTTTGCACATGGTGCATGTCTGCAGAAACGTTGATTATCATCACACGCAGGGTTTGAGAAAAACATCTTGATGCGTCGCAGGCGGGAATCGTCTAGGGTATTTCGGTAACCAGTATATTGTCTATAAACTGCGGATAGAAAAGTCCGCTGGTGTCCGATACAAACCTAAAATATGTCCCGGAATCCAGGACAAACTGCTCGTGTGTCCATGTGCCCGTCTTGAACTCTGCACCCTGGTATGACTGGAGGGTCTCCCAGTCTTCCCTGTCCGGGCTGATATCGAGCCTCAACATGCCAGTCGAGCGGTTATCGGACTGGAACTTGTCGAATTCAAGCATGACGGAATCTTGTGGGCTGGTTAGGGGTGATACGAGGGTCATGGTACATGTATCCTCACATTCGCGGAAATGTACGACACGCGAGCCGTTATCGTCTATTGTGGGGAAAAAGTGTCGCTGTATGGTCTCTATGCCGCTATCGGTTACTCTGGCCCGTATGATATCGCCCGTCCTGTCAAAGTCGCCCAGGCTGAGGCGGTGCTCAAAGTCGTTTCTAAGCAGTGCGGAATCGACGGGTATGGGGGTGATCCTTTCTATTATTATATCAAAGGATCCCGTTGCCCTGTTGCCGCTAGAGTCAACGGCTGCGCACCTTACATTATGGGCGCCGATATAAAAGCCAAGACCGCTGGGGGAATTGCAGTGAATAAACACGTCATCATCCACCGTATCTGTGGCCGTAAAGTCGTAATGTACGGTATAGGAGACATTGTCGGTGCGAGCCGTGATATCGTCGGGGACGTCAATTACGGGCGGGGTCGTATCCTGTACGGTTATTATCTGCGTATCTGTGACAGTATTTCCCGCAGAATCAGTCGCAGTCCACGTTATGGTGGTGTTGCCTAGCAGGAACGAGTCAGGTGCGTCGTTTGTTATCTCTGCGTTATTGTTTGTGGTGGCATTGCCGAGATCAACTGCGGTCAGTAGTGCCTCAGCCTCTGCTGTGAGATCATCCGGTGCGGTAATTGCCAACGGTGCCAGCTCCTCGTTCAGGGTTATGGTAAATGATGCCCTGGCGACGTTTTCTGCCGTGTCCTGGGCCATACATGTCACCATTGTGGTGCCAAACAAATGAAGTATGCCGGGAGGGGGATCACACATGACGTCGACTATACCGTCCATGTCGTCAGTAGCCGTGGGCAGATCATAGCTTATGACTTGGGGGTTTGGCGCACCCAATACTATATCGTCGGGAATGCCGGATATTACGGGCCGCGTATTGTCGATGGTCTTTGCTATTATCCTGATTGCATCAAGCTGGATTTCACTGTCATCATCATCCAGCATGGGCATGAACCTAAAGAAAAACTGGCTGCGCGCAAACTCGTCCATGTTTATGGTCACCGGAAACCACCTGTCGCGCTGGCTTTCCCCGACTACTATCATGTGCTTGTCCTGCCATGTGCCGGGCCCCCTTATCTGAACCATGGCCACCTCTGTCTCAAGCAGGTCGCTATCCTGTATCTCATCGCCAAACCATACCCAGAAGGTAAGATCCGCACCGTCATACTGGAATATCTCTACTTCGTCTCTGATTTGAAGCGTACAGGCCTCGTCCTCATCACACTCGTCTATGCCGATTACGCGATTGTTGGTATCCACCGGAAGCGCCTGGATGGGGTTTCTGATGGACCATTCGCTGGTCTTTCTCCACTCGTTGGTTGACTCGAACTGATCGTCAAACTGCAGTGTCTGGGCAAATCCCGGCGTCCGGTGTCTTTCCGGTACGTCTATGGGGGGCTGCGGCGTCAGTATTATTGTAAGATCAACTCTTTCTTGCACACTGTGCCTGCCGTCTTCTACGGTGACTAGAAACGAGACATCTGCACTTTGCTCCTGCCTTACATACGGAATATCAAAGGAGGCTATCGCTGTGTCTGCATTCTGGAGCATTATGCCTGTGTTTATTGCATTGCGAAGTGGATCCCACTGAAACGTAAGATTGTTGCCGTCATCGGTGGTGCCGCTTGCATCAAGCAGCACGGTCGTACCGCTGCGCTGGTTTTGGTCAATCGGGGCAATGGATATTACGGGTTGCCGGTTTGTTCCACCACTATCAATTATCTTTAATCGTACTCTTAAATTGTCTATCTCCACTTCTTCATTGTTAGAGCTCGATTTTGCCAAAAATCTGAAATCAGCAGTATTCTGATTGTTATCAAATGTTATGCTGGAAGTTCTCCACTGGTCATTATGTTCATTGTTGTTCTCAGTATATGATGCAAGAGTTACCCATGTGTTTTCGTCATTAGTGTCTATGCGTATTAGCGAAACTCGCAACAACTCTGCATGACTTGCGTACAACCATACGTCTCAAAGTTACAAAACACGGCAAAATACGATCCGTAACGCACAAAAAACACACAGTTTCACAAAATCATGCGCAGAAATACAGCGCTTCAGGCGCCCTGCGTTATGTGATCAGAATCCGTGCTTGAGGCGTTCCCGTTTCGCATCCCACAGCAGATCAAAGTTTGCAAGACCCGTCACGATTAGTAAATCCCTGCGCAGATCCTCGTCGGTGCCGACATACAGTTTTGCCAGTATTTTATACTGTTTTAGCCGGCAGATGGCGTGCTCTACTTTTATTCTAATGTTGCTGATCCTTTTGTTTTCATTTTTTTGTGCGCCGTCCAGCTCGGCATTTTTCGGTTTTTTGGTGGGCTTTTGGACGTTGGCGCCGGGCAGATCTCCCTCGATGGCCTGGTATCCCTTGTCCACGTATACCGTAACTTTATCTTTTTTCCTCACATTCTCATCGTTCATGCTCTTGCTTAGTGGTCCCAGATCAATCTCGTTGTCTCGGAACATGTCAAGATCCGGCATCGATCCCGGCATCGGTTTTCCTGTCGCGATAACCAGCTTGTCGCGATTGGCCACTATGGTGATGTTTAGCGTGTGCTTTTTTTTCCTGCCTATATAGTAGACTTCACTTGCGGCAGGATCGGACGGCCGCTCTATGGCTATGTGCGTGCCGTCTATGTACAGCTCGCCCCCGTTGCTGCCAGGAACCAAATGTTTTACCTCATCGATGTTTTTTGCATCCTGTATCTCTTCGGAGATATTTTCCGCAGTAGGCAGAATCTCCAACAGAATTACTTTGGCAAACTCGAGATATCGTGATATCGTGCTCTGATCCACGTTAAATAAAGTGCTGAATCCGTCCTGGGTTATGCCGAGCCTTTCACTCATCAATACCAGCAACAATACGTGCCGGATGTGCAGCTTGCACCTGTTTCCGCGGCGGATCTTGTCGCTTGAAAACAGCGGGGCGTCCGGATATTTCTTTGCCGCATCCATGAATATTTTTAGAATGTAATCGAACTGTTTGCAGGTCTTTTTTGTCGCCTTGTGCAGTCTTTTTTTATCGTTGATAATTCCATCAAACGTCTTATGGATATCCAAGAGCTGGGATTTTCCTGGCTTTTTACGCCTGTCTGTGTTATCATGGGCGTACCACCGTCGGTCTTCACTGTCCAGTTTGTTCTCGAGTGTTGTGATTTTTTGGTCTTTTTTCTTGATTATCAGGTCTTTTTTCTTGATTGCCTGCTGTAATTCGTGTATTTGTCTGGTCTCAGATCTAGACATCAAGCAAATGCGGCGATCGTGCCTGATCTAAACCTACTGATTAAAAAAATTTGTGGGTATTGTCAATACGCATAGCATCTATTGGAATACTGGACATACAGACCTTCATCATTATCCACACTGTCTGCAACAAACCTGTCAAATGTGATTAAAAGTGGCCTTGATGTGTCAAGTTGTCTGTTCAGTGTCATAATACAGTCGGTGTCACAGTCATTTGAGGCAGCAACAGTGTTTGTGCGCCTGTTTTCCCTTGGTACATCCTCATCTGGGGATGCTATATTCCAATCTTTATCCCCCGATAACACCCAGCTATCCAGATCATCAAAAACATCAGAATAAGATCTGGTTGGTGGAATTTCAGGTGGAAGGGAGTCAGAGATAATGGTATTTAATTGAAATATATTATCTAATGAAGGTCGGCCATTAGCGTCCCAATTGGACTTGAAATTGTCGATATTTCTAATTAGGGGTTCGTTACGATTGTTAAAGACGTTCCAGACTTCAGAAACACTTCGATCAAGGGAATCCTGATTCTCATTGGTTCTATCAATAATATCATAAAGCGCGGCAGCCACGTTACCTTCCTGATTGCCATCAACAAAATCCTTATTTGCAAATATTGGATCTCGTGTTTCTGTATTGCCTCTTGTCTCAAAATTCCATTGTCCCAACATATAGTTTGGCTGGTAAATCGGATTTTCATCATATGCTATTGCCATAAAAAAAGCCCAACCTTCGGTCCATGCACATAGAGGCCCGCTGTCGTGAACTGGCGAATGTATTGATCCATCCTCACCGGTACGGCCACAATCATGGCTCACAATTTGCGCGTCTCGATTCAGATAAATCTGGTTTTGGACTTGATGGGCATATTCGTGTCTGAGCGTGTGTGGGTTTTCCAGTGCCGAAATAGGATTTACCATTGCTGAGATAGGACTATGACATGGCACACCGAATGTACTGTGACTTTCTTCAAGCTCTAAGATGTTACTGCGGGGATTAAGGCCATTGCCCAAACAGGTTCCCGGAGACCAATTTATTATCGATTTGTCTGGAGTATAACTCAGTTTGTTTTTATACCATTCATTGACAGGCTGCAATGAATTTGTTATGTAACTTGCTCTTGAAGATGGTTCTGTATCCGGTAAATTAATTGTACCATAATTATGAATCGGGCCAGATATGTTCATTCGAGGGCTAGAAGAATCAGGAATATAATGAATCAATGTTGGTAAACCACGTGTTATGTCCATAAGTTGAGGATGGTTTTGGTAATATATAATTCTAAAATCATCTGTATCAAATTGAGCTATTGCCATAATATCGGGAGTAGTGGGCCCTCCCTGCAAGTCTCTCAAAAATGTGGGAATTCTAAAATTTCCATTAATGTTTGTGACGTCACATGCCGGTGTGACGCCATTCATAATCTGCCTAGGATCAGGAACATTTGGATCGTCGGACACGTCAAATAAGCAAACATTTACACCGTGCACAGGAACTCGGACATTATCCCGATTTGTAAAAACAACCTGCCCGTTGACAATAGCAAGATTAGGCATGGATTGCCCAAACGCATTTGGCAGTATCCAATTCAAAGCAGGGTTAAACGACTGCGTGCCTGTTCTATACTCGGGATAGGCATCCAAAAATCCCTCCGCGTACGTGTCATTTAGTCCTAATCTCCGGATAATCTCGACTGGGTCATGACCCTTGAATTCATCCTCCAATATTTCGACTATCCATTCAAACGGGACATCGTAACTTGTCCTGCTAGTATCAGTCGTTGCATTTGGAGCATAGTCAAGTTTTTTGTTCCATCCCCATATATAATATTGTTTTGGCGCGTTTTCATCAGTCTGACCGGAGGCAAATTCGGTGGTAGATAGATTCACAATAGATCCGTTAAAATCAGTATAGATCACAACCCCACCTCCAAGTCCTACGGAATGGGTTGTTGCAGGAGAGATGGAAAAGAAACCCGAGTCATACTGGTAATAGTCATCCGTTATAGGCTCGTGAATTGCCATCTGAATGGTCATTGGCTCGCCTTTGAATTCGAATTCGGCAGAATGATGTGCATATATATAATATGGCGGATAGAAACGTGTATTCAAAACCTTGGTCACATATGAAACATTGGGGCCCGGGAATTCATAGTTTGCCGAAGATAGAACGAGATAGAAGTGATTGATAGGACAAACTTTGTCCCATATTTCTTTTGCAGTGTCATATTCTCTATTGTATTTTGTGTTGAATTCATCGATTTGTTCCTGCGTCAGATCATATGATGATGTTATGGTGACATCAAAGATTTCACCAATATTTACTGAACGTGGTAATGATAATTCAGTGGAGCTAGGAAGTATGCAGTATGGTAATTTGCCGAGTTCAGCAATACTAGATATGCTGTCAGATGCTAGCGGCAAAGATGTCGCAGTAATTCTTGAATTATCACTGTTTTCACTATTGAAATATGTGGATTCATTTTCAAGTGTAGTAATGGTTTTTGCGGTCCATCCCCTCTCCAAGAGTGTGGCAAACGTATCATCAAAGACGCAGGCCGTTTTTCCACTTGGCGATTGTATGGGATTTTTGTCCTCGCTGCACCGTACGGCAGATGCATCGGGTATGGCAATCATCCCTACTGCCAGTATTGCCAGAATTCCCAAGATTTTGAACATTGTCATTGGATATGATGGGAAATCATGATAGATAAATAAATCGTGACAAGAGGCATTGTCCATTAATTTCACTTTCTGACACACTACACAGCAGATTTTTGGATGGTTTTTCCCACTTTGATCCCCTCAGAATTGCCGTTTTCCGGATTGTCGGCAGATTTTGCCGACTTTGCCGACTTGTGGGCAGGCGTCGGTTTTTCCCCGTCTGCCGGCCTTTTCGGATTGTCGGCATTGTCGGCAGATTTTGCCGACTTTGCCGACTTGTGGGCAGGAGTCGGTTTTTCCTTAGTAATCTGAAGATCACGATTTTATGAAAGCGGTTAGATCTGGTGTCGACGGATCCAAATATCAACACGTCCGGCGCAAACCTCCATGTGTCCAAGGCGGTTCAGGACGCGTTTGTAAATGTAAACGAGGAGGACACAGAGGCGGCGGCAGTAACTACGGGTGGTATAACACTTGATTCGGCTACACTCGGGCCGATATTTGCCGCAGACCACCCGTTCATATTCATAATTCAGGACGGCGAGAGCGGCACAATACTGTTCATGGGACGGCTATCTGACCCTGCCGCATGAGCTTTCGCAAATTTGTCGTTTTCACCAAAAAACCGCAATCCCCCACTCACGCCATCACAAACCCGACGCATGTGCAAACCCGGACAGGGCGGGAATATCCCGTGAGATCCCCCGGGTCCTGTCTTTATGGTTGTGCGCGGGGAATGTCAAAGTTATTATTCCTGACTGTACAAAACACGTGCTGATATAGATTGATGGTCGCACCGGAGCTAAAAGTGACGCCGCCGCGCCGGCTCTACAGTTTCCAGGATCACGGCGCCGATCTCGCGACAGCTCAGGCGACAGGATACCAGGACATTACGTACTTCAAGTGCGATGCGACCATGCAAGTCAAGTCCGACGACGCAGTCCGCATAGATTTTTTGCAGGCCGCGCAGGAGATGCGGGGGCTGGGATGGGGGCACAACAACCATTTCATCGGCTTTAACAACAACAGAACCGGCGAGTTCGTACAGTTTATGCACTATGGCAGGCTGGAATGGTACGCCGACGTCCCGATAGACAGCAAGAGCGGCGACTGGAAGGGGTATGTCTGGGGATGCCACACAGACACAGAGTCGGTCCTGAACACACTTGAGCTGTTCTTTGAGGAGGGCCAGTGGTTTGACTCGCTTGACTTTGCCATGGGGAGATACAAAAAGTGACGCGCAAGTGTCCGGAATGCAGCAGCGGTGATGTGGCCGAGATTGTATACGAGTATATGCACATTGACAAGAGGCTGCAAAAGGAGCTAGACGACGGCAGAATCTCACTGGGCGGATGCTGCATCGGCCCCTCTGATCCGCGCTGGAGGTGCAATGCGTGCCTTCACTCGTGGGGAAAAAGGCCGGACTAGCGCGCGCACCGGCGTTTGTGCAAGCGAGGCGGCCGCGTGCCGGGACAGATTTATACCTGAAAGGCAGCGTGTCTCCCCATGCAGCTCTTGGGCCGGCTGGAGATAAAATCCAAGGACAAAATCATGCGGTTTCTTGGCGAGGAGCACGTAGGCAGGCTCTCCACCGTCGATGACAACGGGTACCCGCAGATCATTCCGATGAACTTTGTCTATGTGGACGGTATGGTCTATATGCACTCGCACACGCGGGGCGAAAAGATAGACAATATCAGAAAAAACCGCAAGGCGGGATTCGAGGCAGACAGGGAGCTAGAGTTTCTGCCGTCGTACTTTGAGGATCCCGCAGATGCGTCGCTGGCAGACACGCTTTACATCAGCATAGTAGTCAAGGGTGCGGCAACGCTGGTGGCAGACAGGGCAGAAAAGACGCTTGCGCTAAACGCGCTGATGGCAAAGTACCAGCCGGAGGGCAGATACGAGCCGGTGCGGCCAGAGATGGGCGTAATTGACGAGGTCGCAATAATCAAGATAACCCCCGAGAGCCTGCGCGGAAAATACAAGATAGGCCAGCACCTCTCGCGGGAGCGCCGCGCGGCACTGGCAGGCAAGATCCATGCAAGAAACTCAAAGGGTGCGGCAGAGACCCTCCGGATAATGGGCTTTGCCGTCGAGGACGGAAGGCTTGTCATGAAAGACGAGCCCGTGTGGTAGCTGCCAATTGCTTTAAATTCCTTTTTTTGACATTCATTACAGTTGCAAGCCCAAAAATTCGAGATCGCATCTGACTTTGAGCCCAAGGGGGATCAGCCGCAGGCAATCGACATGCTGGTCCGGGGGGTGAAGGCCAAAAAAATCCAGACGCTGCTGGGGGTGACCGGCTCTGGAAAGACGTTCACCGTGGCAAATGCGATCGCGCGCACCGGAAAGAACACGCTTGTAATATCGCACAACAAGACGCTTGCAGCACAGCTGTACGCCGAGCTAAAGCAGTTCTTTCCCAAAAACAACGTGGGCTATTTTGTCTCGTACTATGACTATTACCAGCCTGAGAGCTATATAGCGCAGACTGACACATACATCGAAAAGGACACGCAGATAAACGAGCAGATTGAAAAGATGAGGCTAGAGTCCACTGCCATGCTGCTCTCAAAAGAGCCCACCATTATAGTCTCCACCGTCTCTTGCATCTATTCGCTGGGAAACCCAGTGGACTGGGAGGACATGGCCATAACGGTCCGGCGCGGCGCCACGATCGGCCGCGAGGAGCTGATAAAAAGGCTGGTATCTGCCAGGTACGAGCGCAACGAGACTGAGCTGACGCCGGGAAGCTTTAGATCAAAGGGCGACACGATAGACGTCATACCGGCATACTCGCAGGACATAGTCCGGATTGCGCTGTTTGGCGACGAGATTGAAAAAATATCCGTCCTGGACTGCATTACTCACAATGAAAAAAACAGCCCAGGGCAGTTCAAAATATTTCCCGCAAAGCACTATCTGATTGCAAAGGACGTGCGCAAAAGGGCGCTAAAGTCGATCAGGGCGGAGCTAAAGTCCAGGCTTCCGGAGCTAAGGGAGCTCGAAAGGCAGAGGCTGGAGATGAGGACCAGATACGATCTCGAGATGATCGAGGAGCTCGGATACTGCTCTGGAATAGAAAACTATTCCCGGCATTTTGACGCAAGGAGCCCCGGCGAGCAGGCGTTCTGCCTGATGGATTTTTTCGGGGAGGATTTTTTGCTGGTCATAGACGAGTCGCACGTGACCCTGCCGCAGCTTCACGGCATGTACAAGGGCGACCATTCAAGAAAGAGGGAGCTTGTGACGTACGGCTTTAGGCTTCCAAGCGCGTACGACAACAGGCCATTAAAGTTCGAAGAGTTCGAGCGGTACCTCGGAAACACGATATTCGTCTCTGCCACGCCGTCTGAATACGAGCGCAAAATGTCATACCGTACAGTCGAGCAGCTGGTGCGGCCCACGGGGCTGACAGACCCCGCAGTCGAGACCAGATCCACAAAAAACCAGATGGACGATCTGGTGTCAGAGATCGGAAAAAGGGCGCAAAAAAACGAGCGCGTACTAGTCACCACCCTGACAAAAAGAATGGCAGAAGATCTCACAGAATACCTTGCAAAAAAACAAGTCAGGGCCAGATACATGCACTCTGAGATCGAGGGGCTGCAAAGGACAGAGCTGCTCAGGCAGCTGCGGCTAGGCGAGTTTGACGTCCTGGTGGGAATCAACCTGCTGCGGGAGGGACTCGACATCCCCGAGGTGTCCCTGGTCGCCATTCTTGACGCCAACAAGGAGGGGTTTTTGCGCAACTTTACCAGCCTGATTCAGACGTTTGGACGGGCGGCAAGAAACGTAAACGGACAGGTGATAATGTACGCAGATTCCGTCACCGATTCGATGAAAAACGCAATCCGCGAGACCCAGAGAAGAAAGCAGAGGCAGCTCCGGTACAACAGGGAGCACAACATTACCCCGCAGACGATAACAAAGACTGTCCCGCAGCAGACCGTAGCGCTTGATGACATCAAACACAAGTCCTCGCACGATCTGAGCCGCGACGTAATCGAGCTAGACGCGCTGATGAGAAAATACGCAGAAGATCTCGACTTTGAGAGGGCCATCGAGTGCCGCGACAGGGCAAAAAGGATACAGCAGGAGATTGGGAGGAAAAATGAGGCAAGATAAGCTAAAAATCCGCGGCGCCAGGCACCACAACCTCAAGAACCTGGATCTTGACATCCCAAAAAACAAGCTAGTAGTCATCAGCGGCCTGTCAGGTTCCGGCAAGTCCACGCTTGCCTTTGACACGATATACGCCGAGGGGCAGCGCCGGTACGTCGAGTCGCTCTCTGCGTATGCGAGGCAGTTTCTGGAAATGATGGACAAGCCAGACGTGGATTCCATCGAGGGCCTGAGCCCGGCCATATCGATACAGCAAAAGACCACAAGCAAGAACCCGCGCTCGACTGTGGGTACGACTACGGAGATTTACGACTATATGCGGCTGCTTTTTGCAAGGATTGGAGTACCGCACTGTACAAACTGCGGCAAAAAGATATCGAGCCAGTCCGCAGAGACCATCAGCGATTCCGTCCTGAGGGACTTTGGGGGCAAAAAGATAATGGTACTCTCGCCCATAGTCCGGCGCAAAAAGGGCACGTATGAAAAGCTGCTAGAGCAGGTAAGGCGCGACGGATACTCCCGCATCAGGATAGACGGCGAGGTGTTTGTACTGGGGGAAAAGATTCCGCCGATGAACCGGCAGAAATGGCACGACATTGAGCTAGTAGTCGACCGGCTGCAGGCAGAAAAGTCGCAGAAATCAAGGCTCTTTGAGGGGGTGCAGACTGCCATAAAGTCCTCCAAGGGATACGTCATGATAGCTGCAGACGGTCAGAGCAGGACGTTCTCGCAGAACAATGCGTGCCCGTACTGCGGCATAACAATCGGGGAGCTGGAGCCGCGGACGTTTTCCTTCAACTCGCCGTTTGGAATGTGCGGCGCGTGCAACGGCCTTGGCATAAAGATGGAGTTTGATGCCGACCTTGTAATCCCTGACAGGTCAAAGTCGATAATGGACGGGGCAATCGTGCCGTGGAGCGGGCGGTTCTCGTCGTTTAGGAGGCAGTCGCTGCGCTCGGTGGGAAAAAAGTTCGGCTTTGATCTAATGACGCCGATAAAAAAAATCAGGGCAAAACACCTGAGGATAGTGCTGTATGGTACGGACGAGCTCATCGATTTTGACTATCGCACGAAATCCGGCGACTCGTCGTGGCAGTACAGGGACGGCTTTGAGGGCGTCATTGAAAACCTGCAGAGGGTGTTCATGGAGACAGAGTCGGAGCCAAAAAGGGACTGGCTCAAGCAGTTCATGAGGGACACGCCGTGCAACGCCTGCGGCGGCAAAAAGCTAAAGCCGGAGGCACTCGCAGTAAGGATCGGCACCCGGAACATAATGGACGTCTGCGACCTCTCAATTGACCAGTGCCACGATTTTTTCGGCGATCTCAAGCTCACCGATACTGAGCAGTACATAGCGCAGGACGTCCTCAAGGAGATAAAGGAAAGGCTGGAATTTTTGAAAAACGTGGGGCTGAACTATCTGACGCTCAACAGGTCGAGTGCGACGCTGTCCGGCGGCGAGTCGCAGAGAATCAGGCTTGCCACGCAGATAGGATCAAACCTGACCGGCGTGCTGTACGTGCTAGACGAGCCCACCATAGGGCTGCACCAGAGGGACAACCTGCGTCTGATAAAGACGCTCACAAAGCTGCGCAACCTTGGAAACACCGTAATCATTGTAGAGCACGACGAGGAGATTATACGGAGCTCCGACTGGATAGTGGATCTGGGGCCCGGCGCGGGCGTCAACGGGGGCGGCATAGTCTTTGAGGGGACGGTCCGGCAGATAGTAAACGGCCGGGACTCTGTCACGGGAAAATACCTAAAGGACAAGTCCCTCATCAACCTGACTGGCAAAAAAAGAACACAGTCCGGGACGATCACAGTCAAAAAGGCCCACGAGAACAATCTCAAAAAAATCGACGTAGAGTTCCCGCTGGGGCTGTTCGTTGCCGTCACCGGCGTCTCGGGATCCGGAAAATCCACGCTTGTCAACGAGATACTGCTAAAGTCCCTCGAGGCCAAGCTGTACAAGGGCGCCAAAAAGCCCGGCAGGCACGAGGGGATTGCCGGCGCAGAAGACATCGACAAGGTAATCGCAATAGACCAGTCCCCAATAGGAAGGACGCCGCGATCGAATCCTGCCACGTACATCGGGGCCTTTACGCCGATAAGGGACCTGTACTCAAGTACTGAGCTCTCAAAGGAGCGCGGATACGCGCCGGGCCAGTTCTCCTTTAACGTGGCAGCCGGCAGGTGCTTTGCGTGCGAGGGCGACGGCGTAAAGCAGATAGAGATGCAGTTTCTCTCCGACGTCTATGTAAAGTGCGACGAGTGCAAGGGAAAAAGATACAACTCTGAGACGCTGGCAGTAATGTACAAGGGAAAAAACATTGCCGACATACTGGACATGACTGCGCACGAGGCGCTAAAGTTCTTTGAGAACGTCCCGTCGATAAGCCGCAAGCTGCAGACGGTCCACGACGTGGGACTGGGATACATCAAGCTCGGACAGTCATCTACGACGCTCTCCGGCGGCGAGGCGCAGCGCGTAAAGCTGTCCACTGAGCTCTCAAAAAGGAGCACGGGGCGGACCGTATACATACTGGACGAGCCCACCACCGGCCTGCACTTTGCCGACGTCCAAAAGCTGCTAGACGTCCTCAACCGGCTGGTAAACATGGGCAACACCGTGATTGTAATCGAGCACAATATGGACGTGATAAAAAACTCTGACTGGATAATCGATCTTGGCCCCGAGGGCGGGGACGGCGGGGGGCAGATAGTGGCCGAAGGCACGCCTGCGCAGATTGCAGGCGCCTCTAAAAGCCACACGGGAAGATACCTCAAAAAATTCATGCGAAATGGCCTTTGACATAACAAGGACTGCAATCCCCAGTCATCCGGGCGTGTACCTGATGAAGGACGGCTGTGACAAAATCATATACATCGGCAAGGCAAAAAACCTCAAAAACCGCGTAAGGTCGTACTTTGTAAAGAACCAGAACTACAAGACAGAAAAGCTGGTCCAAAAGATATCCGACATTGAGTTCGTCCTGACTGACACCGAAAACGAGGCCTTTCTCCTGGAATCGAACCTGATAAAGCGGTACCGTCCAATGTACAACATTGAGCTCAAAGACCAGCAGCGCTACACCTACCTGAGGGTGACTGACGAAAAATACCCGCGGCTCCTGGTCACGAGAAGGATGAGGACCGGCAAGTTCGTCGGCACGGGCAGGATTTACGGGCCGTTTGTGCGCGGCAGCTCAAAGCTGCTGACTGTGGGCATGCTGCGCAAGTCCTTCAAGATCAGAATCTGCAAGACGCTCCCCAAAAAGGCGTGCCTAGAGTACCACCTGGGCAACTGCGAGGCGCCGTGCGAGTTTGCCGGCGCGCAGGAGAGCTATCCAAAAAACGTATCGGAGCTCGAGTCAATCCTGAAGGGAAAGCAAAAGATGCGGGACTATATCGCAAAGCTCAAAGGCGAGATGAGCCGCGCCTCTGACTCGCTAGAGTTCGAAAGGGCAATGGAGATCCGCGACACCCTGAACCGGCTGGGCGGCCTGCACGGCGAGCAGAAAATGGAGTACATCCGGGACGCGCCAGACGAGGACTATTTCGGAGTCAGAACGGAGAATCAGACCGCACTGGTAATGTCCCTCAAGCAGACAAACGGGGTAATTCGTGACAGGGAGCGCTTTTCGTTTGACCTGGTCGCAGACAATACGTTTTCAAACTTTCTATACCAGTACTATACCACGCAAAAGATTCCCCGCTTTGTCATTGTCAGCCAGGCCCCCGACAAAAAGGCGGTCCTGGAAAAAATGCTTGCAAAAAGCGCAGGCCACGCAGTATCCATAGTGGTGCCGGCGCGCGGAAAGCGCAAAAAACTGATGGACCTGGTGCTCAAAAACATCGACCTGATACAGTCCGGGGGCGCAGAGCCTGCGCTAACCGGGCTGCAAGAGCTGCTCGGACTTGGGGCGGTTCCGCGCATCATGGAGTGCTTTGATGTCTCAAACCACGGCTCTGACTATGCAGTCGGCGCAATGTCGCGCTTTGTCGACGGGGCGCCTGACAGGGGGGGATACCGCAGATTCAAGATAAGGACGGTAAGGGGGCGGGACGACTATGCAATGATGTCCGAAATCATACGGCGCAGGTATCTCCGGCTGCTCGATGAGCGCTCGCAGATGCCTGATCTGGTTGTTGTTGACGGCGGCGCGGGGCACCTAGAGTGCGCACTGCAGTCGCTGCGCGGAATTTCACTCAGTCTAATGTGCGTATCGCTTGCAAAGAAAAACGAGCAGGTGTTTGTGCCGGGGCGAAAAGACCCGCTGGTAATTTCGCGCCGTGATCCGTCGCTTCAGATTATACAGCACATGCGTGACGAGGCGCACAGGTTCGGCGTCGCATACAACAGAAAGCTGCGCAAAATCTAGCATTATATTATTTCAGCTTTTCAAGCACCGAAAGGTTGACCAGGTTCGTCATTGTTATGCCCTTTCTGATGACGTCCCGGCGCGTCTTTTCGCAATACTTGTTTACGCTCTGGTGGCTCTTTTCGCTAGAGACTTCGAGCACCACGATGTTTCCGCTGTACGGAAAGACGAACTTTTGCGGGACCGTAGAGCACACCTCCATGTGGCAGATTCCTGCCTTGCCGATCTTTTCCTTTTTTGCAATGATTGACGCAATCTCGCAGATGTCCTCTGTCTCTACGTATTCCAGATAGTACACAGAGACAAAGTTCATGTTCTCCTGCGCTTCTCTCTCAAAGAGATCCTCATCGATGCTAAAGACAAAGGCCGCCTTTTCCTGCCTGTACTTTTCAATCTTTTTGAGAATTCGCTCGTCGTTTTTGAACTTTGCAAGAAGATAGTGGTTGGCAGACGACGAAAAATACGGGCTGCTTTCGTCTGAGAACGTGGCGGTGACAAAAAACATGTCGTCAATGTCCTTTGAGTGTAGCCACTGGTCCTTTAGCTCGATGGAGTTGTGGTCGTGAATGTACGGGGTGCAGACATACCCGCTTATGGTCCCTTGTGACACTGAATCCAACGTTCTGGACTGTCCATATTTAATATTTGTCCGCCTGCGCGCACGCTTGGCTGCGTTTTTCTGCCTACGATAGTTATTTAATGCCAAGAAACCCCGAGGAATTTGTCCCAAGCTAGCTCAGCCTGGTAGAGCTTCCGGCTGTAGATGTCGGCTTTAGGCTGACCGTACAACAGCATATCAGGCATACAGAGACCGGGTTGTCGAAGGTTCAATTCCTTCGCTTGGGACTCACAATCTTGTATCCGGCGCGCCGGTCCGTCTCTGGGTTTTGCGGCGCGCAGGCCGGCGACGATCAATGCCGCCGGTTCGGACTTGGAAAGTTTTCCGGCGCCGTTTTGCATTTTTAAAAAATCCTGCACCGCATGCTGCCAAATGATCACGGAATTTCTTCACAAGGTTTAATACCCTATATCAAAGGTTTGCGAATATGGCAAAGTTCAAGTCGACCGAACAGGTCCTCAAGATAATCAAAAACAAGGATCAGATTAGAAACTTTGGAGTCATTGCGCACGTGGATCACGGCAAGACCACCATGAGCGACAGCTTACTGGCGCACTCTGGGATAATCGCGCCGTCAGCTGCGGGTTCCGCGCTTGCAATGGATTTTGACAAGGAAGAGCAAGAGCGGGGAATTACCATATACCAGGCAAACGTTACCCTACATTACACGCAAAAGGACAGGGAATACGTCATCAACATGATAGACACCCCGGGCCACGTGGATTTCAGCGGCAGGGTGATACGGAGCTTGCGCGCAATCGACGGGGCAGTCGTGGTGTGCGACGCAGTCGAGGGAATAATGACGCAGACCGAAACGGTCACCAGGATGGCACTAGAGGAGCGCGTAAAGCCGGTGCTGTTCATCAACAAGGTGGACAGGCTCATCAAGGAGCTGCGCCTGACACCTGAAAAGATGCAAGAGACGCTTGCATCGGTGGTCTCCAACTTTAACCAGCTGCTAGACACGTACGCCGAGGAGGAATACAAGGACAAGTGGAAGGTGTCCATCCAGGAGGCCAGCGTCACGTTCGGCTCTGCAAAGGACAGGTGGGCGATAAACGTGGACGCAATGAAGGAAAAGGGAATAACATTCAAGGACGTAATTGACGCATATACCGAGGGCAAGATCGACGGTCTGGTCGAAAAGGCCCCGCTTGCCGATGCCGTACTGGGAATGGTGGTAAAGCACCATCCGCCCCCGCACGAGGCGCAGATATACCGGATACCGAAGATCTGGCACGGCGACTTGGATTCGGACATCGGCAAGGCCCTGCTGGCATGCAAGGACGACGGCCCCACCATAATGATGGTGGTAAACATGGTGCTAGACAAGGCCGCCGGACCCGTCGCCATAGGCAGGCTGTTCTCCGGGGTAATCCGGGACGGGCAGACCATAAACATAATCGACGCCAAGCGCCAGGGAAGGATACAGTCGGTGAACTTTTTCATGGGAAACCAGAGGGAACAGGTGGGCGAGCTCGGCGCCGGAAACATTCCTGCGCTGATGGGGCTGACTGAATCGCGCGCCGGAAACACCCTGTCGTCGGTGGGGGGCATCAAGGTCTTTGAGGGGGTCAACTATGTCTCCGAGCCCGTAGTCCAGGTGGCAGTGGAGCCAAAGCATCCAAAGGACCTGCCAAAGCTAGTAGAGGTGCTCAAGCAGCTGACCATCGAGGATCCCAATTTGGTGGTAAAGATCGACGAGGAGAGCGGCGAGACCATAGTGGCCGGCATGGGCGTGCTGCATCTTGATGTTGCGACGCACCGAATCCAGGACGCAAAGGTGGACATTATCACGTCTGAGCCGCTCATCAACTATCGCGAGACGGTAAGGCAGGGCTGCGAGCCTGTCATGTCAAAGTCGCCAAACCGGCACAACAAGATATTCATGAAGGTAGAGCCGCTAGAGCCAAAGATAGGCGACATGCTCCGCTCGGGACAGATAAGCGAGATGAAGGACAAAAAGGAAATGGCCGAGCTGCTCAAGGCGCAGGGATGGGACAACGACACCGTAAAGCGCGTAATGAAGCTAGACTCGCGCGGCAATGTAATGATCAACGGCACCAAGGGCGTGCAGTTCGTACAGGAGAGCACGGATTCCATAAACTCTGGATTCGACGACGTGATGAAGGAGGGCCCGATGTGCAGGGAGCAGATGAGGGACTGCAAGTTTACATTTACGCACTTTGTTCCGCACGAGGACACCGCGCACCGGGGCCTCTCGCAGCTGGGTCCGGCATCCAGGCGCGCGTGCATGGGCGCGCTGCTTACCGCCGGAACGTCGCTGCTAGAGCCGATTCTTGCAATCGAGGTAAGGGTTCCGACTGACATGGTGGGAAACGTGGCAACTGTCCTTTCCGGAAAGCGCGGCAAGGTGCTAGACATGGTGCAAAAGGGCGCAATGAGCATAGTGACCGGCGAGATTCCCGCATCGGAGACCTTTTCGCTGTCCGAAGACATGAGGGGGCAGACGGCGGGCAAGGCAATGTGGAACTCGCACTTTAAACAGTGGGCCGAGGTTCCAAAGTCCAGGCTGGCCGATGCCATAGCGGACATAAGAAAGAGAAAGGGGCTTGCCGAGGATCCTCCCGGAATCGGCGAGTTCATAGACAGGGAATAACTAGTCAGACCCGAATCCAGCCCGTCTGTATTATTCTGCGGTCCTCTGCCTCCCCCGTGCCGGTGGCGTACCTCCACACCTGCCCGTCTGCCTGCATCTTTGCCTTAATCTCCGAGATTGCGGCAATCTCAGAATCCAGGTTCGAGCCGGCGCTGCCGCACTCGCGGCAAAACGTGCACTTGGAGTCCAGCTCTAGCGGATCTGACTCTATCACGGGGTACGCCCTGCACGCAAGCGGCCTCTCATTGTATATCATGCACGTAAAGCCGTTGTGCGGCGATCTTTTGGGGCTGTCCGTGTCCAAAAACGGGCACACGTCTCCGTTTTGCTGCCTTCCCATCATCTGGTATGCAAGAATTTTTTCGGGTCCTGCGGCACCCGCATCTGACAGGCCGATTCTTGGCAGTATCGTGACTTTGATTTTTCTGTCGCCTGCCATCTTTTCTATCCTGTTTTTCTCCCCGGGCAGTATCAGCACCCCTATCTTGCCGAATCTCTTGCTCGGATAGTACTCCCTTTTTATGCAGCACTCCGAGCAGTCCCTGACGCACTCGAATTTGCGGATCACCGGTTGCTCCACCTGTCCTTGTTGAACATTACAAAGCTTGCCATAAAGACTGCCAGCATTGCAATGCCGGTGACGTATGCGAAAAGATCCTGGGGATCATTGTAGTGCATGGCAAGCGTGGCGACTAGCAAGACAACACCCAAGAACATGAGCATCCTGTGAAGCTCCATACGCCTAATCCGCACGTGATCCTATTTACCGTTTGGCATTTGACGAATTGGGATGTTTGGATCCGCCGGCACGGGCCCTGCTGCGGTAGTATAGTTAAATGTGTGGCGTTTTGGTTTTTTTGCATGTCCCTAAAACCGCTCGTCCTGCCTGCCGGCGGAATTTTTTTGCTGGTTCTGGGCGCATTTTTTCGCTTGTGGAGCACAATGTGGGATCTGTTCCGTACTTTACGTACGGGTGCGTGTTTGAAACTGCGGACTTGTGGCCCATCACGGCAGGGGCATCGGGACCGGGTCGTGCTATTACAACATTTCACTTTTCGTAATCATACTATGCATTCTAGGTGCCGGTGCGTTTTTGGCGTTTAGCGGGCTCAAAAACCGCAATCCCGACAGGTGCACACCGGTGCACACAGCCGCTGACGCTGCGGCCTCCGGCGGCGTCATACCGGTGATGATCCTTGCCGTACTTGTGCCAATAGCGGAATGCCGGGCGGGGGGGCCGGTGCCTGTATGAGGACGAGCCGTATCCGGTGCGGTATTCGCCAGAGTTCTTTGAGGGGCTTTTCGGGGATAAATACGATGGCGGCGAGTTTACCATTGCAGACATGGTGGACATGATGTACCGGAGCGATTAACGAGACAAGGGAGTTTCTTGTGGAGCGCATAAAGCTGCCAGGGAACAGGGTGGACCATCTGCACAATGCCGGCCCCTGAATCCGGCCGGATGATTCGGGGATGGATGCGCTAGAGAAAACTTTGTAATTTCACGCGTCACTAAACCAGCACTGCGTTGACGATTCCGTCCTGGCCGGGTCTTGAGACCACCCTGCATTTTCCGTCCGGCGTCTCTAGTATGGCCCCCTTTGTAATAATGCCGCGCCTCTGATAGTCGTTGTTGGTGGGGTTTTCCAAAACCTTGATGATCTTTGTCTTTTTGACCTTGGCGCCGGCGCCGGCCAAATTTGCAAAGTCGATGGTCTTTAGCGCCGTTTTCTGGTTCTTTCCGCGAACGTTTCTTGTTACGGTCTCTTGCGCCGCAGTCAGTGCCTCGTTTGGATACCTGTCAATCTCGTATTTTCTCCTGATTCGCAGCGGGTGGCGCCTGCCGCCTGTAAGCTTGCTGGTTGCAAGGTTTTCTACTGATTTTCGCACGCCACATGTCCTGTGCGCTCTAATTTATACAAACCTACTGCGTCACGCCGCCTGTCTCTGGGAGGTCTTTCTGACCTTGTCGAACAGCTTTTGCCTCAGCGTGTCGTGATCCCCCTGTATGCCGAAATATTTCTGGAACTTTTCGGTGGTGGTGTAAATTTTCAGCCTGCCTACGTTCTGGTTTGAGATATAGTCAAGCTGTCTGAGCTCCTTTAGGTGGGCATACACGCCTGACCCCCTCGTCTCCACAAGCTCCCTTGATGAGATGGGCTGCTTGTACGCTATATACGACAGGGTCTTTAGCGTGGCCTTTGGCAGTATGGGCTTTGATGCGTATCTCCTGACTATGTTGCTGTATTCTGGCTTTAGTTGAAACACGTACGAGCCGTCGGGAAGCGCGGCTATCTCTATGGACCTGAAGGCCGATTTCGTCTTTTTCATTATGGCCAGCAGCAGCTCTGCTGTCTTTGTGCGCGATTCGGTGCCTGATGCGCGGATTAACTCCTCTATGGTAAGCGGCCTTCCGGCAGAGTACAGCGACGCCTCGATTCTCGCCGCCGCCTCCTTTTCATCGTCTATTCTGGCCATGACCCGGTCTTACTCAGGCGCAATTAAAATGAGCCCCCCCTGCTCCTTTGATCATGTCGTCAAGTTATCCTTCAGCGTGACCCTAATGTCGTCGCCTGCCTGCTCGATGTCGATTTTATTGTCCATTGCCAGGAACAGCACTGCAAAAAAGCACCTTATGGAGTCGATGGGGCCCAGCTCCCTCACTATATGGTTTAAAAACCCGAATCCCGCGCCTTTGATCTTTCTGACTATGAGATCCTCGTATTTTCCAATAATGTTCTCCAGCGGTATTACGTAATCGGTGAGGCTCGGGGGATCCAGCGGCTCAAAGGCTGATCGCTTGCGGCTGTTTTTGGGGTTGGCAAGCGAGCCTATCAGGTTCTCTAGCAGCCCTAGCAGCTCATCGAGGGTGACAGGATAGGTGGATTCGTGCCTGTACGGGATGTCGATCAGCTCGATGTTTATGTCGGATCTCTGCGTGAGGGGCTTTTTCTCCATTGCCAGCTTTTGCAGGGCAAATATGCTCTCGACTTTCATCCTGTAAATCAGCGACGATGACAGCGCGGCCATTCCTGCGACCCTCAGATCCTTTCTTCCGGATCTCTCCAGAATCCTGACAAGCATGTCGAGTATCTTTATCAGATCAATCTCCCAGACGTCCCTTTTTGGTATGGTGGAGGGGTTAAACAGAATGTTTACGGGCTCGTGCGACAATCCCTGCGTCTCGTCCATACCATTGGTTTTTCTGGCAAGATAATATTTAGGTGCTCTACTTTTTTGTTCCTTCCAGTCAACTCTTATATTATAACGCCCGGAATCATACCCGTTGAAGGCGGCAAGAATAGTGGAGCCCAAAAAACCACTGCAAATCTCCGAGATCGACTCCCCGGTGCCGCAGGGTGCAGAGGTAGTCGTTGGCGTAAAATCCGCAGGCGTATGTCACAGCGACTTGCACCTGTGGGAGGGCGGCTACGATCTGGGAGACGGGTTTCTCAAGGTTACCGACAGGGGCGTAAAATACCCCGTAACGCCGGGCCATGAAATCGCCGGCACCGTCTCTGCGATGGGCCCCGACGTCGCAGGTCTGGCAATCGGCGACTCGGTACTGGTCTATCCGTGGCTTGGCTGCGGCCGGTGCCCCACGTGCGAGGCAGGAGACGAGAATCTGTGCGACACCCCAAAATCAATCGGCCTGTTCCGGGACGGGGGGTATGCAGAGTATGTAAAAATACCAAACTACAAGTATCTGGCAAAAATCGGCAGTCTGGACCCTGATAGCGCCACGTCGATTGCGTGCGCGGGACTCACCGCGTACAGCGCGGTAAAAAAGGCAAACGCCAGCTCGCCTGCATCCATAGTGGTGATCGGCGCCGGCGGCCTGGGGCTGATGTGCATCCAGATCGCCAAGGCAGTAACGTCTGCCAGGATAATCTGCGTAGATCTTGACGAGAACAAGCTTGCAATTGCGCAAGAGATGGGTGCTGATTTTGTCGTAAACTCTGGCGCAGACGGCCCAGAGGGCACGGTGCAAAAAATCATCGCGCTGTGCGACGGCAAGGGCGCCGACAGCGTCATTGACTTTGTCAACGCGCCACAGACTGCAAGGACCGGCCTGTCGATTCTCCGAAAGCGGGGACAGCTAATACTAGTCGGCCTGTTTGGCGGCAAGCTCGACATTTCCCTGGTCACAATCCCGCTGAAATCCATCACCATACGGGGGGCATACACGGGAAACTATGCCGACATGGTGGAGCTAATCGAGCTTGCCAAAAAGGGCACGATAAACCCCAGAATCACAAGGCATTATTCGCTTGATGACGCAAACAGCGCGTTTGACGATCTGCGGGAAAGAAGGATCAACGGACGGGCCGTAATAAACCCGTGAAAAAATAATCCCTAAAAGACTGCCACGTCGCCCGGCGTCGGCCCGCGCTCCTTGCTGTGCTCTGCGGAATCCCTGTGGCGCGTTTTCTGGTGCTCTGCGAGCTCTTGCATGTCCGCAAAGCCCTCGTGGCAGACATAGCACTTTGGCTTGTCCTCGTCGGCAAGTGGTAGTACCATGGATGCCCGTCATTCCGCCGGATAATTAATTTTTTGCATTCTGACCCGACACATCTGCATCATTTGTAGCGTTCATCTTTGCCTGCCATTCGCGTATCGCTTTTTGAAACTCTGGAGCAAGACTGTCTATCTGATCCGGGCTAATGGGTCCCTCACATGGTGAGGGATTCAAAGTTTCCAATCGTGATTCCGATCCATACCCTGTGCTCTGTGTCACAACTCCCTTACCTCATATCGTGATCCTCCCACCCGTGCCAGAGCAATCCAACCCACACCGGTATGACGTCATGCGGCCAGCACCATCCTGTTGTATATGGCCATCTTTAGTGCCATCTCGTGCATCATGTTCTCTTTTTTGTGTGCCATGACTGATTCTCCGAACATTCTCTTTATTGCAGAGAATAACGATTCAACAAGCCATCGTTTTCCATATCCGGAGGATTTCTTCCATTCCGAATAGTCGTGTTTTTGAATCCTGACTGCCATCCGGCGCGGATATGACGGCGTGTCAGATCTTGAATTTTTTCTGACGGGTACTGCCAGTTTAATATTATTGTAATACATGTCGTCAAATATCACTCTGGAATCATACGCGCCGTCTGCCAGCACACATCTCTGCATTGCTGTGACTGCTCTACCAGTTCTGTAAAATGATTTGAATCATGCGAGCTTTCATCCGTAGTTACAAATCCCGTTGTCTTTCCGGAATCTACGTTAATGGCGGCGTGTATTTTTATGAATCCCTTTCTTGTCACGCCATGTTTTTCTCGCATCCAGTCGCCCCTGTTTGTTACTTTTATTCCCGTGCTGTCTATTGCAATTACAATTGTACCGTGTGTCTTTCTGTCTGTGGTAAGATCTAAATCCAGGTTGTTGATCCGTTTGCAGATGGTAGAATATGATGGCACTGTTGTATGCATTCCAAACAACGATTCTGCAAGGCCCTATGTCTGTCTGTATGGCAGTCTAAAGTAGAGATGAATGTATGCCAGAACGGTAATCATTTCATCAGAATATAGGAATCTGCGTCCCGTCTTTCCCTTGTTCATCCTATTCCGATCTCTCTCGAATGATTTCAGGACACGTTTGTCGATGTGGATGACTCCGCGGTCCCTTAACCTGCAGTCATAATCCGAATTTTTACCCACGGTGTGGTCGTGTAGTCATGATCTAAAGCTTTTTGGGTTGGATTATGTGGACAGGCAGCCTAGATTAGTTTACGCTGGAAAAAATTAGGCAGCTTGTGACACAGAGCAGAACTGGACGTAAAAGACTGAGTTAAAATCAGGGGCAGATTCCGTGCGGCCTGCACGACTCGAGAATCCCCGGCTTTTGCCGGACATGGACGGCCAGGCACTTTTGAGTGTGCCTGTGCGGGCCTGCCAGCTTAAAGAAATCAAACCCTGTTAACTATATTTTCTGACCCTGCCTGAAAAAATGCAACAAAACCATACCTTCCTGTGAGCGGACAGGAATTGATGCCAGTCAACAAGAAATTCTACTCGGACTGTAACGCGTATTTTGACTATCTGCGAAGGCGCAGAAAAAACGACTTTGGCTTTGAGGACGAGTTCTATTATACAATGCCCGCAGTCTCTTCAAAATCCGCCCTGGACTAGTTCGCCGCAAGATTTGGGGGCAGTCAGGAGGATGCTGCGAGTCTGGCAGGCGTACCAGTTGCATTATCTCAGGACATGGGATGCGCATATTGTAATGTGCGCGCAGAGCACTGGGAGGCAGCATGGACGCGCGCGGCGATCTCACAGCAAGGCCTATTACAAGCTGCGGCAAAGGCGATCCCATGCAGCCGATGACGGGAAACGGCGGGCCGACAATCCGGGGCACCGCCACGGTAAAGGGCGCGGGGGCAGGCTGAGCATTCTGTCATTGCAGGACATAGCCGGCGCAGTATCCGGATGCACAAAATGCAGGCTGTGCGAATCGCGCACCAATGCAGTACCAGGAAAGGGCGGCGCGGCATCAAGGATAGTGTTTGTCGGCGAGGCGCCGGGAAGAAGCGAGGATCTGCGCGGGGAGCCGTTTGTCGGCGCCGCAGGCAAGAGGCTCACCGAGGCCCTCGAGTGCGCGGGAATATCGAGGGAATCCGTATACATTACAAACATTGTAAAGTGCCGCCCCCCCGGCAACAGGGTCCCTACTGCAGGCGAGGAGGAGAGCTGCTCGGCGTACCTGGAATCGGAAATCTCACTTGTCGACCCGAGAATAATATGCGTAATGGGAAACACCGCCTTCAAGTCGCTGCTAGACGGCGACGGCATAACCCGGCACCGCGGCACGCTGGTGAAAAAAGACGGGCGGGACTATTTTGTCACGATACACCCTGCTGCCACGATATACAACCGGGACCTGTTTCCCGTCCTCAAACAGGACATGATAAAGCTCGCAGGACTGGCGTCGCTGCCGTGACGCCGCTTCCAGAGTCGTTTTACAGTAGGGGCACTATTACAGTGGCAAGGGACCTGCTGGGAAAGACCCTGGTCCGAAGGCTCGGGGACGCTACGCTTACCGGGATAATCACAGAGACTGAGGCGTACGGATACTCTGATGATCCGGCAAGCCACGCCTTTGGGGGAATGACGCAAAGAAACAGGGCGATGTTTGGCGCGGTGGGCAGGTCGTACGTCTATTTTACATACGGCATGCACTATTGCGCCAACATTGTGGCCAGGGGCAAAAGATCCTCTGCCGGCGCGGTGCTGATTCGCGCCATGGCGCCGCAAGACGGCCTCGCGCGCATGATGAAAAACAGGAAAAAAAACACAACAGACAACCTGACTGACGGCCCGGCAAAGATAACGCAGGCGCTGCAGATATCAAAGAAACAGTACGGCCTTGACCTTACAAAACCAGGAGAGCTGTTCGTAGCAGACGGGATGCGCAGGACGCAGATTGTCTCCTCGCCGAGAGTCGGCATCAAAAGGGGCGTACAAAAGCGGTGGAATTTCAAGATGACGGCATAATTATTTGGGATCGTCATCCAGCGTCCACGGCGCGGCCCTGCCGAGTATCTTTTCCCAGTCCAGCCTGAGCATCAGTATTACTACTGCCGTAAGCATTACGCCAAAGGCCACTATGCCGATGTATATCGGAGTAGTGTCCTCAATGTCCTCAAGAAAGGGATCAATCAGCGACAGGCCCAAAAAGTGCGAGACGAGCACTATCACATAGTGCAGGATTAGCTTGCCGCTCAGCGTGGCCACAAAAAAGCGCCTGGGGTCGTATTTTGCCAGCCCCAGCGGGACGTACACCAGGTCGTCGGGAATCGGGGTGGCCGCCGCCACAAAGGCGGCGCCTGCGCCGTACCGCTTTACCAGCCTCTGAAACGGCATCATTCTCTGGCGCGATTTTTTGCCTATTATCCTTCTTCCCTGATAGCTTGCGTAAAAGATGATCTGCTTTGCCACGGTGGCCAGCAGCGCAGAGGAGACGGCCAGTATGTGTATGTCAAACTGGTCGCCCACTGCCATCGTGGCCAGCAGCAAAAACGAGGGAACCGGAACAAACGGTATGAGGGAGCCAAAAAAGCTCACCAGCCCCAGCCCCAGATATCCCACCTCCGGGGCAAAGGGAAACAGATCCGTAAAATCCAACAATTATTTTACTGGCCGGCATTATTTAACTAAACCCCGAGGCCGGGCCTTGTAATCATTAAAATATCAAGGCCGCCTGACGTAGCGTGTCTTGGTGCAGAAATTCCGCGATGTGGGGGACAGGATTGCAAAAATCAGCCCGTACATCAGGTTCGTCGGAATAGTGGGCGGCAGCGGGGATCTCTTGTCGTATTACAGGCGCTCCAACCTCAAGCCCATGCTCAACGCAAAGGACACGCAGTACCAGTTCTCAAACATTGCAATCAGGACGGATCTAGAGTCCTTTTTTGACAAGAGCCTGGGGCCGATCGAGTTTGTATGGGAGGAGCGCAAAAAGGTGCAGATAATCTCCTTTGCCATAGGCAAGATGAGAATCTGGATATCCATCGACAAAAAGGTGATAAGAAGCGAGGTGCTGCGGATTATTGATGCGTGTCTTTTGATAGTGCGGAACTATTCATAGAGCCAGCATTTGGCGTATCCGGAATCTGTCCTGACTGCCGGCGGGTCGCGCCTGCATTTTTCCATCGCCTCCGGACACCTGTCCAAAAAGCCGCACCCCGTTGCGCGGCGCGCCAGACTCGGCGGGCTGCCCCTGATGTATCTTGGCTTTTTGCCGCCAATGGTCGGTATGGACTCTAGCAGCGCCTGCGTATACGGGTGCCGGGGATTGTTGTATATCTCAGAGGCCGCCCCAAACTCCACCATCTGCCCGCCGTACATTATTCCAATCTTGTCGGCAATCTCTGAGAGTATGGCAAGATCATGCGTGATCAGGACAAAGGACATTCCCTCCTTTTTTAGCCTTTTGAGCAGGTTTATGATCTGGGCCTGGATTAGGACGTCTAGCGCGGTAGTCGGCTCGTCTGCAATGACTAGCGCCGGCTTTAGCAGCAGCGCCATGGCAATTACCGCCCTCTGCTTCATCCCGCCGCTGAGCTCGTGGGGGAACTTTGAGTGTATGTCTTTGTCCAGTCCGACTGCTGCCAGCCCGCCGGCGATGTGTTTTTTATAGTCGCCCCCAAAGCCGTGCCGGCTTAGAATCTCTGCGAACTGCTCGCCTATGGTGAACACGGGATCCAGGGAGCTCATGGCGCCCTGAAAGATCATCGAGACTTTGCTCCACCGCACGCCCTCGTCGTACGACTTTTCATCCATCCCGAGTATCGACTCGCCGTCCAGCATAATAGTCCCCGAGACCCTTCCCTGTACCATGCGCATAATCGACAGGCCAAGCGTGCTCTTGCCGCACGCGCTCTCGCCGGCAATGCCCAGCGACTCGCCTTTTTTGAGTGAAAACTCTACTCCCTGCAGGGCGTGAATCTCTTCGCCGGCAGAGTCATACACGGCATCAAGATTCCTCACGTCCAAAAACCCCATGCCGTACCGTACATTGCTCCAAATTTTAGTCTTGTATGCGGGGCGGCGTTGTCCACTAATTCCAGATTCTGACACCATACATGGTACATTATGAGGCATCAAGCCCCCGCCCGATTCTGGCCCGAAGGGCATGCTGGTAGCAGGTTCGCGCAAATACGCTCACCGCATGCCGTATTCCACACATATATGGAGCACTGACCTACAGAGTTGCACAAAACCTTGACACTGAAAACCGGCACAAGCAAAACGGGGGGAAACTAGCCACGGCCTTTGGCAGGACACACGACATTGGGGATCTGGGCCCGGACATGATAGGACAAGACGCGGCCCTCGGCGGCTGGGTCGAGGACCTGCGCAGGCTGGGCAAGATGACGTTTCTTACCCTCCGGGACGCTACTGGAATAATACAGGTCGTACTAAAGGGGGATTTGAACGAAAAAGCAGGCGACATAAACAGGCAGAGCATTGTGGTGACAAGCGGGACAGTCCAGGAGACAAAGGCAAGGGACTTTGACTTTGAGCTAAAGGCAAGCGAGGTGCGGGTTTTGGCCAGGGCTGTCCACCCGCTGCCAATAGATCCCATCGGCCGCATGGAGAGCAGCATAGACAACAGGCTCAACTCGCGCGCCCTTGACATGCGAAACCAGAGGATTGCGTCGCTCTTCAAGCTGCGCCACCACGTGCTCTCGTCGCTCCGCGGGGGGCTGGCCGGCAGAAAGTTCATAGAGATTACGACTCCAAAGATAATTGGCAGCGCCAGCGAGGGGGGCGCGAACCTCTTTTCGCTGGATTACTTTGGCAAGACGGCATACCTGGCCCAGAGCCCGCAGCTCTACAAGGAGCAGATGACCATCGGACTGGAGAGGGTATACGAGATATCCAACTTTTACCGTGCCGAAAAGTCCCACACCGGAAGGCACCTCAGCGAGTTTACCTCAGTTGACATTGAGGCTGCGTTTCTGGACTATACCGATGTGATGGACATACTCGAGTCGCTAATAGTGCAGGTCTATTCCCACGTCTCCGGATGCCGGGCGGAGCTTGATGCCATGGGGCGCACACTTGAGATTCCAGACGCGCCATTTGAGCGAGTCACATACTCGCAGATAATAGACGAGCTCAATGCGGCGGGCGAAAAGATCGAGTACGGCGACGACCTGCTTGACTCGCACCTGAGGACGGTGGGGAAGGGCCGCCCCGGGTTTTACTTTCTGACTGACTGGCCCATACAGCTAAAGCCGTTTTACATTATGGAAAAAAAAGGCGACGGGTCGCCGTCGCGCTCCTTTGACTTGCAGTTCGGATACCTCGAGCTGTCCTCGGGCGGAACGCGGCTGCACGATCCGCAGGAGCTAAAGTCGCGCCTAAAGGGGCAGGGCCTTGATCCGGCGCAGTTTCAGGACCACCTGCGGGCATTTGAGTGGGGAATGCCGCCGCACTCGGGATGGGGCATGGGACTCGACAGGCTGATGAGCGTCATTGCCGGAGTCGGCAATGTCAGGGAGACTGTCCTGTATCCGCGCGATCCCGACAGGCTGTCGCCCTGAGCATGCGCTACAGCCTTGAGACTAGCTCGTCTGTAAACTCTGTGGTGGTCCTATCCCCGCCGATGTCCTTTGTCCTGATTCCGTCACTTACCGCCCCGTATACGGCCTTGCCGATGGCGGAGCCTGCCTGCCGGCACTGCTCGTCGTTATTTTTCTGTGCGAGCCATTCTAGCATCATGCCTGCCGAGAGGACAAACGACGACGGGTTTGCAATCTGCCTTCCTGCAATGTCAAACGCCGCGCCGTGCACCGGCTCAAAGAGCGCAAAGTCATCGCCCACGTTGGCTGCCGGCGCCATGCCGAGGCCGCCGGCCACCTGCGATGACTCGTCAGATAGAATGTCCCCGAACAGATTCGTAGTCACTATAACGTCAAAGGACTGCGGCTGCCTTATCAGGTTCATGGCGCACGCATCGACGTACATCTGCTCCAGGCTGACTGCGGGAAACTCTCTTGAGACCCTGGCGCACGCATCTGCAAAGAGCCCGTCGGTGAGCCGCATTACGTTGGACTTGTGCACGCACGTGACTTTGTTCTTGCCGCCCCTTTCTGCGGCAATCTCAAATGCGCGCCTTGCAATCCTCTCTGAGGCCCTTTTGGATATTATCCGCAGTGCGACTGCCGAGTCGCCTGCGGTAAACTCTTTTCCAGAATAGAGGTCTTCTGTGTTCTCGCGGACGATTACCATGTCAATGTCATCACGCAGCGCAGGCATGTGGGGGTATGATTTTGCGGGGCGTATGTTTGCATAAAGATCAAGTGTCCTTCTCAGCACCACGATTACGTCTGCGGCAGACTCGCCCACCGGCGCCTTGAGGCACGCATCGGAATTTTTTATGGCCTTTAGCGTCTCGTCGGGCAGCGCCGCTCCCGTATCGCGCAGCGCCGCATCGCCTGCGGCAAGCTCCCTGAGTGACAGCTTTACGCCGCACCTGTCGCCTGCCGCCTCTAGCACCGCGCTTGCCGATTCAGAGATCTCCGGGCCTATTCCGTCGCCGGTGATTAGCGCGATATCGTACATTTTGTCTCCACACTTGGCAGCCCGCCGAGGATTTTAAAGATTAGTTTTGGCGGTTCTGCGGCACAATCCGGGGCTGGGGCGAAATCACGCGCGCCGGTATTACGGCGTGGTCCTGCCACCGAGCTTGATCGAGTTAATCTCCTTCAGGCCGTCTATGGCGTTCATCTTTAGGTATTCTGCAGATGCGGTATACAGCACGTCTCCGATATAAAACGTCCTCCCCTCTGACCACGTGTACCGCCCGGGATTTTCAGTATGATCAATCCTTTTTTCAAGGCCGAATCCGTCTGTCTCGTCTAGTCCGAACACATAGAATCCGTGCCAGAAACCGCCGTCAAACTTTGCCGCACCGGGGTACCCTCCTGCCCCGGGGCCGCTGACGGGAATCGAAAGGATGTTTATTGCCTTTTCAAAAAAGAACGCCTTGTGGTTGTGTAGCGACTCTGATCCCGTGCTGCTGCGCCCTATTACCACCTCGTCTGCCGTAATCGGGCTGCTGACATTTGCAACATTAAACAGCGCCATCTTGACTCCCAGCTGCTGAGTCCTGCCGTTTACCTCCGTTGCGTCCCTGCCGATTCCGATAACGTGATCCTCGTCATACGGGTGCAGATAGTTTGAAAACCCGGGAATCTTTAGCTCGCCTAGGACCCTCGGGGTGTCCCCTGAGAGGTCGATTACAAAGAACGGATCGATTACCTGAAACGTCACCAGATACAGCCGGTCGCCGATGAACCTGGCAGAATAAATGCTCTCGCCGGGCGCTATCCCGTCTAGTCCGCCGACTATTCCCATCTTTTCGTCTAGCACAAAGACTGCGTTTGCACGCCCCGCATCGCCGTCTGGCGTGTAATAAGAGGTTGTAGTTGCGACCCTCAGCCGATCCCCGCTCTGATCCATCGAGAACTGGTTGAGGAGCCTTCCCGGGACTGTGCCCTTTGCGGCGTGCCTTATCTCGCCTTCGTCTATTGATATCCTGTGAATTACGGTCTTCGTCGCGCCTGCCTGCGTCTTTCTGTCGTATTCTGCCACGCCGTCGGAGATTTTTTCAAGCAGCATCTCTTTTTGGTCCTCCGTCATGCCGTCGTATGTTTTTTGCAGCAGCCCCGAAATCCTGGACCACTGTGAGGATTCGCCTGACTCATCGGAGTGGATCTCATTGATCCTGCCCTGGAGTTGGCCTGGCAGCGACGGCACTATCCCGTCAAAGAACCTGTTGCGCGACGCCTCTTCATAAGTCCCGTATTCCGGACTTTGCCGGTATGTTAGATACACGCTGTCCTCTGAGACATACAGCGTCCCGGCATGCCCCATCAGGAACGACTTGGAGTTTATCGCGCCGCCGAATATGTCAATTGCAGTAAGCGTGTTGAACACTGAGGGCCTGTCTGCATTGTCAAAATAAAACGCCTCAGGCGCCATGATCGGCGAGCCGTTCTCCAAAATCACCGGCAATTTTGGATCCTGATAGTTGACATAGTCGTGGGTGACGACATATGCGTAATCCCCGATCATTCGCGCATCGCTGAAATGGCCGCCAATCGAATAGTCCCTGAGGATGCGCGGACTGTTCCTGTCTGCCACGTCGATGACCTGCACGTGTGTGACCGGCTCATAGTGATCCCTTGGAACAAAGCCGTGCCGCGGAATTACCTGGCTTTGTGTGTGGTCGTTGTAAAATATCACCAGCCTGTCGCCGTTTAGAAACATGTGGTGCGGATTGACGTCCAGGGTAATACTGTGGATTATCCTTGCAGTTTCCGCCGGATACGCATCGATAATCGTAAGCGCATCCTCCGAGACGATATAGACGTACTTTGAGTCGTTCTTGATATAGTCAGACTCGTCAATGCCTGCAACCTGTACGTTTGTAGTGGAATATGCCTTTCCGCCTGCTATTATGTCGCCAAACACCGCAGTACCAGAAGCTGATCCGCGCAGACCCGGCGCCGACAGTACTATTTCGTGGTTCCACCGCTCAGACGTCGCTATCGCATTGAGAATCCCCCCCAGCTCCTTTTGGGACGATATGCTCTTGATGTCCTGCGTTCCCGTGAAATACCCCGAATCCGCAGCTCCGGCACTGCCTGCCTCCCGTCCGTCAAAACCGATCAGGGACATCGCCCCGGCAGTGGCCGCAATTGAGGCCACTATCGCAATCAGGACAGTTGCGCTTGAATTCATCTGACGGTTTGACCCGATGTTCGTATTTAGTTATTTTGCAGCCGCATTGTGGTCCTGTGTCCGGCCGCCTGCGGGGCGCATTATCTTGCGGTACGTGTGGCCGCACAGGTTGCACGTTATGCGAACCGACCTGACCTGCGACCTGCCGACTCTGATCCTCGAGCCGATGCCCGGCGCCATGAATTTCTTGCATTTCTTGCAAAACGTCATCCTGATATCATAGGGCATGCCGATCTTGTGCCTGGTGCTGATTCTGCGGGCCGCCCGCGCCTGGCTTTGTGCTAGTTCCGGATCGGTCCTTGCGTTGGATACTGCGCAGTCAATCAGTATGCGCATCCTTTCTAGCGCAATTTTTTTTTGGGCCGGCCTCATGGTTATAGTTGCAGGCATGCCCTAAAAATCTTGATCCATTTCGGTCTCGGGCATGGCGGTTCCGGAATGCACCGCCGGCCAAAAATGCGGTCACCGGGATTTGAACCCGGGTAACGGGCTTGGAAGGCCAGCGTACTACCAGGCTATACTATGACCGCATAAATGAGCAGACTCTGCTGCCTACATAAAAATGGTTTATTCGCACCGCGGGGATTTCATCTGATCCGCCCGGAACGCGCATCCGGCCCTACGGGGATCTCTTTTTTATCTGGCCGGCAAACTCGGCCCAGCTTGCCTTGGCTGTGCCGTCGACTTTGATCATGCCGGCGCTGCAGATATAGTCGCCCAGCCTCTGGATTACAAACGTGCTGTTGCCAAGCGTGACTCTGTCCTCGATGTCTGACTCGTCAATCATGCACGTGCCCTCCGGCCTGTCATAAAGCCTGTACCACGTCAGAAACTCCACATCCTGCGCGTTTTGATCATAATAGTCGTACAGCTCGCCGATGAATCCTGCCTGATCCCCGTCGCCGCCGCCGATGCGCCCCGACGTGCTCCATCCCGCCTCGAGTATTGCTATCCTTTTGCCCGGCACAATCTCTGCTATGGCCTCCAGGTCCTGCCTTGCCTGCCCGGGGGTCTTGTCTATCTCGTATAACGTGTTGGTGGGCAGGTATGTAAAGGCGACAAAGTCGCCAAACGCAAGCTGCCTTATCGTGTCTGCCAAATTCTTGTTGAGCGCATTGTGGAGCTCAAAAGAGTTTCCAATCTTTACGTCCGGATGCCTCTCCTTTACCTCACCGTACACCTCGCCGAAGAGCTCCTCGTACACCGGTATGTCGCCCTGCTGGTACCTGAAATGCTCGTCTGTTCCGGCTGCAATCACCACATAGTCTATTGCGTCATACCTGGCAAGTATTGTGTCCAGCACGTCTGCCAGCGGGCCGCCTGGAATGGACTTTATGCTGGGGTTTCCAATCCAGTCGGGAAACGGCCCCAGTGTCTTGCCGTTGATCACCGACAGGTAAAGCGTGACTTTCATCCCGTACTTTTCGTTGAGCTCAACTAGCCTGTCGTACTGCCCCCAGTCGTATCTGTCGCGCTCCGGCTCGATAATGTCCCAAAACATGTACACATTGCTGCGCCCGACCCCGCTTGAGGCCGCCTTTTGGTAAATCCCGTCTAGCTCCTGCAGCGTAATTTCTGACTTTGGCGCATTGACTACCAGTCCCAGCTTTTCATTCTGTACTGTTTCCTGCGTGCCGGCAAGCAGGCCGTATGCCGCAATCATTCCGGCCGCGGCGGCAAGTGCAATAATCACAATCCTTGCGTTCACAAACCTAGCCCGCACGCAGGACTAAAAAGTATTGGCAGCAGGCTGCCGTTCCGGTCTGCGGGATTTTGTGCCGGCGCCGTCATATACGATCCAATTCTCCCAATTTTTATGGTTTTTCCTGAAATTAAAATACAAAATAGGCGCGAAACCTACGTTTATTAATATAAGGACGCCCCTCAAACCGATGTACCGGTTCGACGAGCTAGACATGCGGCTGTTATACGAGCTCATGCGGGACGGCTCGATATCTGTCCCCGTCCTCTCAAAGAGCTTGGATGTCAATGCGTCCGTGCTGTACAGCAGGATAAAGAGGCTCGTAAAAAAGAGGCTCATCAAAAAATTCACAATAGAGATCGACGACTCGCTACTGGGAATCGGCGTCAAGGCGTATGTTGGAATCAACCGGGATCCAAAGTTCAAGGATGCCATTCAAAGGTCGCTGATAAAGACGACGGCAGTTGCGTCCATCTCGGAGGTGACGGGAAGATTCGACCTGATGATAAGGGTTTTTGCCAAGAACCTCGAGGAGCTGCACTCTGTGGTGATTGAAAAAATCGGCAAGATAGAGGGGATTCAAAACACAGAGACGCTAGTCGAGCTGCAAAAGACGGACAAGGATCCCGTATACCTGACGCAGTAGCTATTGGAGCTTTTCGTCCCACTTGCCGTCGTTGATCTCGGAGGTCATCTCCTTTGGGGTCTTTCCCTCTATCTTTATTCCAAGCGAGCCGCACGTTCCGACGATGATTTTTGCAAGCGACTTGATTGACGAGGCGTACGACGACTCTATCTTTGTGTTTGCGACTTTGAGGATGGAGTCCATCTTTATGTCCGCGACCCATTCGGTGCCAGACGTGCTGGAGCCCTTTGAAATCCCCGCCTCCTTGAGGATGAGCGACGATGCGGACGGAATTCCCACGCTGATCTCGTACTTTTTGGTCTCAGTATCCACCGTGATGGTGACGGGAACCTTCATCCCCTCAAAGTCCTTTGTCCTCTCGTTGATGGTATTGATTACCTCCATAATGTTCACGCCAAGCGGGCCGAGTGCCGGTCCGAGCGGCGGGCCTGCGGAGGCCTTGCCACCGGTCACCAATGCAGAGATTTTCTGTGATTCGCCCATGATTTTTTACCATACAATGAAAATTTAACCCTTCCTAAGTGGTCGGGACTATCTTGAGATAGTTCGCATCCACCGTGACTGGAAGCTGGTATGCCGCGTCTAGCAGCACGACTGTCGCCTCCTCCTTGTCGTGATCAACCCTGGTGATCGTGGCCTTCATTCCCTTAAACGGCCCGCCGGTAATCTCCACTGTCTGATCCACGGCAAGCGCAGTGACTGTCGACTTTTTTATGAGGTATCCCTCGATGTCCTTGAACTCTAGCTCGCCGCGAAGCTGGCCCCTGATGTGCCTTACCCCCTCCACTGCGTGATAGGCAGCACTGGGGTCTATTGCCTCTACCACCACGTATCCCTTTAGGTTGTCCACTAGCAGCACGGACTGGATGTTGATCTTGTTCATCTTTGCCCTGGTCTGCAGGATGTTCATTACCATCTTTTCCTGCCCCCCCGTGGTCCTGATGGCAAAAAGGTGTGATTTTATCTCCTCTGACAATTTAATTACCAAACGTAGCTACTGAGAAAACGAACTGAATTATAAACCCAATCGCCCCGACTCCGCCGATGCCTAGCAGCACCAGCCTCAAATGCTGCATATAGTCGTCCTTGTCGGATTTTTTGGCCATTTTCATGGTGTTTACCATGTTTTTGAGGGTCTGCTTTGGATTCAATGCTGGAGATTAATATGGCGTCCTTATATCCTTTATCTCGTGGATCTGCTCGTTGCCTATCGGGACGACCCTGCGGGATTCAACATGGCAAAATTCCTCGCGCGGGACATGGAAAAAAAGGGCAATGTCTTTTGCGGCGACTATTTCGACCTGCTGATAACCGACACGCCGGTGATATCTGCCGACTGGCTGGGGGAGAAACACCGGTATGACGGCTATGTCTTTCTCTCAAAGCACGCAGCCGAGTCCGGAACGCTTGCCCTCACCTGCCACAGCACGGGAAACTTTTCAGACGCCCGGTTCGGGGGGAGCGCCAGGCAGGTGGCCGTCCCGCATCCGGACCTGCAAAAGCTGTACATGCAAAGGCTCTGGAAGAACAGGGGCGATTTTGCCGGCTTTGAAATCACGATAGAGGCCACGCATCATGGTCCCACGTCGCTCTCAAGGCCGGTTATCTTTGTAGAGATTGGAACGGGGCCAGAGCAGTGGGAGAATATTACACTGTGCGAGTCAGTGGCCGCCCTGGTCCTTGAGACCATGAAGGAGAGGACAGAGACGCACCCGTTTGCCATATGCCTTGGCGGGACGCACTATCCGGCAAAGTTTACACAGATGCTTTTGGAGGGGGAATACGCGCTGGGAACCGTAGTGCCGAGGCGCGCGCTGGGTTTTCTTGACTGTGATCTTTTCGGGCACATACTGCAGAGAAACTTTGGCGCAACTGCGGCGCTGGTAGACGAGGGGGGCCTCGGCCCTGAGAGACAAAGAATTTTTAAGCTATTGTCCGGCACGGATCTCGAGGTGATTTGCGTATGAGCCCCGCAGAGAAGGTCTACAAAAAGCTCTGCTGCGTCCCGAGGGGGCGCGTCACGACATACAAAAGGCTGGCAGAGGCGGCCGGACTCAAAAACGGGCAGCGCGCAGTGGGGAGGATAATGAGGGACAATCCGTATCCCGGTATAGTCCCGTGCCACAGGGTGGTAAGATCCGACGGGGGAATCGGAGGATATGCGTACGGCGAAAAATCAAAGGCCCGCATGCTGGCAAAAGAGGGCGTGAGCGTGCGGGACGGCAGGATAGATGGCTTTGCCAGGCGCATCCATGCGTTCTAGGTCTTTTTTATGTCGTCGATTAGCAGGCGGAGGTGCGCCTTGTTTCTTACGGTGTTTCCGCCGACTTTTTTGTACAGCTCCCAGAACTGCGGGTTGGTAATGTCCTTTCTGTCCTTTGCCACCCCCAGCAGGTATCTCAGTGCGCGGACCTTTCGGACATAGACCTGCTTTTTGCCAACGCGAGCGCCGGATCTTCCGTGCTTGGAGCCTGCCTTTGTGCCGCGCTTTGCCTTTTGAAGCTTTTTGTGCTGCGCCCTTCCGCGCGAGGTGCCCACTATGGGCTTTATCTTTATGGTGTTTGCAGTAATCAGGCTCCTAATGTTCTGCCTGGTGATTGCGTCCTCGATGTCGCCGAGGTGCTCCGAATCAAAGTGAATCCGGTGCACGCCGGCGCCGGTAATCCTCGAGACGAGCCTTTTTTTCGCCCTGAGATTAACTACCACTTGCCGTCACCCTCGCATTGAAGATTTTGAATTTTTTTTCCATGGCGGCTGCAGTTATCACCCTTCTCTTTTTTGTCCCGACACCGTGGCCGATTCTTACGCCGTCTGATTTCGGATTCAGGCCTGCCAGGTCTGCCGTGTTGTAGACCAAATTGTCGGTGTATCCTGACGGGTGCAGTCCCCTCGAGGCCCTCGGCCCGCCATAGCCGATCTTTACTATTCCCGGCCTGCCGCGGCTTTTCTGCTTTCGCTGGTGGTTGTCGATTCCCTTTGGCTTTCTCCACGTAGTCTCTAGCCTTTTGTAGCGCCAGCTCTCCGGGCGGATAAAGCTGGGCCTGTGCTTGCTTACATTCTCCCTCTGCTCTAGCAGCTCCCGGTTGATTGGCATGGGCTCTTTTTCAAAATTTGAAATAAATAGGTATCTAAACGGATCAGGCATCCGGGATGTAAAGAGATAATAAGGAAAATCAAATCGGATCGATTTGTCTTATGAAGCATCGTCGTGGGATCATCCACTCGGAGAGATTATGCCTTGGGTGAAAAGCCGCTAGACGACAGCTGCGTGTCAGAACTGCGGGCCATGGGAATCAATCCGGCGGGGATCTGCCGCAACCTGCCGCCTGAGGGCCTTGTAAAAATCGCAGTGGACGCAGGCGAGGGGGTGCTGACTAGCACCGGCTCGCTGTCAGTCCGGACCGGCAAGTACACGGGGCGCTCGCCTGATGACAGGTTTATAGTGTGTGACGAGACCACGCGCGACACAGTCGACTGGGGCGGCATCAACCACAAGTTCTCCCCGGACAGGTTTGATGGGATATTTGCAAGGATGAAAGAGTCCGTACGCGGAAGGGACCTGTACGTGTTTGACGGGTTTGTGGGCGCCGATCCGCAAAACAGGCTGTCGATTCGCGTGATAAATGACCGGGCCTGGCAGAGCCTCTTTGTCAGGCAGCTGTTCATACGGCCGACGCCCGGCGAGCTTGAGGCGCACAGGCCAGAGTTTACGCTAATGTGCATAAACGACTTTGAGGCCGTTCCTGAGACTGACGGGACAAACTCTAATGTCTTTATCCTAATTGATCTTACAAAAAAAATAGTCCTGATCGGCCACACGGAGTATGCCGGCGAGATGAAAAAATCAATGTTCAGCGTGATGAACTATGTCCTGCCGGGCCGGAACGTCTTTCCGATGCACTGCTCTGCGAACATTGGCAGGGACGGCGACACTGCGCTGTTCTTCGGGCTCTCCGGCACGGGAAAGACGACGCTTTCTGCCGATCCGAACAGGATGCTGATAGGCGACGACGAGCACGGGTGGTCTGACCGGGGCGCCTTTAACTTTGAGGGCGGCTGCTATGCAAAGTGCATCAATCTCGGCGAGGAGACAGAGCCGCAAATCTGGAACGCGATAAGGCCCGGAACCGTACTGGAGAACGTGGCAGTCAACGAGGAGACGCTCGTGCCGGACTTTGATGACGGCACGCTGACTGAGAACACGCGCGCAGCATACCCGCTAGAGTACATTCCCGGCTCGGTGATTCCAAGCATCGGGACGCATCCGAAGGTGATCGTCTTTCTGACTGCCGACGCCCTCGGCGTGCTGCCGCCAGTATCCAAGCTGAGCAGGGAGGGCGCAATGTACCACTTTATGTCCGGGTATACAAGCAAGCTTGCCGGAACCGAGCGCGGAATAAAGGAGCCAAAGGCTGTGTTCTCAGAATGCTTTGCCGCCCCGTTCATGCCGAGGCCGGCATCAGTATACGCAGGAATGCTCGGCAAAAAGATAGACGAGCACGACACTGCGGTATACCTTGTCAACACCGGGTGGTCTGCCGGCCCGTACGGCGTCGGCAGGCGCATCAGAATTCAATACAGCAGGGCCATGGTCACTGCCGCCCTGACAGGAAAGCTCGACGCCGTGGGGTACAGGCACGACAATCTGTTCAACCTGGAGGTTCCCACCTCGTGCCCCGACGTCCCGCCGGAGATACTCGATCCCAGGCAGACGTGGGCAGACCCGGACTCTTATGACGAGCTGGCCCGGAAACTGGCGCGCATGTTCGCCGAGAACTTTGAAAAATTCAAAAACGTCCCGCCGGAGATTCAGAGCGCGGGACCCCGGCCTTGATCCGGAGGCCGAATCCGGCCAGCGCAGCAGCCGAGACAAACACGGCAATGACTGCCGCCTGCCTGTGCGGAATTCCAAGCTCGAGGCCCTGCTCCTTTGCCGCCGAGTCCACGGTAATCCTGTCATAGGCGTCAATGGTCCTGCCCCCTGCGTCTATCTTTGCCTCTATCCAGTACGTCCCGTTGCGGGAGACTGTAATGCCGCCGCCGTCCGGCCTGACAGACGACGAGATCCTCTCGCCGGTCTCTGAGTTTGTGACGTAAATCTTTGCGTACGTCCAGTCCTCAGGCTGCGATACGCCAACGGCAATGACGCCGCCGTCCTCGCGCGCCGCAATAGAGCCCTCCGTGCTGTGAATCAGTATAGGAATCCCATAGTGGGCATCCCCGCCTGTAATGTTCATCCTTCCGTGAAATTTTCCGGTCTCGTTGCCGGCCAGCTCGGCATGTACCGTGATGGTGCCGCCCTGGATGCTGTGGCTCAGCCTGACTTGATCCGGCGCCTCCAGAGTGACGCCGTCTATGCGGGCCCCGCCCAGCGACCTTGTCCTTACCACCTGCTCGTCTGTCCTGCCGTCTGCGGACAGCTCCATTGTCAAAAACGGCGGCGAGGCTATAATGTCTGCATCAAAGGCCCTCGTTACGTTCAGCCTTCCCGCACCGGCGGACTCGGGGTAATAGCCTGCCCCGTAGGCGTCAGTTATCGGGTCTGCCGTGGTGACCAGGATTGACTTTATGTCGTCCGGCGAGAGTCCGGGATTTTTTTGCAGCAGCAGGGCGGCGGCGCCGGCTACGTGCGGCGCAGCAAAGCTTGTGCCGCTAGTGACGTTGTACCTGCCGTCGTTTAGCGTAGTGTTGACATACACGCCTGGCGCCACCAGGTCGGGCTTTGTGTAAAACGGCGACACCGGCCCGCGGGAGCTAAAGTGTGCCACAAAATCCGGACTGTAAAATATGTGGATTTCCCCGGTTGCGGCCACATAGTCCCTTATCTCCAGGCCGTCCTGCCTTGAGATCGACACGGTAGGTATCCTTGGGTGATAGCCGTCGCCGACATGCTCGTGGATGAGCTCGCCCAGGTACGTCCCCTGTTCGTTGTTGTACACTATTAGCGCGACGGCGCCGGCATCCGCTGCGTTTTTCTCCTTGTCTGAAAAATACACCGTCTCGTCTTTTACGTCGCTTCCCCTCTCTGCAATTACTATGGCGCCCTCAAAGCCGCCGCCCTCAAAGTCCGCCTCCCTTGCGTATCCGCCAAACACAATTCCTGCCTTTGCGGGAATTTTGGTGGACGGGCCATCCATCATGGGCAGCACCTGAAACTGCCTGTCGTTTATCTCAAGGGTGGCGGCAAGGCTTGAGGTGTGGTTGTTGTACGTGGCGCCGACTGTGATCGCCCTGTGGTTCAGTCCCGGGCTTCCGATTGTTCCGGGTTCCGGCCCGTCGTTTCCGGCCGCCACTATAACCGTGATTCCGCTCTCCACTGCCATGTTTACTGCGTGATCAATCCTCTCGTTGGTGCGATTCACCCCGAGGCTGATGTTGATAATGTCCACGCCGTCCTTTATGGCCTGACTGACTGCGGCTATGATAAGATCCGAGCTGACCGACTCGCCGTCATCGGAGACCTTGTATGATATTATTCTGGCCTTTGGCGCCATTCCCTGCAGCGCGCCGTCTGCAGCAATGATTCCGGCCACCTCCGTGCCGTGCCCGTTTATGTCAAGCGGCTCGCCGTCAAAAAAATTGTGCGCCATGATCACCTTTCCGTCGGGGCCCGTCCCGTAAAGATCCGGGTGCGTGTGATCCACGCCTGTATCAATGATGCCTATTATTATGCCGCGCCCGTCATGGCCCGTTGCCGCCGGCCGGTCCGCCCCGACGTACGGGACGCTGTTGTATACTGCGGTATTCAGGCCGGTCTCGTGGACCGGCACGTGCCAGAATGCCGCCAGGCCAAAGCCGCACAACAAGGCCAGAAACAATGCCGATTTTTGCACTATACCATGGCGGCCCGGACTGGCTAAAAACCCATTCCATGCACACGATTTTCTGATGGCGGACAAAAAACCCGCCAAACATGGCCGAATCCCCGCCTTATCTCGCCCATATCACCAAGTTTACAGAACCTGTTGCCAAACTCCTAAATGACAGAGTGCCGTATCACAAATACGGCCTTGTATCTCGTATGGGATGCTAGTGGGCTCTGACCCACAGGGACCGCCATTATCATACTGAACAATTACCCCTGCGATAAATGTCCGGATGATCCAAATTGTAGGGGATTTGCCCAGTTCAATGACGGCGATATTTGAGCTTTGGATGGCGTTCACGCATCTTGCTGTTCATATCAAAATCATCACTGATGGATATCTTGTCCCATACAACCAAAATGTTTGACAGATCATCGGTTTCAAACATCCTGTGTTGCGGCATGTAATGGGTGAAATGCTGCTGAACCCGAGGCATTAGCTGATTATCCGTGTCGACCGTACTTGAAATCAATATTTCCAAAGGGATTAACCTCATTGGGCACCGCCTGGATCAAACCAGTGCCACTTTGATGTTGGGAATTTACTTTCCAGACGCCGATTTTAATGCACGCTTTTTTAGCAGGGCCTCATTGGAGCTATCCGCACTGATGGCATCTGCGTGATCATAGGGTTTTGAGGAATCACATGATTTTACGTCATCAAAATCAGTCATCAATCCTTTTACAAAATCGCATGATTCCCTGCCGTCTGCACAAAGAACCCCGAACTCGTATCTTGGCATTTGGATAATTTGCCTCATTCTGACTTGTTACTGTTATGCAGATCCGGAAGTAACCGGTTATGTCCGGTGCCTGCGGATCCAAACATCCCTCCTGGATCTAACCTGTTACATCCGGAAGTTGTCGCGTAATTCCATTTAAACTATTGATCCAACCTTCCCGGCCCACTCGTATTTGGATCACAACTGTGCATGCCTCTTTGGCGACAAATCAAAAAAGTGGCGGATATTGGAAAATATGCCGTCTGGCACACACGGGGGAAGCTTTCTGGTGGATAAAATAGTTTTTTTGACAAGAAAAAACCTGCCTGGGGTCAAAATCCAAATGTGGAAGAAAAAAGATCCATTCGGATCCAAAGATGCGCCGCATCTGCCTCATCATGGTGTCAGTGCAGACCAAGGGACTGGGACAGACGGGATCGGAGCGGATCCGGGGCGCCTGGCGGAATGGTGCGCATTGGCGGAATGGTGCGCATTGGCGGCTGGCGATCGAATCATAATACCATACTAAAGCAATAAATTGAATGGCTGCGGGGGCATTCCATGGGAAAATACACACTTCCGGAAATGCCGTACTCTTATGATGCGCTAGAACCGCATCTGGACGCGCGCACCATGGAGATTCACCATACAAAACACCACAATACGTACACGACAAAGCTAAACGCGGCCCTAGAGGGCTGTTCTGGCGAGACTCAGGGCAGGGACATTACCGAAATCCTCTCTGACCTGGACTGCGTGCCAGAGTCCCTGCGCGGCGCGATTAACTTTAACGGCGGCGGCTATGACAACCACAGGCTGTTTTGGAACGGCATGAAGCCCGGCGGCGGAGGCAAGCCCGGCGGCGCGATTGCCGACGCAATCAATGCGTCCTTTGGCGGCTTTGAGGAGTTCAAGGAAAAGTTCTCCTCTAGCACGGCGGTAATCCAGGGCAGCGGATGGGGATGGCTGGCGTACAATACGTCTGCCGGCAAGGTGGAATATTCCGCAATGCCGAACCAGACCAGCCCGAGGACGGCAGGCCTGATACCCCTGCTTGGCTGCGACGTCTGGGAGCATGCGTATTATTTAAAGTACCAAAACAAGAGGCCGGACTATATCGCGGCGTGGTGGAATGTCGTAAACTGGGAAGAGATAGACGCCAGGTTTACAAAGGCAAAATAACACTAGTTTTTTTTTACAACCGTGCCCGATCCGGGCGCGACTCGCCGCCTGAATCCCCGTGTTATGAGTTTATAACCGTCGTAGGGATTTGCCTTGCAAATGAGCAACGAGCAAGAACAGCAGTTTCTCTACAAGCTGCAAATGCTAGAGTCGTATGTGGCAGAGATGACCCGGCTCGAGTCCACGCTAGTAGGGGTGATGAGGGAGGCCTCCGCTGCCATCAGCTCAATCAGGCAGGTGGGTGCGCAGGAAAAGTCCGACGCGCTAGTCCCGCTGGGACTCGGGGCGTTTCTCAAGGCACAGGTGTGCTCTGGGGACAAAGTAATACTAAACATCGGCGCCGGCGTCGCAGTTGAAAAAAACAAAAACGACGCAGTCAACTATCTGGAATCCAGGATAAAAGAGATCGAGATTAACCTGCAGGACACTTCTGCAAAGAGGCACGACGCAACAGTCCGTCTGGAGCAAAGCAAGCAGCAGCTGCAACAGATGATGGCCTCGCAGCCTGCAAAGTAGGAATCCGCAATGTTTGAGAGCCTCAAGTCCGCTTTTTCGGGGGTGGCCAAAAGCTTCGGGCAAAGGCAGCTAAAGGAAAAGGACATCGACGCCGCACTCTCCGGCATGGAGCTCGACTTGATGAGATCCGACGTGGCAGTGGAGGTCATTGGCGCCATAAAATCGGATCTAAAGTCAAAGATAGCCGGGACAAGCGTCGACAGGCACGGCATTGAGGATTTTGTCAAGGACAGCCTAGTCGGGATAGTGTCGGGCATCTTTGACGGCGCCAGAAAAGTCGACCTGCTGGGGGACATTGAGAAAAAAAAGACGGCCGGCGAGCCGTACGTGATAGTGTTTGTCGGAATAAACGGGACCGGCAAGACTACCAGCCTCTCCAAGCTTGCGCGCCTGTTGCAGGACTCAAAGGTCTCAGTCGTAGTCGCCGCCGCCGACACGTTCCGGGCCGGCGCAATCGAGCAGCTCCGCGAACACACAAAAAACCTCAACCTGAAAATAGTGGCGCAAAACTATGGGGCCGATCCCGCCGCAGTCTCGCGCGACGCGGTGCTTTATGCAAGATCGCACAAGGTCGACTGCGTGCTAGTCGACACGGCAGGGCGCATGCAGACAAGCAAGAACCTCATGGAGCAGATTGAAAAAATCATAAACGTCGTAAAGCCGGACTTTATCATCTTTGTGGGCGACGCCCTTGCGGGAAACGACACGGTAAACCAGGCAAGGGAGTTTTACGGGCACACAAAGTTTGGCGGATCCATCCTGGCAAAAAGCGACGCCGACGCAAAGGGCGGGGCCGCCCTGTCGATAGTAAAGATTACCGGCTCGCCCATACTGTACATGGGGGTGGGGCAGCGCTACGAGGATTTGGTGCCGTTTGAAAAGGACTCGTTTCTGCGCGCCGTCTTTGGCACGACAGGCGCGCCGGCAGCTGATCCGTTTGAGGGCATATCTGCTGGCGACATTGACTCGTATAACGCGGCGTACGGCACGGCGCCCCCCGAGAACGACGAGCAGACAGCATCCGTTATTCGGGAGTGGATACGGTCCGGAAGGCCGGCGCCTGGCGGGCCGGGGAAAACTAGAAAGCCGAGCTCGTTGCTTGGTAGGTTTGGAAAATGAAGCTTGGAACCAGGGACTTTCTGTCCTTTGCAGAGCTTGACGGCGGCGAGACCGAAAAGCTCGTGGATCTTGCAATACGCCTCAAAAACGGGGGCCAGTCAGGCCGCCTCGAGGGCAGGACCCTGGCCATGATCTTTGAAAAGCCATCAACTAGGACGCGCGTAAGCTTTGAGGCCGGCATGCACCAGCTTGGCGGCCACGCCATATGCATGGCCCCCGGCGACATGCAGCTCTCGCGCGGCGAGACTATCGCCGACACCGCACGCACGCTCTCAGGATACGTCGACGTGATAATGGCGCGCGTCTTTGAGCACTCTGTGCTAGAGACGCTGGCAGAAAACTCGTCAGTACCGGTGATAAACGGCCTCTCTGACTCGTTTCACCCCTGCCAGACACTCGCCGACCTGATGACCATACGTGAAAAAAAGGGGCGGCTTGCAGGACTAAAGCTGGCGTGGATTGGCGACGGCAACAATGTCTGCAACTCTGTGATTTACGGCTGCGCCAGGGCCGGCATTGACGTATCGGTTGCCACGCCGCGCCAGTTCGGGCCGCTGCCAGACGTGGTAGGCGAGTCAAGAAAGGCAATCGACGTGGAGCTAAGCGACGATCCGTCCGAGGCCGTAAGGGATTCTGACATTGTAATGACTGACACGTTTTCGTCGATTCACAACACGGATGCGGGGCGCACCGAAAAGTTCCTGCCAAAGTTCCAGGTCGGCGACTCTTTGATGGGGCAGGCCAAGGATGACGCGATATTCATGCACTGCCTTCCGGCCAAGCGCGGACAGGAGGTCGCAGCGTCCGTAATCGACGGGCCGCAGTCCGCGGTGTGGAACCAGGCAGAAAACAGGCTGCACTCCCAAAAGGCGCTGCTGCTCTCAATACTGGGCGCCTGAGGCCTGCATTATGTGGTGTTTGGGCGGCTATTGGAGACGCGTAATGCCGTGACTGGGCGCGAATCCCGTAAAATGTCCTGACATGCCAGGCGATCATTTAGAAATACCTGTGTTTCATAAATACCAAAACATGTTTTTTTGCACTCTGTAAATGATTAAATTTTCAGGAGCGCGTTTTCTAACTTCGTCAATTAGTTGAGTGCATCTTTTCATTGAGTGGTGCCGGATGATCTCCCCGGTAAACTCTGCAACAGTTTCCATCACGGCCTTGTATGTATCCGCATGAAGGGTCTTTAAAAAGAATTAAACGTCGAGTTAAAATTAACATGAAGTACATGGGTCATATAAAAACATAAAGAGGATTTATTTATCTTTGCAAGACTTGTCATACTCTACAAATATTTCGTCGTCTTTCTTGCTCCACTCTGGAGTAGGTTTAAGCTTGGCTGGCTTTGCCATGCCTGATCTGCCCTGCTCGAATTTATAATCGTTTATAATCTGGCTCAATCAGCCGGGCCGGACACGAGGCAGATTCCTCCCAATCCGCCGGATCCGGACGGCGGGATCAGGCGTGCCCTGGAATCCGGGATTTTGCGCGGCGAGCTGGCGGTGGCATGCGGCAGAAAAGACGTCCTTCTGAGGATCCCTGCAAAGCCCGAACGTATCGGTCACGGCACGCAAGGCCCGGAGGCGGCACGGGTGGGGGGATCACGTTATGAGGTAAGGGAGTTGTGACACAGAGCAGATTGTCGAACCGATGGGGCGCCCCCAAAGGGGCATCACCCACGCCATATCTCTATGGATACTATTTTTCAGGTAATATTATTACATACTTGGTATATTTTAACATTTATGGGCTAGTAGCGAAGTGGCCAAACGCGGCTATTTTTCAGGTAGCAATCTCAGGATTACATGGGTTCAAATCCCATCTAGCCCATTTTTTGCCGTGCCTAGTCATAGATCACGTTACTGAACCTCATAATCTGCAGATATGGGCAATGATAAACTCCTCTTTTAAGGAACTTGTTGCTCGTACTGTTCATCCGGCAGTCCACTATTGCGCGGGCCATAATCTCCGTGTTGTCGTATCAACTACAGGGTGTCTATACCCCACAATCGCCTCGGGCGGGGCAGAAAAGATGCCGGCGGCGATCTGACCGGTTGCGCGAATTTTCATCTAACGTTTATAAGAGCATATTCAATTTTTTGCGCTATAGATGGCCCATTCAAGGATATTGAGGAGACTAAGGGAGCAAAAAACCAACTACAAAAAGCGCAGCGGCATGCTCATGGGGCGCCGCGACTTTGTAACGGTCCAGATTACCAACGAAAACACGCAGGTTCAGGTCCATACCCCAGAGATGGCAGGCGACAAGACTGTGGCCTCGGCGCATTCCAGGTACCTCTCATCGAAGGGCTGGAAGGGCTCGCGCAAAAACATCCCGGCCTCGTACCTTACGGGATACCTGGCGGGAAAAAAGGCAGTCAAGAACGGCTCCAAAAACGCCATAATGTACACCGGGACTAGAAAGTACACCGAAAGAATGGCAGCTGCGCTAAAGGGGGTAATTGATGCGGGCCTCGAGATTCCCGCCGACGCCGAAACGTTTCCGGCGCAGGAGAGAATCAACGGGGATCACCTGAATGTAAAAAACAATGTCATGCAGATAAAATCAAAGATAGACGAGGAAGCATAATGAGTCACATGTCAAGACAATCACGGCCGCAGCGGGAATCGGGGGACCGACCACGGCGCAGGCGGGAGCCAAAACCCGAGCCGCCGTGGGTTCCGCAGACCGCGCTGGGACGGCTGGTTCATTCCGGCGGCGTCGCCTCGCTCGAGGAGATACTAGAGCAGGGCGGAAGGATACAGGAATCGGGAATCATAAAAAAACTGCTTCCGGATCTAAAGACCGAGGTAGTCGACGTGGGAATAATACAGAAAATGACGTCCAACGGCCAGTCGACCAGATTCAAGGCCATAGTTGCTGCCGGCAACGAAAACGGCTATCTTGGAATCGGGCAGGGAAAATCCAAGCAGATGAGAATTGCAATTGAAAAGGCAAACAACCAGGCGCTGCTCAACGTCAGTCCGATCAAGCTCGGATGCGGCAGCTGGGAGTGCAGGTGTGATCAAAAGCACTCCGTTCCATTCAAGGTAAGGGGAAAGGGCGGAAGCGTGGTAATCGAGATTCTTCCAGCGCCAAGGGGGCTTGGTCTTGTGGCCGGCGGAAAGATCCGGCGGCTGCTAGAGCTTGCCGGGCTCAAGGACGCATACACCACGGCAAAGGGTTCCACCCCGACGATGAACTCCACTTCAAAGGCGGTGCTTGAGTGTCTCAGGCAGACGTTCAGCCAGGGTTGATGCACATGGCAAAGGCGTATCTTGTTGTCCGAATAAAGGGGCAGGCCGACGTGCCGCACTGGGCCCGGACCACGCTGCAGCTATTAAAGCTGGAGAAAAAATACCGCGCCACGATTCTGCCGGTGCGCGAAAACACGCTGGGAATGCTAAACAAGGTAAAGCACTATGTCTCGTGGCACGAAGTCGACTCTGTACTGGCAAAGGAGCTGCTAGACAAAAAGGGCAGAAAGTCCGGCTACAAAAAGATAACAGACGCGGATTTGGGCGACACCGAATACAAGACGATAGGCGGGCTGGCAGACGCGCTGGCAGAGGGCAGGGCCTCTCTCTCAAAGCTGAGGCCGCTAAAGCCGTGGTTTGCGCTCGCGCCGCCAAGGCACGGCTTTAAGCGAAGCACAAAGCGCCTGTACGGACAAAAGGGCGTCCTTGGCCCCAACAAGGATCTTGGGGCCCTAGTGAGGAACATGATATAGCATGGCCACCAGAAACAGAAAGACCAGAAGGTTCAGGGGATCGCGCACACACGGCTGGGGACAGGTGGGCCAGCACAGGGCCAGCGGCCACAAGGGCGGAGTGGGCGTCTCGGGGCAGCTAAAGCACCACTTTAGCAGCATGCTCAAGGAAAACCCGGATCACTTTGGCCACGAATCGAGCCGTCCCCCGCATCCCATAGTCGCCAAAAAATGGGCCAGCGTGAGGGATCTTGACGATCTGTTTGCAAAGTTCGGGCAAAAAGACGCAGAAAAAAAGGTGATAGATCTTGACGGAAACGGATACGACAAGCTGCTAGGCGGCGGCAGCGTCTCTGTCGCATATACGGTCAAAGTAAGGCGGTTTACTGCTTCTGCCGAGGAAAAAATCAAAAAGACAGGCGGCGAGGTGCTGGCACAAAATGGCTGAGGGTTCTGCCACTGCGTTTATCAGAAAGATGGTGCTAATAGTAGAGCCGTACCTTCCGCAGGTTCCAAAGCCCAAAAAGAAGCTCACCCTGCAGACAAAGCTGCTGTGGTGCGGCTTGGCGCTGCTCATCTATATGGTGATGGCGCAAACACCCCTGTTTGGCGCAACCGTGCCCGAGTTTGACTTTCTCGAGTTTGCAAGGGTAATCTTTGCGTCCCAGCAGGGAACGCTAGTGGAGCTCGGAATAGGGCCGATAGTCACCGCCGGACTATTAATGCAGCTGCTCAGGGGCTCTGAGATTCTAAAGTTCGACTTTAAAAAGCCCGAGGAGCGGGGGATATTTCAGACTGCGACAAAGATGGTGACATACGTGGTAATAGTCGCCGAGTCCTCGGTATACGGAATCGCAGTGTACGGCCCGGGCATCACCGATCCGGGCATACTGTATATTTTGATCGGGCAGCTGATGGCCGCATCTGTGATCATTATGTTCCTCGATGAGCTGATTCAGAAGGGATGGGGCCTGGGCAGCGGCATCAGCCTCTTTATAATGGCCGGCGTGGCGCAGCAGATCCTGTGGAGCCTGTTTAGCCCGCTTCCGGCCGGCGACGGCTTTTCAATAGGGATATTCCCGTTCATCGGGCAGTGGGCGTCTGCGGGACTGGGGGACTTTGCGGACATTTTCTTTAGGTACAACCAGCTTCCGAGCATATTCGGGCTGCTGCTGACAGGCGGCATACTGCTCATACTGGTGTACACGCAGGGAATGAAGGTAGAGATTCCCATAGTCTCGACCAAGTACAGGGGCTTTTCTGCGACATACCCGATAAAGCTAATGTACGTCTCAAACATTCCCGTCATTCTGGCATCAGCACTAACTGCAAACGCGATATTCATAGGACAATTGTTCTGGGCCAACCTGAACCCGCGCAACGACAATGTGTTTTTCAACATACTGGGGCAGTTTGATCCGACCAGCCCGTCGACTCCGACGGGCGGGCTGATATACTTTGTCACGCCGCCGCGTGGCCTGGAGCTGGCAGCAGAAGATCCCATACGCGCAGTCGGATACGTCATATTCATGATCATAATAGTGGTGGTGTTCGGCAAGCTGTGGGTGGAGCTTGGCGGCCTCTCGCCCAAGAGCGCGGCGAAAAACCTGCTGGATGCAGACGTGCAGGTCCCCGGATTCCGGAGATCCAACCAGCCAATCGAGGTGCTGCTAAACAAGTACATACCGTCCGTCACGCTAATCGGCTCGATGATTCTCGGGCTGCTAGCCGGCGTCTCTGATGTTCTCGGCGTGTTTGGCAGCGGAATCGGCATACTGCTCATGGTCGACATTCTGATCAACTACTATAACCAGCTCGTGCGGGAGCAGGTCGAAGTTGTAATGCCGCGGCTTGGTGCGTTGCTTGGCAGAAAATAAAAGGATAATCATAGTGGGCATTCCCGGGGTGGGAAAGACCACGCTGGTCGCAAAACTAGTCGACTTTCTCTCCGAAAAGGGCCGGACCGTGACGGTGGTAAGCTTTGGAACCGTAATGCTGGAGGAGGCAAAAAAAAGGGGGCTTGCAGACCGGGATCAGCTCAGAAAACTCCCCTTTGACGAGCAGCGGGCGCTGCAAAAGTCCGCCGCGCAGGCAATCGCCGGGCTGACTGACGACTATATAATGGTCGACACGCACGCGTTCATACACACAGAGTCCGGGTACTATCCTGGCCTTCCGGAGCACGTCCTGCGGCTGATTGATCCGGCGAACCTCATCTCCGTATACGCAAAGCCCGAGGACATTTACAACCGGCGGCTAAACGACGAGACGCGCAACCGCGACAAGATATCCATCGACGGGATAAAAAAGGAGCTCTCCTACAACCAGTCGCTGCTTTCTGCGTGCTCTGTAATCACGGGCGCGCCAATCAAGGCGGTCCTGAATCCGGAGGGAAAGGTTGAAGAGGCCGCACAGCGGGTAATAAGGGCAATAGGGATGTAGGATGGAGGCGAATTTTATACTGCTGTTCTTTGAGGGCGTCTTTTTGCAGGGGGACTTTTTCGGCCTCGGAGGAGACAGGGGGGCCCTTGGCAGCGACGACCCGCTGATAAAGGGCGTGACATTCACGCTGTTTGCAGTCACGGGGTTCGGAATACTGCTCAACCTGTTCAACTCTGCGATACGCAAAAAGATGATAGACCAGGTAAAGCTCAGGCGGATAATGAAGGAGACGCGCTCCTGGCAAAAGGAGAGGATGGCTGCGTTTCGCTCAAAGGATCTCAACAAGCAGGCGGATCTCAACAAGAAATCGTCATACATGAACAAGATGAACATGGAGATAATGCAGATGAACATGCGGCCCATGATGATCACGTTCGTGCCGCTGATACTGATATTTTATTTCGTCCTGCCGCAGCTGTTCACCTATACCGTGGCGCTCTCGCCGATACCGCTCAACGTCATTCCCGGCGACTTTTTCCAGCTTACCTGTACGGCCGAGCAGGCAGCAGATCCGGAGCACGTATGCGAGCAGGAGGACTCGCTGTACCTCTGGGCGTGGTACTTTCTCTCGTCAATCGCATTTAGCGGCATAATAATGAAGCTGACCAAGACGTCGATGGATCTCAGTTGAAAAAATCGGTAATCATCTCTGGGCCGCCGGCGGTGGGCAAGACCACCGTGGCACGCGCGCTTTCTGCGCGGTTCGGACTGGAGTATATGGGCGGGGGCGACGCACTCAAGGAGCTTGCGCGCAGGCAGGGCTTTGAGCTCGGCGGCGAGGACTGGTGGGACACGCAGGACGGCATGAGGTTTTTGGAGCGGCGCTCTGCAAACCCAGAGTTTGACAGGCAGGTCGATGACATGCTCAAGGAGGCGTTTTACCGCGGCGGGGCGGTGATTACCAGCTATACCCTTGCGTGGCTGGTCGACGGCGGCGTCAAAATCTGGCTTGCCGGCTCGCACGAAAACAGCGCAGCGCGCATGCAGGGCCGCGACAATATCGCAAAAAAAGACGCCCTTGCCATCACGGAAAAGCGCTATATGAAAAACAAGGACCTGTACAAGAGGCTGTACGGATTCGAGTTCGGAAGGGACGGCAAGATATTTGACGTCGTCATTGACACAGACGACCTCGGCGCAGAACAGGTAATTGCGGCGGCCGTATCTGCGGTGGGAGAACTGCTTTGACTCTAAAGCAGCTTGAGGGCCTGCGGGTAATTGATCAGGACATTACGGATGATGCGCACGGGACATACTATGACAAAAGAACCATAGAGCAGCTATTCGAGTACGGGATAATACTGCTAGACAAGCCGCCGGGGCCGACTAGCCACGAGACTGTGGCGTGGACCAAGAGGATACTAAAGCTGCCAAAGATAGGCCACAGCGGGACGCTGGATCCCCAGGTCTCCGGCGTGCTGCCGCTTGGCCTGGGCGAGGCCACCAAGGCCCTCGGCGTGCTGCTCCTGGGCCCAAAGGAATACCACGCACTGGGAAGGTTCCACTCGCTTCCGACCGGCGAAAAGCTAGACGGCGTACTGGGCATGTTTTGCGGCGAGATATTCCAAAAGCCGCCGCAGCGCTCATCGGTACTACGAAAGACCAGGGTGAGAAAAATCCACGAGCTGGAGCTGCTTGAGCAAAAGGAGCGGCTCGTGCTGCTGCGCGTACTGTGCGAGGCTGGCACCTACATACGCAAGCTGTTCTACGACATGGGCGAGGTGCTAGAATACGGTGCTACCATGATTGAGCTGCGCAGGACGCGCGTGGACCAGTTCTGCGAGCAGGCCGGCCTGATCACGATGCACGAGCTGGCAGACGCGTACGCCGTATGGGAGGAGAAACGCGACGATTCCAAGATAATAAAGATGATACGCCCCGTCGAGGAGGCCCTCAGCGAGATTAAATCCGTGGTAATACGCGACTCTGCCGTCGACGCAATGTGCCACGGCGCGCAGCTGGCCATTCCGGGAATCCTGCAGGTATCGTACGGCCTCGGAGTGGGGGACTTGGTCGGGATATACACGCAAAAAGGCGAGATAGTCGCCCTTGCCGAAGCTACAATGGAGGCAGACGACATTGCGGACAATGTAAAGGGGTACGCCTTTACCACCAGGCGGATAATCATGGCGCCAGGCACGTATCCGAAAAACTGGCGCTCCAAAAACTCCCACAAGAATGCGGGGAAGAATTGATCCCGAGGGGGCTGGCAGTATCTGTTGGGGCAGGCGCAGTACTGGCAGCCGTACTAGGGGTGATTCTAATTGATCTCAAGGGCGTCCAGCTAGAGTTCGTCGACGGCGCGTCGCTTTCGCTGGTGACAGAGGGGACGGACTTTAAGAAAGGCCAGGCAATCCCGGTGCGAATAGTAAACTCGGGGACCGTGCCGCTGTCTTTTCCGGACACGTCATACGGGACGCGCGTAACGCAGCTTGACGGAATCGCCGTGTATTCTGCCGGCCGGGCAGAGTCCGTCCTAGGGCCGGGCGAGGAGAACCTGTTTGTCTGGCACCAGATCAAGGACGGCGGCGAGGAGGTGCTGCACGGGACATACAGGATAGTCACAGAAGCTCTTGCCTCCGACCAGACCATGCTGAGGGAATCAGTCACGATTAACATATTCCGGTGAAGCGCAACCGGCGGTGACTTGCAGTTGGGACGGTTGCCGGCGGTACGGGCAAACGTTGAGGTGTGATCATGCTTGTGCGTGGTCTATGGTACGGAATGACGAATGGAGAATTTCAGAGACGCAAAACGAATCACTGCATCCGTCCACGGACAGGAGCTTGCGAATTTTGAATCCGCCATGTGGCGCCAAGCTTCCAAGGCCGGGATTGGCGGGGACGATGTTGGGATGACTAGTCTTCCGGCAGAACACTCTTGGGGGCTTGGATGCCTGTGGATTAAATGGAACCATACTGGCAATTTCACGCTCAGACGAGAATTTTAATAATAGTAAATGTTACAAATCATGATTTGCTAAGAACAAAAATCTTACAGGACATTAGAATGGAAAACATCAAGGTAGAGAATTTCAAAAGCTTCAACAGTATTGATCTGGCTTTGGGAAACCTAAATGTATTGATTGGTGCAAATGCATCTGGAAAATCCAATTTCACCCAAATTTTTAATTTTCTGCACGATGTCACCATATATGGTTTGGATAACGCCATATCTTTGCAGGGTGGAATAGAATTTTTACAAAATTTTAAAAACAAACCTGACAAAAATTTGGTTTTTGAATTGAGCCTTTCAATAAGATCCGATTTTTGGCTTCCTTTCTTTATGGTGAAAAAAACCCCTTTTGTAAATAAACTTACTAAAGCAGTTTATAGATTTGAGATTAAATTGGGGAAAAAATCTGGTTTCCAAATAATTGATGATCGTTTGAAAATGTTTTGTGAATTTAAGAATATTTCGGAACCAGACAGTAAAAAATGGGATGAAAAAATCATAATATATAAAAACAAGAATAAAATTGCCGTTAAAATCGACTCTGAAAATAAGATTAAGATGAAAGAAAAAGACTTCTATTTTTTCCCTGATGACAATAAACTATCAAGCAAGGAATTGATTTTAAATAATGATATGCTTTCTTTTTTATTACGTCCACAACTTGGAAATTATCTACGGGAACTGATCGTTTATGATTTTGATCCAAAACTGGCAAAAAAATTAGTTGACTTGAAAGGAAAGATTGACTTGGAAAATGACGGTTCAAATTTAGCCATAGTGCTAAAAGATATCATTGAAAATAAAGAACAAAAAAGAAAATTCATCAATTTGATAACTGAACTTTTGCCGTTTATCCGGAGCGTTGAGATTGAAAAATCCGCGGACAAGTCTATTTTATTCAAATTAACAGAAATATATTTTAAAAATCAACAATTGCCATCGAGTTTAATTTCAGACGGTACCGTAAACATGACTGCGGTAATTCTTGCATTATTTTTTCAAGAAAAACCACTAATAATAATAGAAGAGCCAGAGAAAAACATCCATCCCTCATTAATTGTGAAATTGGTGGAAATAATCAAAGATGCATCAAAACTGTCCCAAATCATACTCACCACCCACAATCCAGAACTGATCAGACATGTGGGAATTGAGAATATTTATCTGGTAAGCAGGGATGATGATGGATTTTCAGACATTACCAAACCACAAAAATCCCTCGAGGTTAAAAAATTTCTAAAACATGAAATGCAGATTGAAGAGTTGTATGTACAAAATCTTTTAGGTGATTAGCATAAAAATACTGTATGTATTGTTGGAAGGATCAGATGATGAGCGTTTTTTTAATTCTGTCTTGAGGGAGAAATTTACGAACAAATATGATCACATAAAACCATACAAGTATCCCAAAGCTCAAAAAAGCGGTTAAAAACATTCATTGAGGCGTTAAACAAGGAAAAAACCCACTATCTTGTTTTGACTGATTTTGATGCTGCAAAATGCATGACGGATAAAAAACAGCAGTTTCGGGCACAAAAAACCCGTAATGTTGATGTTTCGAGATTGTTCATAGTAAAACCAATGATTGAAAGTTGGTATTTGGCCGGATTGGATTCCAAATCATCTCGCTCCTTGATGATCGTTTATCGTTCAAATACGGATGACATCACTAAAGAACAATTTGAACAATTAATGTCAGATAAATATTCTTCAAAAATTGACTTTATGATTGAAATACTTAAAAAATTTGATTACAATACCGCAGTCAAACAAAACACATCATTCCAATATTTTGATCTAAAATACAAGATCCGCCTGGGTTTTTGAAGCCACATTGTCGATCATAAATTATTTTGCTTTACAGGCTATGCTCTAAATAATGATAAACGTTCAAATTGTTTCTGAAATGCTCTGATATGGGTACGCGAAAAAGTTCATGAGATATTAAAGTAGCAAAGTCTGATCTACCAATTGGGAATTTTGTCTAAAAGATTGTCCGAGCCGCATGAACTTTGGATCTTACCTATAGCATTACCACATTTTCTCTACAATCTCGTAATGCTCAGAATGGACCAGCTCGTACTCGACCAATCTCCAGCATTCTTCGATGGCTCCGAGTTACGGTCAGTATGCGATGGTGGATTGTCAGTAATGATCATGACGTCATACCGGTGTGAATTGGACAGCCTTGACACGGGTAGGAGGATTACGGTATGAGGTCAAAGACTTGTGATATAGGGATACCTCGATGTAATTTGATCTTTTCTGAATCTTTAAACCAAAAAATATAATTATTTTTATATATCCGTAAATTGTGATAAATCACTTTGTTTTCCGACAATTACTTGTAGCGCACTTTTTAATATTTCGGTGGGTATGATTGACATTGTTTTTATATCATCAGAAATTATGTTTTTTGCCCCATCACTATTTGTGGCGATTATCAAATCATATAGTTTAATTTTTCCAGTTTTGAATATGGGAATAGACAAAACATGCTTTTTGAATCCCTTCATTTGACTTATATATTGTTCCAGTAATTCATCGCCATTTTTTAAATCCTTCCAATTTTGATTGCCAAAGAATAAAGTCATGGTTTCTGCCATAGATTCATTCGTTTTGACTGCACTTTGGTGTCGAGCGATATATGGAGTCATAAATGTGAAAAAAATATCCGCGGTTTGAATTGATAAAAGACGTTTCATTAAATCCCAACGAATTTCTGCAAACCCTTTTGGATCAATGAATATCAAAAATGCAGTTCCGCGTCTCTTGTACCCCTCAATGAATTTTACACTATCTTCAAAACTTCTCACTACCGGCTTATAATCGTGTATTCCAACATTATTTTTTAAACTTTTTAATCGTGAATCCAATAATGAGATGGATTTGGGATCAATATCCGAAAAAAAATAATCCGTAAACGGCGTTTCTACATTTCTAAAAGCAGCTATAAGCGGTGAACCCGGAAATTTTTCATTTTTTGAGTCTATCCTAAATGTAATCAATCCCGTTCCACAATGGGTATCGACAAAAAACCATCTGTCAAACCCATTTTTGCGGATAATTCTAACAAATTCTCCGATATAATAGTCCAAAACAAGTATTTTTTTTATCGACCAAATATCTCCCGGCGATGCCCTTAAAGTGCCATCTTCGATATCTTTGATTTTTTCCACCAAATCAGTGATTTTTTTCTTTGCCCAGAGATACGGATCAACGACCATATATACTATCAAATATATATTCGATTTAAACATATTTGGGACTAATAATTGACACATTGTCAATTCTACGCAAAACAAACATAATAAGAAACACTTATGGAATAGCATAACAAGAAACAAACATGGCTTTGGGATCTGAAATCGAATGGACAGAGGCGACTTGGAATCCGAGTACGGGATGCACTAAAATCTCCCCCGGATGCAAGAACTGCTATGCGGAAAAACTCTCGCACAGGCTTAAATTAATGGGGCTAAAAAAATACAAAAACGGGTTTGATTTTCTCGAGCATTCCGACGATACAGACCTGCCAAAACGATGGAGAAAGCCAAAGAAAATCTTTGTCAACAGCATGTCGGACATGTTTCATGAAAAATCCTCTTTTGAGTTTGTCATAAAATGCTTCAACACAATGATTGAGGCTGACAGGCATATCTATCAGGTTCTCACAAAACGTTCCGGCATAATGAATGATTTCTCAAAAATTTTTTTTGATTATTACGGTCATGTGATACCAGATCATGTTTGGATGGGAGTGAGTGTTGAGAATGCGGATTATACTTGGCGTATTGACGAGTTGAAAAAGGTAAAATGTCAAACCCGGTTTATCAGCTTTGAACCGCTGATTGGCAGGGCCGGAAAGTTAAATCTTGAGGGAATTGACTGGGCTATAATCGGCGGCGAGAGCGGCTCGGGATTTAGAAGAGTCAAGAAGGAGTGGATTTTGGAGATCATCGAGCAGTGTAAAAAACAGAAAGTGGCGGTGTTTTTCAAACAATGGGGCGGATTTAGGCCAAAATCCGGCGGCAGGGTGATTAATCGCCGAAAATATAGCGAGTATCCAAAAATAACAAGAAAGAATCAGCTAAAAGATATTTATTTTGATAGCGTGGCATTTGCGGAATTATGTTTAAAATATGAATCAAAACTCAAACACCAAGAAATACCTGCGAATTGATTAGGTGTGGTGCGTAATTAACCGGCTTTTCAATCATTTTCGGCCGTTAGGTGTTCTGTGTCACAAGCTGCCTAATTTTTCCCAGCGTAAACTAATCGAGGCTGCCTGTCCATACAATCCGGCCCAAAAAGCTCTAGATCATGACTGCACGACCACGCCGTGGGTAAGAATTCAGACTATGGCCGCAGCTTAAAGGACCGCGGAACAATCCATATCGACAAACGTGTCCTGAACTCATTTGGGAGAGATCGGAATAGGATGAACAAAAGACGGGACGCAGATTCCCATGTTCTGGCGAGATGATTGCCGTTCTGGCATACATCCGCCTCTACTTCATACTGCCATACAGGCAGACACAGGGCCTTGCAGAATCGCTGTTTGACAAGCATACTATAGTGCCATCGTATTCTACCATTTGTAAACGGATCAACAACCTGGATTTGGATCTTACCGCAGGCAAAAAGACACACGGCACAATCGTAATCGCAATAGACAGTACGGGAATAAAGGTGACAAACAGGGGCGACTGGATGCGAGAAAAGCACGGCGTGACAAGAAAGGGATTCATAAAATTGCACGCCGCAATGAACGTGAATTCCGGTAGGGCGACGAGGTTTGTAGTTACAGATGAAAGCTCGCACGATTCAAATCATTTTACAGAACTGGTAGAACAATCACAGCAATGCGGAGACGTGTGCTGGCAGACGGTGCGTATGATTCCGGCGTGATATTTGACGACATGTATTACAATAATATTAAACTGGCAGTACCAGTCAGAAAAAATTCCAGATCTGATGCGCCGTCATATCCGCGCCGGATGGCAGTCAGGATTCAAAAACACGACTATTCGGAATGGAAGAAATCCTCCGGATATGGAAAACGATGGATTGTCGAATCGCTGTTCTCTGCGATAAAGAGAATGTTCGGAGAATCAGTCATGGCGCACAAAAAAGAGAACATGATGCACGAGATGGCGCTAAAGATGGCCATATACAACAGGATGGTGCTGCCGCATGACGTCATGGAATGGACTGCTCTGGCACGGGTGGGAGGATCACGATATGAGGTAAGGGAGTTGTGACACAGAGCATAATGCGGCTCTGCACAGGATTCACGCCTAGGTCGCCGGAATTACACAAAACTTTGCACATGAATATTTTTAAGGCAGTACATGATACAAAAATGCATGTCAGATACAAGGCAGATAGATCCGGATCCACTTACAGATGAGGAAATTGCAGACATTGAGGAATTTCGTGCCCATCCGGAGGATCACATGACAATGACCTTGGAAGAATTTTTTAAAAAAGTTCATAGTGAATGAATATTGTGGGAATTAAAATTTGGTAAAAAATTCATCAAACAGTACAAAAAACTGGATTCTGAAACGCAGCGCATGGCAGACAAGGCCATTCAGATATCATATCCTCTGCAAATCCTGCCGATCTTGGAACATACAAACAAAACATGAGGGTGTTCTCTTATAAATTGGGCAAGAAACGCCGCGTTATCTATTCCGTTCACTATGGCGATGGAGCAGCAGAGTTTCTGCGTGTATGCGATCACAAATCCGCATATGGGAGGGATTGAATCGATGAATCAAGTGTTCTGTCCGATGCGGCATTGTCCGCCAATTCCTCCCCAAATATGCCGTAACGTTTGATCACAAGGATACGATATCAAAACAGCCATTGATCACCCTCATGACATGTCGGAAAACAAAATCAGTGGAAGGTGCCATGCTCGGCAGGCCTAGTGGGTCAAACAGTGTGATTTCCGCACGCGACTGATTGCGCCCAAAACCCGCAGCGGTGCAGGCGAGTCTTTCCAGACTGCCAAAACCCGGGCCGTATTTGTGCGCTGAAATTGCGCCTGCGGCCGTGCCTGCCGGAGACTGCGCACTGCCTGCCGATGCTGCGCGGGTTTTGCAGCTTGGAGGCACGTTTTTTCTTGAACACTTAAAATTATGGTGGGTTGGTTGTAGATGACATGGAGACCATGATAGGCGCCAAGGCTCTGATGAGGGCCCTTGAAAAGGAGGGCGTAAAGCAGGTCTTTGGCCTGCCTGGAGGCGCGAACCTCCCGATGTACGATGAGCTCTTCAAGTCGGACATACGCCACATACTGGCGCGCCACGAGCAGTCCGCCGCCCACATGGCCGACGGCTTTGGCAGGGTCAGCAGAAAGCCCGGTGTCTGCTTTGCAACCTCGGGGCCCGGTGCCACCAACATACTTACCGGCATTGCCACTGCGCAGGCAGATTCTGCGCCGATGGTGGCAGTAACGGGGCAGGTTCCAGTAAAGATGATAGGGCGCGATGCGTTTCAGGAAAGCGACATCATCGGGATGGCAAACCCGGTGGTAAAGTACTCGTTTCAGCCAAGGGATGCGGCGGATATTCCAGAGGTGGTGCGAAAGGGGTTTTACATTGCAGAGACCGGAAGGCCGGGGCCCGTGCTGCTTGACATACCAAAGGACGTGCAGCAAAACGAGGCGCCAATGGAGTTTCCAGACGAGTTCAAGATAAGGGGATACCACCCGTGGACGGATCCCGACATTGTACAGATAAACAAGGCAATAGAGACGCTCATGCAGTCCGAAAAGCCCATAATACTTGCAGGCGGGGGAACTATAATCTCGTCTGCGTTTGCAGAGCTGCAGGCAGTAGCAGAGATGCTGATGATACCGGTTGCGACCACGTTTAAGGGAAAGGGATCGTTTCCAGAAACGCACCCGCTGTCGCTCGGCCCGATAGGCATGCACGGGCACGCAGAGGCAAACAAGCTAATGACAGAAGCCGACTGCGTGCTTGCGATTGGAACCAGGTTTTCTGACCGCTCCGTGGGGACGTTCGAGGAGTTTGAGAGGCACCTCAAGATAATCCACATGGACGTGGATCCCGCGGAAATCGGAAAGAACCAGAGGACGCACGTGGCAGTAGTCGGGGACGTGCAGGCCTCGCTGAGGATAATGGTAAAGCTGCTTGCAAAGCTGGCGCTCAAAAAAGAAGAGAGCGCGTGGTTCGGGCACGTAATGGAGGCAAAGCAGTACTGGCGCGAGAACCTAAAGATTCATCCCGGCGAGATGAGCGCCGCAAGAATCCTGCGCAAGCTAAGAGAGGTGCTGCCGCACGAGTCGATAATCACCACCGAGGTGGGACAGCACCAGATGTGGGCCTCGCTGTTCTATGACGTGATACGGCCGGGCACGTTTTTTAGCTCGACGGGGCTTGGAACCATGGGGTGGGGTTTCCCTGCCGCAATCGGCGCCAAGGTCGCAAGGCCTGACGTTCCAGTCATTGACATTGCCGGCGACGGAAGCTTTAGCATGACTGAGAACTCGCTGGCCACATCGGTGCTAGAGGACATTCCGGTGATAATATTCCTGGTAAACAACTTTACGCTGGGGATGGTGGCGCAGTGGCAGCGCACGTTCTATGACAGGCGGATGATCGGGGTGGACCAGAAAAAGTGCCCGGACTATGTGAGGCTTGCCGAATCCTACGGGGCGCAGGGCATCAGGGCGCAGTCCCTCGACGAGCTCGAGGGCGCAATCAAGGCCGGCCTGGGCTGCGATGTCTCGACGGTAATCGACATACCCATTGATCCCGAGGAGGACGTGCTTCCGTTTGTGGCCCCCGGAACGTCGCTCAAGGAAATGATACTGCCGTCGTGATGATAATGTGGGCGATACTCTCTCTTTTGGTCGAAAACAAGCCGGGAATACTCTTCAAGGTGACTCATTTGTTCCGCTCAAAGAACTTTAACATCGACAGCATATCGGTGGGCGTCACGGAGGATCCGGAATTCTCCCGCATGACTATCACCACGTACGGCGACGAGAGGCAGATAAGGCAGATTGTAAAGCAGCTCGACAAGATGATAGACACAGTCGAGGTGAGGCATCTTGACGAGCACAAGACGGTATACCGGGAACTAATCATTTTTAAGATTAGGGTGAACAGTGCAGGCGATAGCATGGAGATCAACAAGCTGGCAGGCGCGTACGGGGGCAAGGTGCACGACGTCCGAAAGGAGTCCGTCATGGTGGAGCTTACCGCCACGCCGGATCAGATAAGGGCCTTTGAGGAGCTAGCAAAGCCGTTTGGCATAATGGACACCGCAAGGACCGGGATTGCGGCGCTGCAAAGGAGCGGGTCTTGAGGGTATTTGACACCACCCTGAGGGACGGCGAGCAGACGCCAGGCGTGTCGCTTTCGCCAGAACAGAAGCTACAGATTGCAAAAAAACTCGACGAGCTCGGCGTCGACGCCATAGAGGCGGGCTTTCCGGTAATATCCGACGGCGAGAGGGCCGCAGTAAAAATGATCTGCGGCGAGGATCTTGATGCTGAGATATGCGGGCTTGCAAGGGCCAGCAGGGGAGACATTGACGCCGCAATCGATGCGGGCCTCAAATACGTGCACGTGTTCATTGCCACATCGGACATACACCTAAAGCACAAGCTAAAGATGAGCAGGGACGAGGTGCTCTCAAGGGCCGTAGAGTCGATAGAATACGCAAAGTCCCACGGACTGCAAGTAGAGTTCTCAGCAGAGGACGCCACGCGCTCTGATCGGGAGTTTCTCAAAAAAGTGTTCGTCAAAGTCGCAGAGGCAAAGGCCGACAGGATAGACATTCCGGACACCGTGGGATACTCTACCCCGCAGTACATGGCCGAGATTACCAGGGACGCAATAGCCGCATCCGGCCTGCCAATCAGCGTCCACTGCCACAACGACTTTGGCCTCGCAGTCGCAAACGCAATATCGGGAATCCAGTCCGGCGCCAGGTGCGCACACGTTACCATAAACGGGATAGGGGAGCGCGCCGGAAACACGTCCCTTGAGGAGCTTGTGATGGCCCTGCAGTGCCTGCCATTTGACGGCAAGCACGAGACGAAAATAAATACAGAAAGGCTCTACGAGACTTCCAGGTTTGTATCAAGACTGGTCGGAATCCAGGTGCAGCCAAACAAGGCCATAGTAGGCGAGAACGCGTTTGGCCACGAGTCGGGCATACACACGCACGGCATACTGAACAACCCGCTCACATACGAGCCGATCAATCCGGAGCTAGTCGGCCGCAAGAGGTGGCTGCAGATAGGCAAGCACGCAGGAATCCACGGCATGAACGCGATGCTAAAAGAGTACGGCATACTGCCCACCGGGGAGCAGTCGCAGCAGATCCTAGACCGGGTAAAGGTGATAGCCGATCAGGGCAAGCTTGTAACTGACGTTGAGCTGCTCTCGATAGCAGGCGACGTGCTCGGCGAGGGGGCGATAAGGCCTACTGTACAGCTAAACGGGTTTTCGGTCTCTACGGGAATCGGAACCATGCCGTATGCGTTTGTAAGGCTGAGCATAGACGGCAAGGATTTCACCGCCACGGACCACGGGGTGGGGCCAGTCGACGCCGCGCTAAACGCAATACAAAAGATTACCGGGCAGATATCAAAGGTCCGCATAAAGGACTATGGCCTGGCGTCCATATCAGGCGGCTCCAACGCGCCCTGCGAGGTGACCATCAAAGTCGAGGACGCCTGCGGGGATGTCGTGTCGGCAAAGTCCGCAGGCGAGGACATTGTCACTACCAGCGTCCAGGCGGTAATCGACGGCATCAACAGGATTATGCTAAAGACGCGCAAAAAAAACCCCTGAGGGCAGCTGCACGCGGAATAATTGGATTTTTAAGACTAGATATGCGCACACCAACCGTGCCGGGATCGCCTAGCCTGGTAGGGCGCGCGCCTGGAAACTAAAGCCATAAAGCGCGTTCTCGCAAGGGAACGGGAGTTCAAATCTCCCTCCCGGCGCTCTCAATCTAGCTTGAATTGCCGCACATCTTGCGCCTGCAATTTTTTAGCTCTGGCGGACAGGATTTCGGAATGGCGCATAATGGAACAGACATATCCAAACCGTTTGCATAGACAAGAAATTATTGAAAAACTTGGAAAAAAACCAGTTCCAACGCTCTAGTTTATTTTTTAGGTGATTGCAAGAATATCCCCGGTTTGATCACCAATGACGAATCATTAATGGAGTTGATCACATGCAACCATATGTGGACAAAAAACGAAATTCAGATGGAAGCATAAGGCAAAAAATGCAAACAAACAGATTGCCCTTCGAAAAAATTTTGACATGAGGGGGTAAAACCGCAATCCCAGGCATGCGTTGGGATGGACCTGCACAGGGAGTCCATGCAGGCGGCCGCGGTGGATAAGGACGGCAGGGAACTGCTGAATGAAAAAATTCCAAGCGTCAAAAAGGATACCCGCAAACTCTTCCGCACCATTCCGAAAAAGGCAAAACATTCATGGAATCATCAGTATGGTACGGAATATTCCGATGCGTGACAGATGATCTGGGATTGGATGTCATACTGTCCAACACGTACCATACAAAGGCAATCGCCGCATCAAAGAAAAAGACGGACAAGATTGATGCGCGCATACCGGCGGATCTTTACAGGGGTGTATACATAGCCACGTGTCATGTGCAGGACAAACACATCGTTGATCTTCGGCAGCTGGTGCGCCGCCGTACAAAGTTGGTAAAGACAAGATCCAAGATGAAAAACTATATCCACAGCATATTGCTGCAAAACGGCACAAAGATGCGCGGGACGAATCGCGGCAGGACGGACTCGTTCAGGCGAGATGATCGTTCCGGCGAGATGATCGTTCCGGCGAGATGATCGTTCCGGCGAGATGATCGTTCCGGCGAGATGATCGTTCCGGCGAGATGATCGTTCCGGCGAGATGATCGTTCCGGCGAGATGATCGTTCCGGCGAGATGATCGTTCCGGCATACATCTGCCTCTGCCATACGGGCAGACAATCTTGCAGAATCGCCGTCCGGCAGTGCCGTCGCATTCCGCAGGCGGCATCGCGCCGGATTTGGCCCCTGCCGCGCAAAGACGCGCGGTACAGTCGCAAGACAGTACCGGAATGGTGACAGACAGTTGCCGGATGCGCGCAAAGCGCGATAAAACAGGAAACTGCACGCCGCAGTGGATGCGGATTCCGGGATGGCGACGGGACTGGCAGTTACGGGTGAAATTGTGCGATTTGAATCCTTTTGCGGAGATGGCATGACCACGGCAATGCGCGGACTGGCAGGCGGGGAGCACGATTCCGGCGTGATATTTGTACGGGATTAAACAGGCAGCATCCATCGGATTCTGGATCTGATGTCCCGTCGCATCCGCGCCCAATGGCCGGTCCGAAACGCGACTCTCAGGCGGCGGATCGCCATTTCCCGCGATAATGCCCGTAAAATGCCATGGCGGCGCCAAGGTATTATGTACAGGCACGATATGGTGCGGATCGGACTAGATCATGACGTGGGAGGGCGGCGGCCCGGAATCCATGAACCCCGGATCATGAATTGGCTTTAATGTCCAAACCGATCATTTTCTTGACAGCATACTTTTATAAGCAATTGGGGGGGGGGGTGGTATATGCAAAAGAGCATGCTGGTAGCAGCCTTCCTATTGCCATTGTTGGTTCTGATCCCCGTCTCGGCCTATGCGCAGGCCCAATCACCTCCTATTGGATTACTTTTTCCCACGGGCATGACCATATCCGACGACGGCACGGTGGTGTATATTGTAGATAATACCGGTATTGCCAGACTCGATCTCAGTAGCGCCTTTGATATAACCAGTGCCACCGTGAACCCGAGGGTGGGTATTCCCTCTGCCACGGCAGTTGATGTACAGGCCGCGGCGATCTCTAATGCCGGCAACAGAATATTTCTTGGCACTAGTACCTTTACCGCGCCCGAGGTTGTCCAGGTGCCAGTTCGGTTAGATGGTTCGATTGCCACCCCGAGCAGTCCACCAAACTGCTGCGAATTCAGAACTAGCGGCATGACAATCTCTCGTGACGGCATGTGGCTAATAACCGGGGGTGATGGCAACGGTATCGCGTCATATGAGCTCGGAAACGCCTTTGACATAGCCAACGACGTTACTCAAAACAGCACGTCTGCCCAACCCGCGTCCTTCCACGGCGTGTCAATCTCCAATGACGGCACGAGCCTGTTTACTATTTTTGGATCTACGGTCAACCAGTATGCACTGAGTACGCCCTATGTCGTGAGTAGTATCAACACAACGCCCGTTGATACTTTTGATATCGGGATAAGTGGTTTTACTGCACGCGACATTGACTTTTCATCTGACGGCAGGAACATGTATGTTTTGGATACCGGCAACGATCTCATCTACCAGTATACGTTCGCCGACCCCTTTACCCTGTTCATTGCACCGCCCACCCCTACAATCACCGCCAATGACGGGACGAACGACCTGGCAAACGGCGTCGCCACGAGCTCTAATAGTTTAACATTTACCGTCCAATTCAGCGAGGATGTGACGGGATTTGCGGACACCGACATTGTCCTGTCGGGTACCGCAGACAGCGGCAATCCACGGATAGTGGCGGGGTCCTTTACGGAGGTCAACGCAGCCCAGTACACGTTTGAAGTCATTCAGGGATTCAATGTCGGTACCGTAATCGTATCGATTGACGCAGGCGCGGCACGCAGCGTATCGGGCGGTATCGACAGTTTGGCGGCCTTTCCATTTACCGCCATAATTGGGCCGGATAACACCCCGCCCACAGTTACAATCTCTAGCACCCAGGTGACAGAAAGTAGCACCACGCGCTTGGTTACGGCCAATTTCACTGCGACATTCAGCGAGCCCATAATGGAAAGCACGTTTACCGCAGGTGACATTGATGCGAGTGGTGATTCCTCGTTACACACCGCAATGAATATCGAACGGGTGAATGACATCACGTATAACTTTCAGATAGTGCACTCTGCCGCGGATCAGAACATAAGCATATTCGTTCGTGGAAACTCGTTCGATGACGTGAATGGGAACGCCAACGAGGGGGCCTCTGAATCATTCCAGTACGACTTTGCAAACCCGCCGGATAACACCCCGCCCACAGTTACAATCTCTAGCACCCAGGTGACAGAAAGTACCGTCACGAACTTGGTTACGGCCAATTTCACTGCGACATTCAGCGAGCCCATAATGGAAAGCACGTTTACCGCAGGTGACATTAGCGCGAGTGGTGATTCCTCGTCACACTCTGTGATGAATATCGAACGGGAGAATGACATCACGTATGACTTTCAGATAGTGCACTCTGCCGCGGATCAGAACATAAGCATATTCGTTCTTTCAGGCTCGTTCGAGGACGTGAATGGGAACGCCAACGCGGCGGCCTCTGAATCATTCCAGTACGACTTTGCAAACGCGCCGGTTACCCCGCCCGCCGGTACCATGCCGCCCGTAATCATACTGCCGATAATACAGTCACAGTACGTGATAAACGAGGAGCTCAGCCTGCAGTTCGGGCAGGTATCGGGCAGGCCGGCGGCCGAATTTACGTTCCCCGGCCGCCCGCAACTTGCAGCAATAACGAACACCGGCGCATTCAGCTGGACGCCAAACGCCGCAGGCACGTTCTCCTTTAACGTCACCGCCACAAATACCGGCGGCTCTGACACCGAGCCAATAATACTCCGCGTGGTGAATTCCATAACGCCCTTTGTCGCAGGCGAGCTCGTACCTGATGACATCTTTGATAGGCCGTTTGGTGACGCGCCTGCCGGCATACAATTCTCAAACGACGGGCTGCACATGTTCGTCCTGGAAAGTTCCGAAAACGACATTACCCGGTACACGACAATCACGCCGTTTGACTTTGCAAACACGACATCTGACATCAACAGCGACATCACACGTGACTTTGAGTCTTCGGTACCGATGAGTGTTTTAGCAACGGATCTAGAGTTCTCAAACGACGGGCGCACCATGATTCTAATGGATTTATTTTCCGGCTTATTCTATGAATATGCCCTGGATGCGCCATATGTCCTGGATCCGCGCACGCAGGTAAACACGCACACGCCGGCCAATCTGGTGGGCGCCCCCAACGGATTCACCATTTCATCTGATGGCACAAAGCTGTTTATAGTGGAGGGTACGACCCCTGTCAGCAGCCGGGTCCACGAGCACACGCTGGCAATCCCCTTTTCAGTCTCCGATGTGACATACGACAGATCCCTTAATTTGGGCAGTAATCCGGCCACGCCGCAGGACGTGGCATTTTACAACAGTACGGCCATGCTTATCGTAGGACCTGACGGTGCGTTGCACGAGTATGCCGTGGACTCCTCCTCCATATCGTACAGCGGCATCTCCCAAACGATTCCCACCGTGGGTCCCAGCAGCATGGCAGTTGCTGATAACGGCCTGCACCTGTTTGTACTAGACGACACAATGGATGACATCTTTAGGTATTCCGTCGTCTCTGGCTCGTTTACGACGGAAATCGACAGCAATCCGCCGGGGGCGACTGCTGCTGACGGCATTGCATCGTTTAACGTCGAATTTGGCCGTTCGGTGACCGGATTTGATCTGAGTGACATTACAATATCTAGCGTTGCACCTGACGGCACCGCCCTGTCTGCCGGCACCCACGTGCCGTCAAACCTTACCGGCTCCGGTGCCGAGTACGCCTTTGACGTGCTGCGCGGGGCAGACGATGCCACCATAACGGTGTCAATACCGGCAAACGCGGTGGGAGGCAACGAGGCATCGAATGCCTATTCAATTGATCTGTCGCTGAATGTCATGATCGACTATACCTCGAGCTCCTCCATAACAAGATCGTTCAGCATGTCCGCAGACATTGATTTCTCAGGCAACGGCGATGCGATATTTATAACAAATGACAACGGCAACCAGATACACCGGTATGCGCTTTCTACAAACTTTAACTCATCCACGGCGGCGACTACCATAGGTCCGGTATATACGATAACCCAGGACACCTCACCCCGTGCACTAGAGTTCTCGACTAACGGCCTAAAGATGTTCGTGCTGGGCCAAGTGGCTCGCGAGATACTAGAGTACGATCTGTCCGGCGCCTTTGACATTACAAATCCCACCTATCTGGACGACAACCTGGACATCTCGGTTGCCGTTACCGGCGCGCAGGGAATAGAATTCTCGCGCGACGGCACCCACCTGTATGTGATAGACAGCGGCGGCGGCGGCGGCCACATATATGACTTTCCGCTCGACGTCGCCTTTGACGTATCATCCGGTGATGCAAACGACTTTGTCACGTCCGCTATACTTCAAGAATTCCAGAGGTCGCTTGCAATCAACGATGACGGCACGGTAATGTACGTCCTTGCTGCCAGAGACCTCTATGCGTATACGTTCGGTGTGGCATATGACGTGAGTACCCTGTCCCTAGAGGCCACGCAGCCGCTGGGGACGGCCAATTCGGCACAGGGCCTTGCGTTCTCGACTGACCTTACAACAATGTCTTTTGTAAGAAACGACCCCAGCAACACCGTACACGAATTCACGCTAAACGCGATACCCGTCCTTGGAATTCCCACCTTTAGCTTCTTTGAGGAGGGCAACGACGTCTCTGGCCTCGCCATTCCCGCATCCGATCCCGACGGTGACACACTGGAATACCGCCTCTCGAACCATCCGGGCTGGCTGAGCATAGATTCCGCCACGGGAGATCTCTCCGGTGTGGTTCCACAGGACAACTCGCCTGATTTCAGAAACACGGACACGCCGGCAAGGTGCTTCGATACCGGCTCTGTATCGTTTACAGTTACGGTATCTGATGACGGCTTTGATGGCAATGATGCCGATGATGTCTCGCGCGACTATACCGTTACTATAAACAACCAACAGAGGCTCGCCAACACGGTACCTGTAGTCGCAGGCGGCACGGGCGTTCCACTTGCCACAACCGCAGAACAGCTGGATCTCTCCCTGTATACTGTTGATGCCGATACCGAGGACACCCTGACGTATTTCCTTGTGAGTGCGACAGGCGACCCCGTTGTTCCTGACTCTGCCACGCTTGATGTCGATACCGGCCTGCTTGCCTTTACGCCGACCGGTGATGCCGGTCCGGCCACCATCATGTATAGGGCATGTGACGGCTCAAACGAAGTCCCTTTGACGGTAACGACTAACACTGCCGCTGTGATCATGGGCATCTCTGACCAGACGATAAACGAGGGACAGACGCTGGATTCCCTGAATTTGAATATTATTTCCGATACCGCCTCCCCGCTCTTTAACGTCACACAAATATCAATAGAAGGCGATATCGTGCCTATATTTGCAAAGAACAGTTCCATATCAATATCGCAAGAGCCGCTTCCTGGACTATTGCCGGGAGATCCGGATCTTAACGGTACGTCATCGGGCGGCGGATCACTAAGCCCTGATGATCTCCAAAGGGCGTTTCTGATATCGAGTATTGAAGAACTAGGGAATAATGACCCGCGGCTGGATGAACGGATAGAGGAGGAATTACGGCAACTAGATGAGGGGGTGCCGTTTGATGAGGTGATAGACCCCCGTATAATAATACACACGATACCTGACGATTTCGTGGACGCGGGCCTTGCACAGTCGCCGCCCGCCACGATATCCTATACGTATGTCCTGGAGAATGGAAACGTGTTTAGCGGAGTCTTTGATTTAGTTGTAAACAGGATAGATGATGCCCCCACATCCATGCTGCCGGCATCCTATGTAGTTGATCCCCTGGATGCGAACACGCTGGTATTCTTGGACACTCTTTTTGAGGATTCGGAGGGCGATGACATCGTGTATAATGTGACCAACCCGGATCCCGGAATCGTAGATTTGAGCATTTTGTCATCATCAAACGTATTGATCATTGATCCGGTATCGCCAGGCATAGTGGCAGCTAGGCTGTGCGCCGAAAGCATAGCACCGGGCATAACAAACGCTGTCACCTGTGAGACTATTCCGGTTATAGTGCGGGGCATAGAGACGACCGAGTCCGGCATATTCCAGGACTCTTCAGTTAATGTACGCCATGGCCTTTTGGATGCGGATGTCGTCCTGAACTGGGACGATTTTGCCATAGACCCGACGGTGGCGTTTAACCACATTATAATAACTGCCGACAATGCGGATGCAACGGGGGAGATTCGAATCAACCAGACCGATCGCGCCACCCTTGTTCCCGTGTTGACCTCGGACGGAACCACAGTCCACACTAGAATATTCCCATCCAACGGCTCTGGGTCCATATCGTATGATCCGACATCCGACTTTACATCCACCTCGGATTCTGTAACATTCACTGCCGTCCTGCACGGTCCGTCAATAATCCCGTCCACGGGGGTCGTTATAGGAGATGTCATTCCGCTGGTCCATGACAGCCTGACGGTCAATTACATAATTGTCACCGTTAACACTGACGCGGCACCCGGGCCACTGCAAGGGGACCTGGCTTTTGGACCGCGCCACACCTCTGACCGGTTTGCCATCCCACTGGATGACCTGTTTGTGGATAATGACAACAGCAGGCCCCGCCTTGATGTTGCCATAATGACCCAGAGCAACCAGGCGTTAACCGCCAATATAGTGGGCGATCTTCTCATCATAACGCCCCCCGGTCCCAATTGTAACTGCCAGACCCTGTTTACCTTTGCCCTGGATGACGGGGTAAATCCGCCCCAACCCGAACAATTGTTATTCCGATTCGAGTCGGATCCTGCCGGAACCGTACCGGTGGGATTTCCACAATCCCCGGTAGGCAGGTTCTTTTTGCCACCCGGATTTGAGCCGTTCTTCATAAATCTTGCAGATCAGGTCGTCAGGGGGGATGCCGCCTTTGCGGAGAATGTTGTGATCAGTAACGTTCAGCTGCCAGATGACGGTAATGGCGTCCGAGATAACTCTCACATCACTGCAACCATGCACAATGCCACCCATTACCAAATAGCCCCCGGCACGAATGACCTTGTCGGATTTGAAATAATAACGTTTGATGTAGGGTTTGTAGAAGACCCTGTTAATGCGAATGTGTTTACGTCATACAGGTTCGAATTTGCCGATGCGCCTGAGACTGCCCAGCAGCAGGTCTCTTCGGGAGGCGGCGATGACGACACGCAGTGGAAGACAAAGCCGACGTTTGGCAAGTCGTACACGACTGGCCAAAAAATAGTGGACTGCGGCTATTCCATGGACAATGTCTGCCGCGACGTAACTGACTATCACGTCGATTACAAACGCAATACCATAGAGACTGACTCGCTTCACGACTTTACGCTAACGGCGTACGCACAAAACGGCCTGCGCTCGTTTAACATCGGCTTTGGCCTGCCCGGAATAGGCTCGCCCCTGAATGCTGCAGAGGCGCAGATTAACGTAAACCTGATACGTGACTATTCCCTGGACTCCACGTACATGATAGACTCTGTGGAATATTCAAACGAGAATCGCGTGATAGGCGAGGACGCCACCTTTGAGATATCGCGCGTACAGTGCCTGCCCGCAGACAATAACGAGCTGTGCGTGCGGCTGAGCATAGATGGCGTACTGTTCCGCGAGACGCTGTACGACGAGCCGTTTGCAATAAACGCGCTGGACTCAAAGAGGCGCGGCACCACACACTATATGAACGAGGGACTGCTGGTGTATGGCGACTCGCTAAACGCGCCCCCCACGCACGAGCTCAGCGAGAGGCACTCAAACCAGGGCGACGCAGTAAAGCTGCACCTGACTCGGACCGACAAGCTTGCAGACGTGTGGACCGACCAGCTGGGACACCAGTGGACAAAGAACGCGTTTGGCACGTGGTCGTACGTGGATGCGCCGCCAGTCGACATGTCGAGTGCGTGTACCGACGAGGACAATCGTGCGTGTGATGCCTTTGCCCAAAAGCGCGACGCGCACATTATTCAGTTGGAGGAGCTGCGTGATTCCGTGTATGGCGGGGCGTACGTCACTTCACATGACGGACAGCAGTGACTGGCACGAACACAAGGGTTTTTGCAGGCGCGTCCCGGACTCGTACCATACTGTGGCAGGCTGCATATTCCCCGAATGCGGATTTCTGGGCGGCATACCTGCGTTTGAGAAAAGAGGCCACTATAGCGATCAGAAAAAGTAACCCGAAATGGATGGAGGGGGATTCCCATGACTGAGTATACTATTCATATAGTACGCCAGTCGACATACTGCCTCAAACCATTTATAGCATTCACGACCATCTGTTTTAGATGAGCTCAGACATTGAAGAGTTTGCAGTATGCGTGGAGTGCGGAAACTCCATTGAAAAATGCCAGTGCGTGTGCCCCTTTTGCGGGGAGCGCGACGAATGCGAGTGCGCGCTGGGCGATGCGGCCACGGGCGGCTAGGCGGGCCGGTGCGCAGAAGATAAAGCGCATGCACGGGCCTCTGACGCCCTCTTGCCGTTAACCGAATTATTAATATTCAATCAGGCGATTTTGCAGTGTATGAATACCGATGTTTCATGGCTGATCGGGGGGCCGCAGGGCAGCGGCGTCGAGTCTGCGGCCAACATTTTTTCCCTAGTGTGCGCAAAGATGGGATACCAGATATTTGGAAAACGGGAATTTTACTCTAACATAAAGGGGGAGCACAGCTATTTCGTGGTCCGCGTGGCAGACAAGAAAATACGCTCAAACGTCAACGACGTGACGCTGATGACCTCTTATGACGCAGAGACGATATTCAGGCACGCAGCAGAGGTGATGGAGGGCGGCGCCATCCTGTACGACTCTGGCCTTGATGCGACATCCACCGACGACGTACGCACGCTTGACGCACCGTACAAAAAACGGCTCGACTCGTACCTGGCCTCGCAGGACAAGCCTTGCAGCATTGCCGGAATACTGGAGCTTGCAAAACAAAACGGCGCGCACCTCTATCCCGTGTCGTTTGACTCCATCTTGGGGACACTGGCAGAACAGGCGGGCAATCCAAAGCTAAAAAACATGAAAAGGATGTTCAACGTGATCGGAGTCTCCCTTTCTTTGGGGATGCTAAGCATGCCAGTAGAGCCGCTGCTAGAATCAATCGAGTCAATATTTGAGAAAAAGCCAAAAGTTGCAAACATCAACAAGCATGCGGCAAACATTGCGTATGGTGAGGGGGCATCGTTTGGGGATTTCAAGTGCGCCCTGACGCGCATAAAAAAAGCCCCGCACACGATGCTGGTGCAGGGATATCAGGGAACCGCGATAGGAAAGATGGCGTGCGGATGCAGGTTCCAGCCGTACTATCCGATAACGCCGGCGTCTGACGAAAGCGTCTATCTGGAATCCAACGAAATACTAGGCGTCTCAGGCGACCGGCCGGGATCCACGCTGGTAGTGCAGACCGAAGACGAGATATGCGCGATAGGCATGACTATTGGCGGCGCGATAACTGGCACACGTTCTGCCACCTGCACGTCGGGCCCCGGATTCTCCCTCATGGCCGAAATGCTCGGATGGTCTGGCATAAACGAGGTCCCGATAGTAGTCACCATGTACCAGCGAAGCGGCCCGTCGACGGGGCTTCCCACGCGGCACGGCCAGGACGATCTCTTGTTTGCCATCAATGCGGGACACGGGGAATTCCCGAAAATCGTCTATGCGTCTGGCGACGTCGAGGAGAGCTTTTATGACACGGCCAGGTGCTTTAATTATTCCGAAGTCTACCAGCTGCCGGTAATACACATGATGGACAAGTTTCATGCAAGCTCGATAGTCACCTGTCCCAGGTTTGATCCGGCAAAGATCACCATTGACCGGGGAAAGCTGCTGGAGAAAATCCAGACGCAGGACTATAAGCGCTTTGAGCTGACAGGCGACGGCATATCGCCGCGCTCAAAGCTCGGACTGAAAGGCGGGATATTCTGGAACACCGGCGATGAGAGCGACGAGTACGGCCACATATCAGAAGATCCGACGGTCCGCGTGCAAATGATGGACAAGCGTCTTGGCAAGCTCTCCAAAATACTGCAAGAGGTGCCAGATGTGGATCAGGCAGTCTCCTTTGGCGTATGCGAGCACACCATAGTGAGCTGGGGCTCAAACAAGGGCCCGATTCTTGACGCAATCGACATGCTAAGGCAGGAGGGCGCAAGCGTGGGCTTTGTGCAGGTAAAGCTCTTGCACCCGTTTCCCGCCGGATACCTAGAGTTTCTCCTAAAGGACGCAAGGGTGATAATCGACATTGAGGCAAACCAGACCGGCCAGCTGGGAGGCCTCATCCGGCAGCACCTCGGGAGGGAGCCGGACTATTATATAGTAAAGTATACGGGCCGCGCGATGACTAGCACCGAGGTCTATGACTCGCTCAAAAAAATCATCGCCGGAACCGCAGAGCAGAGGGAGGTACTAGTACATGGTGCTTAGGATGGCCGACTACAAGACCGGGGTGCACAACGACTGGTGTCCCGGATGCGGCGATTTTGGAATCGTAAACGCGATTCAGATGGCCCTGGCGGAGCTAGAGATTCCCAGGCACAAGGCAGCATTGTTCTCGGGAATAGGATGCTCGGGCAAGACCTCGCACTATGTAAACGTGTACGGCATTCACACGCTTCACGGGCGCGTCCTGCCGTTTGCCCAGGGCGCAAAGCTTGCAAATCCGGACATGACTATAGTTGCGGCAGGCGGCGACGGAGACGGGCTTGGAATCGGCGCCGGCCACTTTGTGGCGGCGGGCCGCCGCAACATAGACATGACATACATCATCTTTGACAACGGCGTATACGGGCTGACAAAGGGGCAGGCCTCGCCGACGCTGAGGCTGGGCGAAAAGACAAAGTCGCTTCCGTCGCCGAACACGAACTATAACGTAAACCCGATAGGCCTTGCAGTCGCCAGCGGGTTTACCTTTGTCGCGCGCGGATACTCGTATGATGTCAGGCACCTAAAGGATCTCATAAAGGCGGCAATATGCCACAAGGGACTTGCGTTTCTAGACGTGCTCCAGCCGTGTCCGACGTACAACGACATAAACACCAGGGACTGGTACGCCGGAAAGGATCTGGCAGAGGATGCGGCACGGCGGCACTCTAGGATTTACAAGCTAGACGACGTGCAGTATGATCCCGTGGTGCACTATAACGAAGAGTCCGAGTCAAACGAAAAGCTGAGCCAGGCCCTGATAAAGTCGCTTGAATGGGGGCGGGGGATTCCCACCGGCATATTTTACAAAAACGAGACAATCACCCCGTACGGCGGGCGCATCGGCGACAGGATTCCAAACTATTCGGAGAATCCGCCGTACAAGCAGAGAATTGCAAGGCACGGCAGGCCGATTACCGACGTCTCCGGACTGCTTGACTCACTCGAGATATGATATTGTGTGCCGCAGGCGGGATTACGCAGAATCTGCGGCACTCCATGCCCCGCCAGAAAACGTGAACCTCTTTTGGCCTGCGTGCGCCTCGCCGAACCCCCACCTCCGGGACTTTTCGTCATACCTGTATGTCAGGCGCGTCGCACCGTGCGGAATGCCGTCCGGGTTGAGGTGGTACGGCAGCAGCTCCAGGACAAAGTCTATCTTTTCGACTGCATTGTCGTACAGGTGCCTGTCGACTGCGTCAATTACAAAGGATATCGACGGGCTTCCCGCAAAGACGAGCCGTATCTTTAGCGCGTTTTTGCTTCCGCGCCTTTTTTTCATCTCCTTGAAGAGCGACTTTATCTTCTCCCAGCGCCCGAATCCAAACCAGTCGAAAAAATCCCCGGAAAACGGCAGCGGGATAAAGATTGACATGACGCTGATAAAGTCCGGATCCGGCTCTTGCATCTCTGTCTGTATGACGGTAAACCTAGAGTTGAGGTACCCGTATGCCACCTCCAGCTCCCACGGCGAGATTCCAGACGACTCGATGCGCGCCTCTAGCGCCTGACCGATCATTGCCTTGTGACTGTGGGAATTGTAATTAAAGCTTGACTGCTCATATGGTGTTTATGTACTTCCAGAGATAAAACACCCCGACTGTTCCGATAAATACTACCATCGGCTTCCACGCAAAGACCGGAATGCTGGGCGTCGAGAGCCTGATTTTATAGTTGTCAATCACGCTGTGCACGTACTTGCTTATGCGCGAGTTCCATATCCGATAGTCGATCTGGTGCTTTTTTAGCATGGCCTCAATCTCGTATATTACCGGCGTGTTTTGGCAGAACAGGTGCTGGAAATAGTCCCTGGATATCTCTACTTCGCCCTGGATGGCGACCAGGCCCTTTTTTAGCTCGACGAACCGTATGTGCATCTCCCAGGGTTTTTTCAGCTTTAGGTTCAGGCCGTGGCCTATCTGGGACGGTTTTTTGTGCTCGAACTTTACCCTGGTGAATCCCTCGTTTTTGAACAGCCCGACTAGCTCGTTTATGTTCTTTTTTACCACCACGTGCAGGTGCTCGACTCCGGACTTGTCTACCTTGATGCGGTCCCTCAGCCCGTCTGTCAGGGATACGGTCTTTGGGTATCTGGTGAGGTATTCCATTTGTCCTGCGTCGTTTTGGCCTCTTTAAAACGGTTAGGTTTCCGCGCGATCAGTACGCACATGCCCGTAATCACATAAATAGTGCGGCGCCTCCACCCAAGTCATGTCCGGAACGGCGTTATCCAAATCCCCCCCCTAGCTTTAAAATATACGCCGTATGCGGCCCTTGCAATAGTAATGCTGGCGCTCTCTACCGGTACAGCATATGCCGCAGAATCCGATGATTCCTCGCCCGCAATACTAAACACGATTCAAAACTTTGAGATTTCCGCCGGCGAGACGGCAAAGCTGTACCTTCACACAAAGTTTACAGATGATGGCGCAATGACGTATGCGGTAGATGCGGCAGACTCTGCAATAGTGTCCGTACGGACAGACGGGAGCCGGGTTGCAATGACCGGGCTTGCGGCAGGCACCACGCAGGTTACCGCATGCGCCAGCGACGGCACAAACGATGCAACGTGCCAGACGTTCCGGGTAACCGTACAGCCATCTGCCACGCCGGTAAAAATATCAAACACGATTCAAAACTTTGAGATTTTAAATGGTGAGACGGCAAAGCTGTACCTTCACACAAAGTTTTCGGGCCAGGGAGATCTGGAATATACGGCTGATGCGGCAGACTCTACAATAGTGTCCATACAGACAGACAAGGGCAGGGTTGCAATGACCGGGCTTGCGGCAGGCTCTACGCAGGTTACCGCATGCGCCAGCGACGGCACGGGCGAGCCGCTCTGCCAGAGATACACAGTTACAGTCGCCGCAGGGTCGGTTCTGCTGCCGCCGCCGGATCTCACGGCAGAGGCCACGGGAATGCTGACGGCAATAGATATCGGCACTGCACGGATTGAGGGCGGTAACTCTAGAATAACCAGCGACGCGCCGGATTCGTTCCCGCTGGGCGATACCGTCGTGACGTGGAGTGCAGACGGCCACGGGGATGTGGCCCAGACTGTCACCATACGGGATACGACCCCGCCTAAATTTGGCGTGCTGCGCGACATAAAGGTCGGAGTGTCGCCTGAGCGGCCGCTATTGTTCTATAACACTCCGGATGCAAGTGATCTTGCAGACGACTCTGTAGACGTATCGTGTATACCTGAGCGCGAGACGGCAGTCACGCTTGGCACCGTCAGCGTAACATGTACTGCAACTGACGATTCCGGCAATTCCAGCACGGGATCCTTTGACGTTACTATGGTTCCGTTTGATGACGGCCTCACGCCAGACACCATACAGTATGATCTTAATGCGCCAATCATTACGGCCCCCGATGACATTACCGCAGAGGCGACAGGCGTACTGACTGCGGTGGATATCGGCACTGCCACAGCAAAGGACGCAGACGGCGACTTTCCCACGGTAAGCAGTAATGCGCCGGACTCTTATCCGCTGGGGGACACGGTAGTGACGTGGACTGCCGTTAATAGTGGCGGCTATGTCGCGCGCGCACACCAGAGTATTACCGTACAGGACACCACGCCGCCGTCATTTGATGTCGTACCGGAGGATGTCAAGCTTGAATCGCAAAACGGCACCGCGTCGCTTTACTATGACACTCCGACTGTGACTGATCTGGTAGATGGTCGTCCCGGCGTGACATGCGAGCCTGCAGCAGGCACGCAGTTGCCTGCCGGCACCACCAAAATCACCTGCACTGCCACGGATAATGCGGGCAATTCCGGCATGGTGTCGTTTGATGCCACGGTAATTACCGGCGACGACTCTGCCGCACCGCCGACCAAAGTCGCGTATAACCCCATGAGTATGATAACTGCGACCATTCCATTTCAAAATAGTTATCTTGGATCCTCTATTGACATAGACGGGAACACCATGGTTGTAGGCGCGTATGGCCACATCCATGATAGTCCGGAGGACGGTGCAGCATATGTGTTTACACGAACAGCTGACGGCTGGAGTGAGCCCGTCAAGCTTACTGCCGATGAAGGGTTTTGGTTTGGAAGAACCGTGGCCATACATGGTGATACAATAGTGGCCGGTACCAGAAACAGCGATGGCGGTGCCGTACACGTGTTTACGCGCGACAACAATGTCTGGGTGCAGTCCGATACGCTGCTAATCAACGGTACGGCCAGTGTTTATTTCGGCAGAAGCGTTGACATTTACGAGGATACAATCGTGGTTGGTGCGGACGTCATACATGCAAGTGACACCAGTCCCGGATCGGCATACATATTTACACGGACAGCCGACGGCTGGAGTGAATCCCAAAAGATTGCTGCAAATGACGGCAGTAGAGGCGATCATTTTGGCTGGGATGTGGCCATTGATCAGAAAACCATTATCGTGGGCTCGTTTAAAAATGCCCTTTATGTCTTTGATGTGAACGACGGTGTGTGGAGCCAGACCCAAAAGATCACATCTGTAGATAGTGAACATCGAGATTATTTTGGCAAAAGTGCAGCCATACACAATGATACAATGGTTGTGGGTGCTGCCGGTGATGATGATATGGGCTCTAACTCTGGCTCTGCATATGTTTTTACCAGAAATGATGCCACAAACAGCTGGGAGGAGGTCTCAAAGCTGCAGCCAGATGACGGCGCGCGTCTTGACTATTTTGGCAACAGCGTTTCAGTATATGACGACACTGTAATAGCGGGCTCGGTTTTTCACGGTGCGGGTGCGGCCTATGTCTTTAAGAACGGCGACAATGCATGGGAGTTTGACTCCAAGCTGACTGTGGATGACGGCAGAAAACACAACTGGTTCGGTTACGAGGTCCGGGCGTATCAAGACACGCTCCTTGTGGGCTCGATACTGACGGACGGTCAGCTCGAAGGCGAGCTAGTATACAACTCTGGGGCAGTATACGAGTACAATCCGCCATAGCATTGGAGCGACTGAACCGTATCTGCGTTAGCTTGGCAAAAGCCAGGTTCGGTATCGGGACGTTCCTGCGGATCAGGCAACGCAGTCCCGGCGCAGGCTGCGCACATGGACGCACTGCTCGTGGGATATGGCCATCTCGTCGCAGCCGATCCTGCGGTCAGTCATTGCCGCGCCGGAATCCCTGACTATTACGATCGGAGTGGACTCTGAGCTCTCGCCCATCTTTAGGTTTGCAATTGTGGCCAGGCTGTCAGCTGTCGCCTGAAAGGTCACCTTTAGAGGCCGTCCATTCAGGTCGGTTTTTGCGCGCATGTCTGCCACCGGTTCTAGTCCGGCGCACGCTATTGCCACGCCGGTCGTTCCGACCCTTGCAGGCATGAGCCAGTTTTGCACCGATTGGTACGATACGACGCAATCGCGCGCAGTATCTGCCACACTGCGTCCGTTTATTTTTATCATGCAGATGGCGTGCAGTCTCTCTCCTACCGGTGTGCGTTTGTTTTGCTTGTAGGTTTGGAGGAGTTTTTTTATTTTTTGCGTCCATGGCACGTATGAATGACTAGTGATCAAAAAAGAGCTTGGTTAAAAGTTATTGATCTTCAAAAAACTTATGCGTTTGGCTATAGTATGAAAAAGTCTTTCAAAACCGACCCGGATTGACGCCTAGGCTCTGTCGGCAATGTCACAAAAAACCACGAATCGGAGTCAAAAGTTGACAAATTGAGGATCTTGTGGGCAGATGCTGGCCCGTCTGTAAAGCCCCGAATCAAAGCCAAAAGTTGACAAATTAAAAGAGAGTGCCCTCGGCGGGAGTCTGCAGCTCAAAGTCAACGCCCTGTATTTCTTGCAAATTTTGATCACTCATACGCAACCATACACATGATGTGCTTTGATATGTGTTGCGGCAGGTTATCGTATAATGACCTGCCTCTTATATTGAATCAGCGATCAGGATCAACTTTATAATTGTGGCAAAGAACAAATCATTATACGGAATAGATCAATATGGGTGAGAAAACAAAGCCTCCAGAGCTGTTCATCGGGCTGACTGGGGCAGTCGGCACTGATTTGGATGAGGTCTCTAAAATGTTTGAGAACAAGCTACAGACCTTGGGATACAGAACAGAGATTATCGTATTGAGCAGATTGCTGGAGCAGGTAATAGGACTGGTAAATAAATATGACAAGAAGGACGAGTATGCCAGGGTCATGGCGCTTATGGATGCCGGGGATGAATTCAGAAGAAAGGCCAAAACCCGTGATGCACTGGTTCGGCTTGCCATATTGTACATGATCGAGATCCGAGCCAGAGTGAACGGCTCTGATTCTGACCATGGGCAGGCATACATATTCAAGTCATTAAAACAGGTAGATGAGGTAAAAAAACTGCGCGAAGTATATGGCAAGAATTTCTGGCTTGCCTCCGTATATTCCCCACGTAATATTCGATTAAATTACTTGGAAGGTAAAATTGGCAAAGGCGGTTCGGATGTAAAAGAATTGATGAAACGCGACGAATATGACGGTACAAATCCTTTGGGTCAGAACGTCCGTGATACGTTCTCAGAGGCAGATGTCTTTCTCAACATGAATCTTAATCTGCGTGGATCAATTGACAAGTTTATCGAGCTCTTGTTTGAAAACACACTCAATACACCATCCATAGAGGAATCCGGAATGATGCATGCTTTTACTGTCTCTATGGCATCCTCCTCGCTATCGCGGCAGGTGGGAGCCTCGATTCTCACAAAATCAGGTGATCTTATATCGACGGGAATCAACGAGGTTCCAAAGGCAGGCGGCGGCCATTATCTGGCCGGAGACAGAAACGATGCAAGAGAGTGGCAGATTGGCCATGATTCCAACACACGCAAAAAGACAGAGGCACTTGGCGAATTCTTGTCCAATCTGGATATGGAAGGTTGGCTGGCAGATGGCGTTCAAAAATCAGACATGACGGCAAAAGCTCTGGAATCCGAGAAAATCAAAAGATCGGCATTTCTCAACCTGATAGAATATGGCAGAGAGGTGCACGCAGAAATGTCGGCTCTGATGAGCGCGATTCGTATTGGAGTATCCGTTACAGGTTGCACAATGTATTGTACTACTTTTCCGTGCCATATCTGTGCCAAGCACATAATTGCAAGCGGAATATCCAGACTGGTCTATATCGAGCCCTATCCCAAGAGTCTGGCAGAAGAGCTGTATGGTGACTCGATTGCAGTGGATGAGGCGGTAACGGAGAATCAGATTCAATTCGAGCCGTTCATCGGCGTATCTCCTAGGCGGCATATGGAATTGTTTAAGATGTTAAAGAGAAAGGACGAGCAGGGCAATATTATACCATGGAATCCAACCGGCGCTACTCTTAGATATGATGAATTAATCCTGCCTTATAAGAAGGAACAACAGGAGGCCAATAAATTAGAGAAAATATTGATCGATCAGGGATTAAAATTTGAACAAAATTGACCCGATATTCTTATATGGTACCGGTTGCTGTATATGGTATGCAAGATTTACCAAAAGGCTGGATGGCAAAAGTGTTCAAAGAGGCTGCCGAGGCAGTGAAAAAAATACCAAAAGAAGAGCGTGAATATTATGAGCAGCATTCTAGCTAGAATATAGACAGGTTTATGAATTCTGGCTGGATCGAGTTAAAGGTATCCAATAATTCTGTTTTACAGGTCACTTTGTCGTGTCTGAGTGAGGCCCAAAATTGGCAAATATGTTGGGATCTCAAGAGGCTGGCAAATTAGGGAATCGTAGACAGGGGTAGTGCAGTCTGTAAAGCCCCGAACCGGAGCCAAAAGTTGGCAAAGTTGACAAATTGGGAGAGGTTGCAAGGCCATATGGTTCAGAAATACATCCAGTCCTAGTATGAAAAAGTCTTCCAAAATAGAAGACAACCGGGTTCGTGCCTAGATTGACGCCTAGGCTCTGCCGGTAACGCCAAAAACCCCGAATTGGAGCCAAAAGTTGGCAAAGTTGACAAAGTTGGCAAAGTTGGCAAATTGGGGAATGGCAGTGGGCAGGTGTGGGGCCGTCTGTAAAGCCCGAATTGGAGCCAAAAGTTGACAAAGTTGGCAAAGTTGGCAAAGTTGGCAAAGTTGGCAAAGTTGGCAAATCAGGGGTGGTTGCAAGGCCATATGGTTCAGAAATACATCCAGTCCTAGTATGAAAAAGTCTTCCAAAACCGACCCAGATTGACGCCTAGACTCTGCCGGCAATGTTATCAAAAACCCCGAACCGGAGCCAAAAGTTCACAAAGTTCACAAATTGGGGGACACTGCCTAAAAAGTTGGCAAAGTTGGCAAATCAGGGATGATGCCTAGAAAGTTGGCAAATTCAGGAAAAACGCCCAGGCGGGGATCTGGGAGCAAAGTAGACAAAGTAGACAGAGTAGACAAGTTGGGGATGCCTAGAAAGTTGGCAAATTCAGGAAAAACGCCCAGGCGGGGATCTGAACGCAAAGTAGACAAATCAGGAAGCTGCAAGACCATATGGTCCAGAAATACATCTGTCTAGTATGAAAGAATCTTCCAAAATACACCTAGATTGACGCCTAGGTTCTACCGGCAAAGTCGGTGATATTGTTATATGGTACCGGCTTGCCATATATGGTATGCAAGACTTACCAAAAGGCTGGATGGCAAAAGTACTCAAAGAAACTGTGGAGGAAGTGAAAAAAATGCCAAAAGAAGAGCGCGAATACTATGAACAATCATCCAACTATAATGACTAGTGGTTTTTAAATTCTGGCAGGATCAAGTTAAAGATATCTAGTAGCTCGGTTTCTCAGATCGCTTTGCCGTGTCTGAGTAAGGCCCAAAATTGGCAGATATGTTGGGATCTCAAGAGGCTGGCAAATTAGAGAATTATGGGCAGGCGTAGTATAATCTGTAAACCCGGAATTGGAGCCAAAAGTTGACAAATCAGGGGGTGGTTGTAGGCGTATATGGAAATGCTCATGATATTCCCGAGGATGGCGCAGTATACGTGTTTACACGAACTATCGACGGTTGGAGCGAATCCCAAAAAATTGTTGCAAATGACGGCAGCAGAGGCGATCATTTTGGCTGGGATGTGGCCATTGATCAGAAAACCATTATCGTGGGCTCGTTTAAAAATGCCCTTTATGTATTTGATGTGAACGACCGTGTGGAGCCAGATCCAAAAGATTACATCTGTAGATAGTGCACATCGCGACTATTTTGGCAAAGATGCGGACATACACAACAATACAATAATTGTAGGTGCGATCGTGGACGATGATGGAGGTACCAATTCCGGCTCTGCATATGTTTTTACCAAGAACGGTGCCACAAACAGCTGGGAGGAGGTCTCAAAGCTGCAGCCAGATGACGGCGGGCGCCTTGACTATTTTGGCAACAGCGTTTCAGTATATGACGACACTGTAATAGTGGGCTCGATTTTTCACGATGCGGGTGCGGCCTATGTCTTTAAGAACGGCGACAATGCATGGGAGTTTGACTCCAAGCTGACTGTGGATGACGGCAGAAAACACAACTGGTTCGGTTACGAGGTCCGGGCGTATCAAGACACGCTCCTTGTGGGCTCGATACTGACGGACGGTCAGCTCGAAGGCGAGCTAGTACACAACTCTGGGGCCGTATACGAGTACAATCCGCCATAGCATTGGAGTGGCTGAACCGTATCTGCGTTAGCTTGGCAAAAGCCAGGTTCTGTATAGATACGTTCCTGCGGATCAGGCAGCGCAGTCCCGGCGCAGGCTGCGCACATAGACGCACTGCTCGTGGGATATGGCCATCTCGTCGCAGCCGATCCTGCGGTCAGTCATCACTGCGCCAGAGTCCCTGGCTATTACGATCGGAGTGGACTCTGAGCTCTCGCCCATCTTTAGGTTTGCAATTGTGGCCAGGCTGTCAGCTGTTGCCTGAAAGGTCACCTTTAGGGGCCGTCCATTCAGGTCGGTTTTTGCGCGCATGTCTGCCACCGGTTCTAGTCCGGCGCACGCTATTGCCACGCCGGTCGTTCCTACCCTTGCGGGCATTAGCCTGCTGTCCGTGATTATCACCCCGACATGGACGGACTCTGAGAGCAGAATTTTTCTCCTTATCTGCTCTGCTGTCCGGTACGGGTCGTCCGGATACAGGATTACCGTCCCGCTTTTTGCGTTTGACTTGTCGATTCCGGCGTTTGGCGCCATAATGCTGTCGCTAGAGGCCATCACAAAGCCCGCAATGCCCCCAAAGACGCGGTCCGATTCCCTGATTATAATCTCGGCAATCCGGGGATTCATTGCGTGCATTTTTGCCAGTGCTGCGGCCCCATGTGATGCCGCAACGCCGTCAAGGGCGATGATTCGCCGCTGCGCGTTTGAGACATACTTGCTGGAGACTATTAGCACGTCGCCGTCCTGCAGGTTGATCCCGCCTGACTGCAAGGAACGCGTTATCTCCCCGTAAAGGTCAAACCCGTCCTGCCTTTTTTGCGCGGTAACGGGAATCACTGTGAGGGTCACTGCCACCGGCACGCCTGATCTCCTTTTTACTGTTGCGCAAAACACCAGCTGGCTGCGCGGAGCGGCGTGATCGGAAAACGACTGGTTTTTGGCTTGCAGAATATGCACGGTTTCCGTTTTGGGCAGTCTTGGTGAAATTGCTTTTGAGCGCCGGCATGTGCGTCTCGTATGGTCAATTTTGTGATTTTAGAAAAAACCAGGATTCAAGGTGTGCCTCTAGTTTAATGACCGTCCCATTTCCTATGAATGCGGTGAGAAAAAAGTTTAAAATCTAACCATCATAGTTAGATTATGGGCCTGAATCTCTCCACAAGGCCGCTCAGTCACGAGGAACAAAAATTCTACCTGTATCTGGAGGGTGCAGGAATCAGCTCCTTCAAGGTCTCTGAAATCGACGAGAAGGAATCAGGGCTGAGCAGGGAGCATCTTTATGTGATAATCGGCAGGCTGGAAAAAAAGGGATGGATAACCGGGGTGGGAAAGGGAGTCTATCTGCGGCTTCCTGCCAGTACGGCCCTTGATGGGCGCGCATACCTTGAGGATCCCTTCGAGGTCGGCCTAAAGACGTATTCGGGATATCTTGCATTTCAGAGCGCGCTGAGGATACACGGATTGAGCGAGTACCAGTCGTTTACCGTTTTTGTTGCAACCAAAAACAAGTCAGAGACCCTACCGCTGCTTGATCACTATGAAATAAAGGCCGTAAAAATAGGGAAAAGGTTCACCGGCTTTGAGGAAAAAGGAAAATACAAGGTTTCAACAATGGCAAAGACGTTCTTTGACTGTTTTTGCCACCCGCAGTATGCGGGAGGCTATTCTGAGATACTGAAATCACTGCACAGGACAAAAAACATGGATTGGACAGAGATGGAAAAACATCTAGCTGAGCTTGGCTCGTCTAGTCTGTGCCAAAAGATCGGCCATATGGTCTCGCTGCTTCAAAAAGAGACGCAATACGAGATTCCGGCGGGGTTTTTAGGATATCTAAAGGGCAGAATAAAAAACAAGACAAGGCTTGATTTTGCCGCATCCGGAGGGCAATATGTCCGAGACTGGATGGTAATTGACAATATAGGGGAGAGAAAGCTCCTGTCGTGGTGGTATGATGGTTGAATTGCGGGAGGCAAGACAGGCAGCTGCAAGAACGGGAATTGGAATACAATATATTCTAAAAGAGGCAAGGGTATTTGATATTTGGAGCAAGATGTGTCCTGTCATGCTATCCGATGTAATATTGACAAATGCAAAAACAATATGCAAGGGCGGAACTTCATTGAACAAGATATATCTTGGTAAAATACAATGATTTTCAGAAGACATTGATTTTGATATATTTTTCAAAGATGATCGATCAAAGGATGAAAAGATCGATTTCATTAAAAATAAGATCATCGCACCTCTAAACAATTCCTATGAAATACCAAAGGAATTCAAAAGAAGAAACACCATTCATTTTATGTGCAAGTTTAAAAATGAAATCAATATGGATGATAGCGTGTCTCTTGAATTCAAAATTGGGGAAAAAATGACAGGTAGCAGTATAGTTACTAACGCAAGCAGTGCGATACTTCCATTAACCGTAGACAGAGTTCCTGCATATTCATTTCATACACTACTTGCCCAAAAACTAAAGGCATTATATGAGCGAGATGAGGGAAAAGATATCTATGACATCTATGTTGGCCTTAATGCCACGAGGGAAATAAGCACGATAATTGAGATTTTAAAAGACGTCCTAGCCTCGGCGAATATACGATATGACGATTTTAAAAAAGGAATTACAGAAAAACTTGAAGATGAGAAAAAAATGAAAAGCCTGCACGGTTCGACCAACCCGTATATTCCAAAGAATCTCAGGATAAATTGGGACATTGCTGCAAAAGGGATTTTAGACAAGATTGGGCCACATCTCTAGCTTGCCATACCTTTACAATTTGTATCACATCAGGATCCGCGCATATCTGTTTGTGCCTTTTCACACGTAATTTGCACCTATGCGAGGATCCTGATATCCTCCCAGATCATCATACGAGGGGGCAAATCGTTCATCCCGTGCGCTTTGGCCGTGACATTCGTGATAAATACGTCCACATTTTGCCGGTTTTTTAAGCGGCTGCCGGCCCGGCCTCCGACTCGATTAAATACGATATGCGCGTAATTCGGCCATGTCGTCTGCGTACGTGCTTGTCAACTGCGAGCTTGGCTATGAGGAGGCAGTCATATCGCAGCTAAAGCTCATCGATGCGGTAAGGGAGGTGCACGGCACGTTCGGGGCGTATGACATTCTAGCCAAGGTAGAGGCCGACGAGATAAGCGTGCTGCGCGAGACCATTACCTGGAGGATCAGAAAGATAGGCAAAATCCGCTCCACCCTGACGCTGATGGGAATAGAGGGACAAGAGTAACTGCCGGTGCGCGGTTTTAAAATTACACCAATAAATGACGCACAATTGACCTAGCACGTTCTAAATGCAATACCATGAGTGTTGGCATGGACGTGCTGGCAATCGCAGAAGAGAACCTGCTAGTGACGCTGGGCGTCGCGCTGTCCATCGGGGCACTTCAGGGCGCAGTCTTGGGGAGGGGGATAAGAAAGAGGTTTCCGGCAATCAAGGCGCACGCAAGGGCAGCCTCGCTAATACTTTTGGCGCTGCTGGTACTTGCCATGGCAGCAAACATACTCCAGCTTGCCTCGCCAGAAAAGACTAGCCTGTCTGAGATAATTCTGCCTGACACGCTTGAGGGGGCCGCCTCGCTGCTGCTTGGCGTGCTGGGAATAGCAGGCCTTGGATCCGCAGTGGTGGTGTTCTGTTCGGTCACGCTGATTCTGCTGTTCCGCTCCGCGCAGATTCCGGGAATTGCGCGGTATTTCATATTCGGGATCGGCGTCATAACAATGTCGGTGTTTTTGCTGGCGCGCTTTACTGACTATGACCCGACTGACTTTCAGATAACGCTGTACGCCGCATACCAGTCCGGCGTGACTGCCGGGGTGTTTGCGGTGACTAGGAGACGGGAGCGCATACTCTCCGAGCTGGAATAGGCGCGCTATCTCAGGATTTTTCTCAGGCCCGCGCACCTGTTCCTGATTGTCACCTCAGTGACGCCGGATGCGCGTGAAATCTCTTTTTGCGACTTTTGCTCCCCGTTGCTTATGCAGGCCAGGTACAGCGCGGCTGCGGCGATTCCCATGGGATCCTTTCCCGCAATGATGCCGAGCTTTTTTGCCTTGTCAAGAATGCCGACTGCCTTTCGCTTTGTCTTTTCGCTCAGCTTGGCGACGCTTGCTATCCGGGATACGCCCGTGACGGGATCGACTACCGGTATCTTTAGATCCAGCTCCCTGAAGATCAGGCGGTAGCACCTTGCAACGTCCTTTTTGCTGATGTTCATCGCGCCTGCGACGTCGTCCAGGGTTCTTGGCGCACTGGCGTTCCTGCACGCGGCATACATGCATGCGGCCACGAGGCCGTATATCGATCTGCCGCGCGTCAGCTTTTTCTCGACGGACTTGCGGTACATGTATGCGGCATTCTCCACTATCGCGTCTGCAAGGGCGAGCTTGTCCTTTAGCTTTGCCATCTCGCTGAGGGCGTGGCGCAGGTTCTTGTCGACAGACGAGTATGCCTGGGTCCTGCTGTCCCAAGTCCTTAGCCGCAGAATGGATGTCTTCATGTTTGCAGAAAGCGGCTTGCCAGAGGAATCCTTGTTTGCCGCACCGATGACAGTGGAGAGGCCCATGTCGTGCATCCTCAGCGACGTGCCGGCGCCGGTTCGGGCCCTGCCTGAGTCGTCGCCTGAAAACGAGCGCCATTCGGCGCCGGTCTCTTCTAGCTTGTCGCTGGCAACAAAGCCGCAGACGGCGCAAAACACCTCGCCTGTGCTCTCGTCTGTTATCATTTTCTGCCTCCCGCCCGTGCATCTGTGGGCAGGCGCCGGTTGGTTCATGCACTGCTGTGTGGCTCGGGTGTTATTAATTTTTGAGCACAGTCGTGGCCGAATCCCGCACAGGACGCCTCCGGCTTTGCCCCGCAGGCGGGCCTGCCAAACCGGACGCCGGAAGGCGCCTGAATGCCGTGATCTGCAATGTACATAAGGCCGGCGCCGCAAGGTGCAGCAATGAATGCCAGGCCCACAAACTATCTGCTAGAGTTCGAGCCGGATCTTGAGGGCTTTGTATTCCGGGGCAGGGAGACCATAACCATAACGTGCGACAGGCCCACGTCCGTCCTGAGCCTGCATGCGGCGGAGCTGAGGATAACAAAGTCATCAGTCACAGTCGGCGGAAAAACACACACAGTCAAAACCGCACTTGATGCAAAGTCCGAAACACTGCGCGTGACGCTTGGAAGAAAGATCAGAGGCCGGATTCTGCTGCACCTAGAGTTTTCCGGAACACTAAACGACAGGCTGCTGGGGTTCTATCGCAGCAAGTACAGGTACAAAAACAAGACCAAGTACCTTGCCACGACGCAGTTCGAGGCCGCAGACGCGCGAAGGGCGTTTCCGTGCTGGGACGAGCCGGATGCCAAGGCCACCTTTGACATATCGGTAATCACTCGCGGCAGAAACACCGCGCTATCCAACATGCCGGCAGTGTCCAAAAAAAGGACGGCCGGCGGGACCCTTTACACGTTTGCAAGGACGCCGGTAATGTCCACGTATCTGGTCTATCTCGGAGTGGGCGAGTTTGAGTTTTTGCGCGGGCGGCGCGGCAAGATAACGGTCCGGGTCGTCACCACCAGGGGAAACAAGTCAAGGGGAAGGTATGCACTGGAGCTGGGCAAAAAGCTCATAGGCGAGTACGAGGACTATTTCGGCATAAAATACCCGCTTCCAAAGCTGGACCTGATTGCGATACCGGACTTTGCCGCCGGCGCCATGGAGAACTGGGGGGCGATAACGTTCCGTGAGACCATACTCTTGTATGATCCGCAGACGTCCTCCACCGGGACAAAGCAGCTCATAGCAGAGGTCATATCGCACGAGATTGCGCACCAGTGGTTTGGAAACCTGGTGACCATGAAGTGGTGGAACGACCTGTGGCTCAACGAGAGCTTTGCCACGTTTATGGCGACAAAGTTCGTAGACCGGTTTTATCCGGACTGGGACATGTGGGATCAGTTCATCGAGGACGCCATGAACACGGCGATGAACCTTGATGCGTTAAAGTCGACGCACCCGATCGACGTCAATGTAAGGGAACCCTCGGAGATCCGGGAGATCTTTGATGCCATCTCGTACGACAAGGGCGGATGCATACTGCGGATGCTTGAGAACTTTGTGACAGAGGCCGGCTTTAAGAGGGGCCTCAGGCGGTATCTCAAAAAATTCAAGTACAAAAACGCTAGGGGGGCGGATTTGTGGGACGCCATCGGCCGCGTAGCCGGCCTTGATGTAAAGTCAATTATTGACACGTGGATAGGGCAGGCGGGCTATCCCGTACTGGAGGCAAAAAGGCGCGGCTCCCGGCTAAAGCTCGAGCAGAGGCGATTTTTCTCAGAGCAGACAGGAACTATTCCAAGACAGAGGTGGTCAATACCCGTCTCTGTACGGTCCGGTGGCACGCGCCACAAAAAGCTCCTGACGGGACGCGCCGGCACGATGCCGCTTGGGGGCCGAGACTATACCGTGAATGACGGCAGGCACGGGTTTTACCGGGTAAAGTACGACAGGGACGCGCTCTTGGATCTAAAGTATGCGGTGAGGAGAAAGACCATGCCGCACGCAGACAGGTGGGCAGTACAAAACGACCTGTATGCCCTGTGCATTGCCGGAGAGGAGTCACTGCGCAGGTATCTTGATTTTTCAGAGGCGTACGCAGGCGAGACGAACTATCTTGTGAGCACGAACGTGGCTCGCAACCTGCACTCGCTGCAGTTTCGGACGCACGGCGAGCCGTATGCCGGTGAGATAGGGGATCGCACGCGCCGGCATTTTGAGGGGATCTTTGGGAGGCTTGGATGGGACGCGCAAAGAGGCGAGAGGCACACCGATGCGCTGCTGCGCGGCTTTGCGATAACCGTGCTGGGCAAGCTCGGCGATTCGGCCGTCATTGCAGAGGCCGAGTCCAGGTTCAAGGAATTCCTAAAGAACCCCGGCTCGCTGTCTGCGGATCTCAGGGAGTCCGTGTACGGCCTTGTCGCATGGAACGGCGGCGCAAGGACGCACGCAAGGCTGGTCTCGCTGTACCGGAATGCCGACAGCCAGGAGGAAAAGATGCGCCTCCTTGGCGCGCTGTGCTCGTTTAAGGACGAAAAGCTGCTGCTAAGGACGCTTGAGTTTTCGCAGACCGACGAGGTGCGCTCGCAAAACATGCAGCTGCCAATAATGCGTATTGCCGCAAATCCGTACGGCAGAAAAATCCTCTGGCCGTGGCTCAAAAGGAACTGGAAAAAAATCGGAAAAAAAATTGGCCACGGAAACCCGCTGCTCAACAGGATAGTGGCAAGCCTGTCGCTGGTGGCAGACCGTAACATGGAAGGACAGATAAGGCGGTTTTTTTCAGACAATCCCGCCCCGGGAACCGAGCGTACGCTGGAGCAGACGCTAGAGAGGGTCAGGATAAACGGCGACTTTCTTGACAGGGCAAGAAGGGAGTTTTAATATTGGACAAGAGAATAGTTGCGGTGGCTGTGATAGCGGCAGCTGCGGCAGTACTGCTGCTGGCAAGCCCCGCCTCCATGCACGACGAGCTGTCCGAGACGTTTACAATAAAGGGAACATTCCACGAGTCAAGGGGCCAAGTCGAGATTTACTATGAGGATGCATCACAGGAGACCAAAAGCGCGGTGCTCGAGGTGCTCGGAATGGGCGAGTCATTTCAGAGAGTCTATAATGCGAGCCGGTTTACAGAGACGGTACGGTTTGAGGCAGTTCCGGAATACGGATGGAAGGTAAACCCGATAACCCTGGTAATAGAGCACGGAAAATACGGCACCATAAACGCAAAGACAGAAATTCACTCCCCCGGCGAGCAGGTCCCGCCGGTAATCTTTGGCATTGCCAGATAGCCGCCCGCCGGGCCGCCAAAAAAAATGCCCGGGACGCATCGTATGGAATCTTGGACAGCTCAGAGATCATGTGAACATAGACCGGGCAGGATCCGATGCGGGCGATCTATAACTACCGACATTGTCAGGTATTCGGATGCGGAAAAGGCGACACTTGATTTTATCTGTGTGTGGCAGTACAGCAGCGTTCTGCCAGAAAAGATACTGATGGACGTATCTGGGTGGTCTGAGAAGGCCTCAAGGACGAAGATCAGGCGTTATTTGACAAGATATCCAAAGTCGGTGGGAAGAATGGTGGAGAGGATGTACAAGTGAGAAAAGCTGTAATGGATGAGATATCAAGTGTATGCTCATCAAGATCCAGTGGGCCATGGCATTATTGGGATTTCTGCCATACGTGATCTTGCACAGGACCACGCCATGTCATCGTTCCGGATGTGTCTGTCTGCCTCAATTATAGATATTCTGTACTTGAGATCTTTGTTTTATGTATGGAACTATTTGTTTTCCACACTGTGCTTTAGGCTTACACAAGATGCGCGTGTTTGTCTTGATCCTGACATTTCTTCTCAATACGTGCACATTTGTCGTGATGATACTTGGGACTCTAAGGCACGATTACTGCCCGTCGATCTGATCAGAAAAGATATCGATTAAAATATCAGACTAGATATAATTTCAGAAACCTAATGGATATTCTAGCGAACAATATCCTTTAATTGTGAATTAATTTGCCAAGCTTCGACATTTGTAACGTCCATCAGAGTATGTACAGCCGAAATTCCTCCCGCCAGATGCTTTATGATGACTATTCCACCATATTCATTTTATTATGATAATACCACAGTTGCTTATATAATCATGTGGTTTTATCATAATAAAATAGAGCAATATTATACAATCTTTGGACACGAATTGGCATCGCCCACCAATTCCTCTTTCTGACGCCACGCACGTCACATTATGAGGCATACCATCTTGACTATTGCCAGCCGGCAATATTTGCGGGCCGGCTCCTTTTCACGCCATGACCCTTGTGGCGGATTCCCATGCAGCGTCTGGCCATGCATCCAAAATCGCCCTGCCGAACCATGAAAAGACCCGTGCCCGGCCGGTGCCTGCCGTGCGGCCATGCAAGATACAAGATTTTATTGTAGGAAAAACCACCCTACACATTGACACTCCTTTCTGAGCTGAAAAAGGGCAGGCGCGGTGCCATAGCAAGGGCCATCTCGATAATAGAAAATAATCCCGCCGAGACCCGAAAGATACTCCGGACCGTCTTTGGGGGCTCTGGCCGGGCCGTCATAATAGGCATCACCGGCCCCGCCGGTGCAGGCAAGAGCTCCCTTATCAACAAGGCCGTAGTGGAGCTAAAAAAACTGGGCACAAGGCCGGCCGTGCTTGCAATTGATCCGACCAGCCACGTGACTGGCGGCGCGATACTTGGCGACAGGGTAAGGATGACAGAGTCGACTGACTCGGGGACGTACATCCGCAGCGTCGCCTCCCGGGGGGCCACCGGGGCCGTGTCGAGATCAATACGAAACACCACAAGGGTGCTGGAATACGCCGGCTTTGATCCGATAATAATCGAGAGCGTCGGCGCGGGGCAGACAGAAGTCGCAATATCGGACATTGCAGATGTAACCGTGGTGGTATTCAACCCGCACACCGGAGACGGCATCCAGGCAATAAAGGCCGGACTGACTGAGATTGGCGACATGTATGTGATCAACAAGAGCGACCTGGACGGTGCAGCACAGCTGTTCGACGTGGTGCAGGAATTCATCGGAACGTCGGGCAAAAAACCGGCAGTCCTCAGGACGTCGGCGAGAAAGAACACGGGGATAAAGGCGTTTGCAAAAAAACTCGTCGAGCTCGCAAAGCTAAAGGCCGGCGGCAAAAAGGACGCCGAGGACTCGCGCCTCGAGTCGGAGCTGAGGGGAATCATACTTGAAAACATGAAGGACAGAGTTGACGCCGTGCTGGAATCCAGCAAGTCGTATTCGCGCAACCTCAAAAAGATGCAGGCAGGCAAGATGGATCCCTACGAGGCCGCACAAGCAATCACAAAGAGCCTGGTGATCTAGATGGCGGGGGCAAAAAAAGAAATCGTCACCGACTCCAACATTGCAGTAAGGCGGTTCTACCAGAAACCGCCGGGCAAAAAAGAAGAGCCGGGCAAGTATCCGTACACCAGGGGAATTCACGCCGGGATGTACCGCGAGCGCCTCTGGACGATGCGGCAGTACTCCGGCTTTGGCGACGCAAAGCTGACAAACAGGCGCTTCAAGTTCATGCTGGAAAAGGGCCAGACCGGCCTTAGCATGGCCTTTGATCTTCCGACACAGATTGGCCACGACCCCGACGCCCCACAGGCCGAGGGCGAGGTGGGCAAGGTAGGCGTTTCCATTGCGTCAGTCCAGGACATGATGACTGCCTTTGAGGGCATTCCGCTTGGCACGGTGAGCAGCTCGATGACCATAAACTCTACTGCGTCGACTCTTTTGGCATACTATATAGCGGTGGGCAAGTCGCAGGGATTCTCAAGTAAGCAGCTGCGCGGAACCACGCAAAACGACATACTAAAGGAGTACATTGCAAGAAACACGTACATCTATCCCCCGCGCCCCTCGATGAGGCTAGTCGGCGACATGATAGGGTACTGCGCAAGGCACGTCCCGCAGTGGTATCCTGTCTCGATATCCGGATACCACATGCGCGAGGCAGGCTCCACTGCCACGCAGGAGGTGGCCTTTACCATTGCAAATGCGATCGCCTACATACAGACGTGCCTGGACCAGGGCCTAAAGATAGACGACTTTGCGCCAAGGCTGTCGTTCTTTTTTTGCTGCACGATCGAGTTCTTTGAGGAGGCCGCAAAGTTCAGGGTGGCAAGAAGGGTGTATGCGAAAATACTCAAGGAAATGTTCCACGCCAAAAACCCAAAGTCCATGCAGTTAAAGTTCCACACGCAGACTAGCGGCGAGTCCCTTACTGCGCAGCAGCCTGACAACAACATTGCCCGTGTGGCCATCCAGTCGATGGCAGCCGTGCTGGGCGGGACGCAGTCGCTTCACACAAACTCGCGTGATGAGGCCCTCGCGCTGCCCACGCAGGAATCCGCAAAGATTGCGCTCAGAACGCAGCAGATCGTGGCGCACGAAAGCGGCATAACAAAGACAGTCGACCCGCTTGCGGGCTCGCATTACGTGGAGTATCTGTGCGACGAGATAGAAGACGGCGTGTGGAAGTATCTTACAAAGATTGAAAAGATGGGCGGATCCATCCGGGCCATAGAAAAGGGCTTTTTCCAGTCCGAGATAAGGCAGAACGCCTATAGGCTGAAAAAGGAGGCCGACGACGGCCAGAGAATCCTGGTGGGCGTAAACAAGTTTGCAGAGAAAAATGAAAAGCGCCCGGAGCTGCTGCGAATCGACGGCAGGATAGAGGCGCAGCAAAACAGGGCGCTCAAAAAGCTCAGGGCGTCGCGCGACAAAAAGAAACACGCAGACGCGCTATCCCGATTACAGTCGGCAGCAGAGACGCAGGAGAACCTGATGCCGCCAATACTCGATGCGGTGATGGCGCGCGCCACCACAGGCGAGATTAGCAACGCGCTGAGGGACGTCTTTGGCCAGTACAGCCCGAAGGAGGTGTTCTAGGTGAGAATCGACCACGTTGCAATCGCCGTGCGCGACGTAGAGTCTGCCGCAAAAAGATACCAGCAGGCCCTCGGAGTAGAACGCATAGAGTACGAGGATATAGAGTCAGAGGGCGTAAGGGTGGCCATACTGCGCCTTGAGAACTGCCGGATAGAGCTCATACAGCCCACAGACGCAGGCGGACCCATAGCTAGGTTCCTTGAGAAAAAAGGCGAGGGACTCCACCACATGGCGCTAGAGACTGACGACATCGAGGGGGAGGTGGCGCGCATGGAGGGCTGCGGAATACAGTTCCTCGGCAGGGTACGCCCCGGCTCTGAGGGAACAAGGATCACGTTTGTGCACCCAAAGTCGTTGCACGGCGTCCTGACTGAGCTGTGCTCGCACCCGAAATGATCACGTCTCAATCATCCTCAGCGTGTCTGACGCGGTGATAATCCCGACTATTTTCGAGTTTCTGGAGACCAGTATGCATTTTGTAAACCTGATGAGCGTGACTAGCGCGCCGGCCGGCGTGTCATAGTCGACAATCGGCGGGGCCGGTTCCATTGCGTGCTCCAGCCTCGTCCTCTCCAGCCCCTCCTTGCCGGGTCTTGCCAGATAGCTTACGATTCCGTCCTCTGTGATTACGCCGACGGGCGTCTTTTTGTCAAAGACCGGAATCTGGCTTATCGAATGCCTTTGAAGCTGCGTGATGGCGTGGTGAAGCGTGCTTGACGGGCCCAGCTTTATTATACTCTTGCTGCAAAAGTCGCCTGCCTTGTGGGCCGACGACCTGCCCTCGAGTGCGGCCATGCTGTCAAATATCCTCTTTGCCGTCTCGTATCCGGGCTTGCTGCGCCCGGACTCTATCTGGTTTATCATTGAAGTGCTGACCTGCGCCATCTCTGCCAACTTTTTTTGCGTAATGCCTAGCCTTTTTCTTACCTGTTTTATAGAGTCGATTCTTGGAAGCAACCGCATCCCAAGGGTGCGCTACGGCTTTAAACCATGAGAATCATCGCCTTGGCCGCCTCGGGCTGGCAAGCGCGGCCTGGGCGGCGGCAACTATTGCGATGGGTATCCTGTGCGGCGAGGCGCTGACATAGCTCAGGCCGGAGTCGTGATAGAACCCTATCGACTTTGGATCCCCGCCGTGCTCGCCGCATATGCCGATCTCCAGGTCCGGCCTTGCCTGCCGGCCGTGGCCGATGCCTATCTTCATGAGCCGCCCGACCCCGCCGGTGTCAATCGACTGGAACGGGTTTGCATCGAGGAGCTCCTTGTCGATGTATTCGGGCAGAAACTTGCCCTCTGCGTCCTCCCTGCTAAAGCTGAATGTAGCCTGCGTGAGATCGTTTGTGCCAAAGCTGAAAAACTCTGCGGTCCTGACTAGCTCGTCGGCGGTGAGTGCTGCGCGGACCACCTCGATCATTGTCCCAAAGCTTATGCTAAACTTTCTGCGGTGTTTTTTTTGCATCTCTTTTTTTATCGCGTCATAGATGGACTTTATGTGATCAAGCTCTGCAATGCTGCTTACCTGCGGGATCATTATCTGCGGGCGTACATGCACGCCCTTGCCGGCAAGGTGCGCTGCGGCCTCAAAGACTGCCCTTATCTGCATCTCGTATATCTCGGGATACGTGACTCCGACCCGGACGCCCCTGTGTCCCATCATGGGATTGACCTCGGCGAGATCCCGTGCGCGCTCCAGGACTATCCTTGCCCTTGCCGCCTCGGCTGCCTTCATCCTGCGCAGCTTGCCTGCCAGCTCTTCGGGGTTTGGCAGAAACTCGTGCAGCGGCGGATCAAGCAGGCGTATGGTCACGGGGTACCCCTCCATCACCCTGATTATCTTGATAAAGTCGCTTTTTTGAAGGCGCCCTAGCTTGTCGAGGACCTTTTTCCTGTCCCGGACCGTTCGCGCCATTATCATGCTCTTGAACAGCCCTATCCTGTCGCCTGCGTTGAACATGCGCTCCGTCCTGCACAGGCCAATCCCCTGCGCCCCATAGTCGCGCGCAAGCCTGGATGCCTCCGGCGTGTCTGCGTTTGCCCTCACGCCGATCTGCTTGGCCTTTTTGGCCCAGCCAAGCACGGTCCTAAAGTCCCTGGTAATCTCTGGCGTTATGGTCGGGATTTTTCCCAAAAAGACCCCGCCGCTGCTGCCGTCGATGGTAATTATATCGCCCTCCCTTACCGTGCGGCCGCCTGCGCGGCATTTTTTTGCGTTATAGTTTATCTTTAGCTTTGATGCGCCAACTATGCACGGCTTTCCCATGCCCCTTGCGACTACGGCCGCATGCGATGTCTTGCCGCCCCTGCTGGTAAGGATGCCGGCAGAGGTGAAAAACGCGGGAACGTCTTCGGGCTTTGTCTCCTCGCGGACGAGTATCACGTCGCCGCCTCCCTCGCCTAGCGCTACTGCGCGCTTTACGTCAAACACTACGACTCCGCTTGCGGCGCCCGGGGACGCTGCGATTCCCTCCGAGAATTTGACAAAGTCCTTTTCGTTCTTTTTGTCGATGGTCTTGTGGAGCAGCTGTTCGAGCTGTTCTGCATCAAGCCTCCGTAGCGCGCGCTCCCTGGTTATCAGCCTCTCCTTTACCATGTCGACAGACGTCTTTATCATTGCGGCCGCATGCATCTTTGCGGATCTGGTCTGGAGCAGGTAGAACCTTCCCTGTTCCACTGTAAACTCTATGTCCTGCGGCTCCCGATAGTGCCTTTCTAGCTGGGAGCACATCTTTAGCAGCCTGGCGTACGAGTCTGGCAGCTCAGAGCGCAGCGAGTCGACTGGCTTTGGCGTCCTGATTCCGGCCACGACGTCCTCGCCCTGCGCGTTTACCATATATTCGCCGAATATCTGCCGCGTCCCGTCGCCGGGGTTCCTGGTAAAGACCACGCCGGTGGCGCTGTCCTCGCCCATGTTCCCGAACACCATGGACACGACATTCACGCCGGTCCCGTCTGCAACGTCCTTTGTAATGCCGTTCTTGTTGCGATAGACTATGGCGCGCTCCCCCGTCCAGCTATCAAAGACTGCCTTGATTGCCAGCTCTAGCTGCTCGGAGGGCTCTGCGGGAAACTGTTTTTTCGTGTGTCTTTTGCATATTTTTTTATACTCCGAGACCAGCCTTCTTAGAGATTTTTCATCCAGCGAGCTGTCAGACCGCACTGCCTGCCTCTTTTTTGCCGCAGACAGGGCCTCATCGAACAATTTGTCGTCTATTCCAAACACCACCTTGCCGAACAGCTGCACGAACCGGCGGTAAGAGTCCCATGCAAACCTGGGGTTCTGGCTCTTTGATGCGAGCCCCTCCACTGTCTTGTCATTCAGGCCCAGGTTCAGTATCGTGTCCATCATGCCGGGCATGGACACTGCGGCGCCGGACCTTACGGATACTAGCAGCGGGTTTTGGCGCGAGTTCCACCCCTTGCCGGTCTTTTTCTCAATCCTTGCAATGTTTTTTTTTACCTGGACGATTACGTCCCTTGAAAGCCTCTTGTTGTTTGCGTAATAGCTCTTGCACACCTCGGTGGTGATTACAAAACCGGGGGGCACGGGAAGCTTTAGCCTGGTCATCTCGCAGAGGCCGGCGCCCTTGCCGCCCAACAGTTTTTTGTTCCTGCCGCTGCCTTCGTCAAAAAAATAGACTGCTTTCATTTTTCTAGGCTATAAAATCGAGTTGGGGGGTTTTTAAAGTATTGCCTGAAAATTCGGCGCAGCTCTTGGAATGCGGACGGGCAAGGACGCATCCCCGTCGCCTGTGATGGCAGCTTGCGCAAGCTGCCAGGACGGCGCCGCATCGTGCAGTCCGATCCTGCATGGCGCTCACCTGATAATACCGGCCCGTCCTGCAAAACAGGCGCGCAGCGGATCGATTGATCCGGTCTGAAAAACTGCAAAAGCGCCGGACTTTGCCTAGGCGCAACGTCACAAAAGGGAAAATCAAATAAACACTGGCCTCCACATGATCGTACAATGAGGAAAAAATCCCCAGAAAGGCGCATCAAAATCCTGGTGGCAAAGCTGGGCCTTGACGGCCACGACAGGGGCGCACTTGTCCTGTGCAGGGCCTTTAGGGACGCCGGAATGGAGGTAATCTATTCGGGACTGTTTGCAACGCCGGACAGAGTCGCGCAGATTGCCCAGGACGAGGACGTCGATGCGATTGCCATGAGCCTCCTGAATGGCGCGCACGGGACGCTGTTTCCAAGGGTCGCAAAGGCCCTCAAAAAAATGGGAATCGGCGACGTGCTTGTGATAGGCGGCGGGATAATCCCCGACGAGGACAAAAAGGGGCTGGCAAAGTCCGGAATCGACGGGGTGTTCGGGCCCGGAACGCCGCTGCCGGAGATAATCGAGCATGTGCGTGCGGGCACCAAAAAGCTGAGAAAAATCTAGCAATCCCGGATATACTATTCCGTAGAGTCCGGCCACATCATTTTTCGCATCTGCCTTCCGACCTGCTCTATCTGGTGTGCGTCAATCTCCTTCATGTATCTGTTGAATGCCTCCCTGCCGTCCCTTTGATAGCTGCCGGTCCATTCGCTGTTAAACGTCCCGTCCTGGATCATCTGCAGGACCTTTTTCATCCTGGCCTTTGAATCTGCGTCCATTACCATCGGGCCGCGCGTCAGCCCGCCGTATCTTGCCGTCTCACTCACGCGTCTCCACATTCCGTTTATTCCGTACCTCTGAATCATGTCGACTATGAGCTTTAGCTCGTGCAATACCTCAAAGTACGCAATCTCTGGCTGGTATCCTGCCTCAACTAGCGTCTCAAATGCGTTTGTCACCATCGATGCGGCGCCGCCGCAGAGGTCCGCCTGCTCGCCGAACCAGTCAGTCTCTACCTCCTCCTTGAAGGTGGTTCTTATCAGCCCGGCCCTTGCGCTTCCGATCGCCTTTGCAATCCCGAGAGTCCTGTCCCACGCCTTTCCTGTGTAATCCTGCTGCACTGCCACAATGCTGGGGGTGCCAAAGCCGTCAAGGTATGTCTCCCTTACCTTGGAGCCGGGCCCCTTTGGGGCGACCATTATAACGTCCACGTTTTTTGGCGCCTCTATCCACTTCCAGTGTATCGCCGCCGCGTGCGAAAACGACAGCGCGTTTGCCTCAGAGACGTTGGGGGCTATCTCTTTTTTGTACGTCTGCGCCTGCACCATGTCGGGAATCAGCACATGGATGATATCAGACGCCTTGCATGCGTCTGCAACGGACATTACCGTGTGCCCGTCGGCCTCTGCCTTTTTCCACGAGCCGCCCTCCTTTAGGCCCACGATTACGTCCAGTCCAGAGTCCTTCATGTTGTTGGCCTGCGCGTCGCCCTGTATTCCGTATCCAATGACGGCTATCTTTTGGCCGCGCATGGGATCCAGACTAATGTCCGCATCCTTCCACGTCTGTGCCATGTGGCTGGTCTTGAATCATGCAAATATTAACCAATATCTGCCGCAGCAGAGCCGTACGCGGGGGTCATATCGGCGGGGCGAAATTCAGCCTGAAATCCGGCACCAGATCTTTTTTTCTTGCCATCTCAAAGAGCCTCCTGATGGCCTCCTCGCCGGACTGTCCCATGTCCACCGTCGAGTCGTTTACATACATTTTGACGAACCTTTCTATGGTGCCGTGCGGCTTGCCCCTGGCGTACTTCATTGCGTATTGCATCGCCTCGTCCGGGTTCTCGCGGCCAAACACTATGGATGCCTGGAGATACTTGTCAAAGTTGTGTATGGCGTCGGTGCCAAGGCCGCTGCGCATGACGTTGATTCCAAGCGGCACCGGAAGGCCCGTCGTCTCGTCCCACCACTCCCCGACGTCTGCTATCTTGACATTGCCCTCCCGCTCGTATGACAGCTGCGTCTCGTGTATCACCAGGCCGGCGTCTGCCGTGCCGTCCCTTACCGCGCCTGGAATGTCGCTAAAGTTCATCTCGACGTGCTCGAAGCGTCCGATCATTAGCTGCAGCAGCAAAAACGCCGAAGTCATCCTGCCGGGAATCGCCACCCTGACGTTTTTTATCTCGTCAAGTGAGATTTGTTTTTTCGCCGTGACTATGGGCCCGTAGCCCAGCCCAAAGCTTCCGCCGCTCCTGAGAATGGTATAGTCCGGAATGTACGCGCATGCGTGGACAGACACGGCAGTGACGTCCAGCCCGGGGCTTGTCGCCCTTTTGTTCAGCTTTTCAATGTCCTCTATTACGTGCCTTACCGTAAAGTCCGGCGACGGCAGCTTTCCCGTAAGCATGCCATAAAACATGAATGCGTCATCAGAGTCCGGCGTATGGCCAACTGAAATCTCCACAGGGTGGCTCTGAGGCCTTGCTATAAAAATGCAAGTCGATCGCAGCCCGGATGCGGCGGCTTTTTTTTGCGGCGCGGCGGGCCGATCCCGGCGGGTAAAAACTTTAATCGGCATACATGGGAGCCATACACGTGGCCAAATCCGAGCTAGACGGCATGATAGTGCAGATGAGACGGCGGATCGGGAAGCTAAAGGGCGAGCTGGAACGGCTCGGCGAGCCTGAGGCGCTGCCAGAGATGATCCAGTCGACGAACATAATCCGGACAAACGAGCACCTTGCCAGGACAAACCAGAAAAAATCCGAGCTGCTGGCAGAATACGACGAGTATTCCGGGCGCCTCGAGGATCTTCTCCGTGTAGTCTTTGAGATCCAGCACGAGCTAAAGGGGATTATAAAGGAACAGTCCGGAATGATCGGGCCCAAAAGGCGCGCAAAAAAGCGGCCCGTGACTCACTGAGACGCATCGCCTGCCAGAATCCTGTGCGTATCGCCGCCACGGTTTAGAACCAGCGCGCCGTCGGCGTCTATCCTTACCGCACTGCCGCGGATCTTTTTGCCGCCATAGCTCACAGTTACGTCCCTGCCTATGGTAGATGATCTGTCAGTCCACTGCCTGACAATGTCTGCGTCCCTGCCGGCAGCAAGCGACTCGAATGCCTTTTCCAGCCCGGCCAGAAACGACTGTACGAGCGGGACGGGGCTGCGGCTGCCCGCCGGGCTGACGAGGCTTGCCGCCCCGGAATAGTTCTCCGAGCCGGCTGCTGCCTTTTCTATGGCGCCTGCCGGCACGTCAAAGTTTATCCCCGCCCCAAGCACCATGTGGTCGATCCTGTTTGAGGTCATCGAGACGTCGACTAGTATGCCGCAGGCCTTTTTGCCGCCGACTAGCACGTCGTTTGGCCATTTCAAGTCCACTGTCACGCCGAGCGTGTCGGTGATTGCGTCTGCGAGTGCGACGGATGCGGCAAGCGGAAAGAGCGTCGCAGATGCAAAGCCGTCTTTGGGGTGAAACACCACCGACATCCAGACTCCGCCCCTCGGCGATATCCACCTCCTGTTCATCCTGCCCCTTGCACCTGTCTGTCTCTGGGCAATGACGACTGTGCCGTTCTCGCCGCCGTCCTGCGCCGCCCCCAGCGCAAAGTCCTGGGTGGAGCCTATGGTGTCAAAGTAATAGATCTTTTTTCCGATCCACTGCGTATCGAGTCCGCGGCATATCTCCCACGGCAGGGGCCTGCTTGTGGGGCCGGCAAGCCTGTATCCGAGCTTGCGCCTAGACTCGACTTTGTATCCGAGTGCGCGAATCCTCCTGACGTGCTTCCAGACTGCGACCCTGCTTATCTTCAGGGAGCAGCTGAGATCCTGCCCCGAGAGATACCCCTCCCCGTGGTTCCTTAGCATGTATAGCACTTTTTCGAACCCATAGTCGCCCTCGGTGGTGTACATGCCTTTTGTAGCCGCGTGGCCGGTGCCGTACGTGCTAGAACCCGGTCTCAAAGTCAGACCCGCCGTCTGCGTCCGGGACGTCCTCAAATCCCTCCGGTATCTGATCGGCGGGGACATAGTCCGTAATTGAGGCGCCGATCATGGCAAACATCATTGAAAAGATTGCGGCGTCTGCTATTCCAAAGAACATCATCATCGGCAGCATGCCCCTAAAGCCGTTCATCTGCTCGCCGAGCCTTTTTTTGTCGCCGGACTTGTACACCTGTACCATCTGCCTCCAGCTTGCCTGCATCTCGTCGACTCGCCGCCTCACCTCGCCTGTACCATTCTTGGTGACCTGGATCTCGACTTTTTGCCCCATCCATCCCTTTTTGTGCTCCACCATTATCATGCCGCGCCCCTCGAGCCTTGCCAGGATTTCGTCCAGAATCTTGGGGTCAATCTGTGTGATGTTTTGAATCTCTTCGAATTTTTTGACGCCGCTATTGATTGCGCCTAGAACCATGACGTCTTCGGACTCGTAATCCATGCGTACCGTTCCTGCCCACATTATAAAAAGTTCTAGGACGGCTGCCTTGAGGCGTGATCCGCGGCCGGATGCTGCAAAAAACGGGCCGGGTTTGAATCCATGAAATCCCGGAATGATCGCTTGATGGGCAGTCGCGTTTGGCCGCCTTGTTGTTGGCCCATAAATGTTAAAACATGCAAAGTGTATATTGACATTACTTGATAGGCGGCGTCCATGGAAATATGGCATCGGTGATGTCCCTGTAAGGGGCGTCCCACTAGGTGATTCGATTAATAATCCGTGGGTAATCTCTCGATTCAAAGGCATGCCGGAATGCCGGATTTTAGTTTGAATTAGAGATCAGGGGTTTTTGAATTTCTCTCGGATTTCTTCCGGAGATGGTATTATTCCGAATAGATTTTCATATCGTTTTAACTCTCTCTGAAGTGTGAGCGTCCATAATTTGAGAGTTAGCGGTGAGGGATTTAACGTGCATTCAATCCCTCGATTTATCATTGCCTTTGATCCTTTAAATTTATCACCAGCCAGAGCGTTGCTGAGATCTGGGGTATCGTGTATGACGGTCAGTTTCAATCCGTCATATTGATTTGAGATTTGACCCGTTACATAGGTGTCCTTGTAAGTTTCACTTTGGTTTACATGAACATCTGGTGCTTCAGACATTAACAAAATTACCAATATTGGACATATAACTTTTTAATTTGTGCCTAGGTACGAGGTCACCTGCCATGCCTAAAAGACAACCATGATGCAAAATTCACGCCCATTTCTAGTCAAGCCTGCATCTGCTGTGTGATGCGCACACCTGCCAAAAACACCCGTTAATGAATCTCCCATGCGCGCCAAGCTTGTCTGTGATAGAATCAGGCCGATCTTGATCATTCCAGTCACAATCCGCACTGATCCGGTATTTGGAATCGAGCGTCTAGGTTATTAACTGCCGCGCGCGCAAATGCCTCATGGAGACTGACGGCCACACAGACGAAGAAATCCGGCAGATACTCGGATACAAGAGGGTGGCAGTGATAGGCATTTCGCGCGATCCGCAAAAGGCGGCCCACTATGTCCCAAAGTACCTCTCTGAGAACGGCTATAATGTGACGCCGGTCAATCCCGGCGCCGACGAAATACTGGGCAAAAAATGCTATTCCGGGATAAAAGAGGTGGATCATGCAATTGATATTGTCGACGTGTTTCGCCCATCCGGACAGGTAATGTCCGTAATCCGGGACGTGATCGAAAAAAAACCAAGGGTGGTGTGGCTGCAGGAGGGAATCCACGATGCAGAGGCAGAGCGGCTGGCCGGCGAGGCGGGAATTGACGTCGTCTTTAACCGCTGCATGCTCGCCGAGCACAGGCGACTGGGATGACACTTGAGGATTTTTACGGTGCGCTAAAAGATCTTGCCGCGCTGCACGCAAAAAAGGACACCCGCATCCGAATCGACTACAAAAAAGACTCTGACCTGATACGCGTCTTCGGCGAGGGGGCCACTGCGCTTGCGCGTGCGCGATGCGGGCTCGGCGACGTGCAGGAGCTGTCGTATGATGCAGCAGAGCACCACCCGTTCTGGAACATGCTGTACTGCTGCTCTGAGATATCGCAGACCATACTGGAAAAGTGGGAGGGGCGCCTCACAAGGGAGGAGCTCGACGAGATCCGGTGGTCCATTGACGAGCTGAAAAACTCCCTTGCAAACCTGCAAAAAAACCGGGAATAGGCCGCGCTCACTTTATTCTGTGATATACCACCTTGAACTCCTCGGCAAGCGTGTATGCGAGGTTTAGCAGGTGGCACAGCTCAGTCATTGTGTTTTTGTCGTGTGCCAGCTGGCGCAAAAACGTCAGCGCCTTTGCGTCAGAGTTTGGGTCTAGCGCCTCCTTGCCGCTCCACGTCCTAAACGCAAAGGCGACATCGAGACAAAAGTTCAAAATAAACTCTTTTGCGTGCGCGACTGGCCTCTTTGACTCCGGCACACTCCAGAATATCGCCTCCTCGAGTGCGACAAACTCGTTTTTCCTGTTGATCAGCAGCATGTCTAGCGCCTTTTTCGTCCTGCCCAGCTCATAGCTCTGCTTTAGCATGGTCATACAGTATGTTGGTCTTGAGAAACTTAAGTGATATGATGGATTTTCCTTGCAAACATTTGAAAAACCCCTAAAATACCAAACATCCGTATGATTCGTCAGGTGCGCGCCAATACCGCCGGAACGTCTAATCTGTCCTCATCCAGACCGTCCGTCCGGCCTCGTCTGTCAGCTCTATTCCCATGCCTCCAAGCTCGTCTCTGATGCGATCGGCCTCGCCGTACCTCTTTTGGTCCCTGCACTCGTCGCGCCGGGAGACCAGCGCCTCAATCTGCACCCTCTCCTCAGGACTAGTCCTCCGGATTTGCAGCCCGAGTGTATTCATCATGTGCTCAAATACCGCAAGGGCGTCGCAGGCGGCGTCCTGCGACATGTCATGGCCCAGCAGATGGGTCACGAGGCCGTAAAACGCCTCTAGTGCCAGGTGCGTGTTGAGATTGTCATCCAGCGCCGCCTCAAAATCGTCTTTGAACCTGCCTGCCCCGCTTTTGCCGGTTCCGCCCCCGTGCTGGACCAGCCTGTGGTATGCAAGCCTTGCCCTGTTCCAGTTTGTTTTGTGCTCGCCGAGCAGCTCTTTGGAATAGTCAATCGGCTTTGAATAGTGGCCACCAATACAAAACAGCCTGATCACGTTGGGGCTCCACTCCTCCAGCATGCGCCTTACGGACTTTATGTTGCCGGATGATTTTGACATCTTTTCGCCCCCTATGGTGATCATTCCCACGTGCATCCAGACCCTTGCAAGCGGCATTCCGGTGTGCGACTCTGACTGTGCAATCTCGTTTTCGTGGTGCGGAAATATGAGATCCCTTCCGCCCCCGTGGATCTCAAAGTCCGCCCCCAGATACTTTAGGCTCATCGCAGAGCACTCTATGTGCCATCCCGGCCTTCCCCTGCCCCACGGGCTGTCCCAGGACGGCTCCGAGTCAGAAAACTTCCACAGCGCAAAATCAAGCGGGTCGCGCTTTCCTGCGTCTATCTGCACCCTTGCGCCCGCCTCCAGCTCGTCGGTGTTCTTTTTTGAGAGCTTGCCGTATTGGGGAAATCCAGAGACTGCAAAGTATACGCCGTTTTTGGTTATGTATGCCATCTTGCGCCTGACCAGGTCGCCGATCAGGACCCTCATCTCCTCGATGTGCTCCGTCGCCCTTGGATATCTTGTCGCGCGCATGACGTTGAGCTTGTCGAATCCGTCGTGATAGTCCCGGATGTACCGCCGGCTGATCTCAAGTGCGGAGGCGCCCTCGGCTCTTGCCCTGTCGATTATCTTGTCATCCACGTCAGTAAAGTTCTGTACGAGCTCCACCTGTGCGCCCTTTGACTCGAGGTGCCTGCGAAGTATGTCGAATGTTATGATGGTGCGGGCGTGCCCGATGTGCGAATAGTCATAGACTGTCACGCCGCACAGGTATATCCTGACCCTCGGCGGCCCGATGCGCACGTCCCGGCAGGTCAGCGTGTCGCGTATCTCCATTACGGGGCCGCCTGCGCGCCTCGCTTGTGCTCGCTGTTCCTGTTTAGCTCCAGTATCCTGTCTACGGTATCCTGCGGCATGCCGCATTTTTTTGCAATCTCTTTGGGCGGCATCCTTTCCATGCAGTACAGTATCTGGTCTATCTGCTCATAGCTTGCGCCGAGCTCCTCCTCGGCGTCGTGGTTTGCCCAGAGGTGCGGGCTGCTTTTTTTGGCGATTATGCCCTGCGGCACGCCGAGGTGCCTTCCCATCCCCCTTACCTGCAGCTTGTACAGCGAGGATATGGGGGCAACATCCGACGCGCCGTCGCCGAACTTTGTAAAGTATCCCACCAGCCACTCGCTTTTGTCGCTGGAGCCCAGTACCAGGCGGTTCTTTGAGTTTGCGTAATGGTATAAAATATCCGCCCTTATGCGCGCCCTCAGGTTTCCTGCGGCGCGCTCGTCGGGCTCGATATACTTTGAGTATTCCTTGAGGATGGGCCGTATGTCGACGAGCCGGTACTCCATGCCGAGCAGGTCTGCCAGCTCCAGTGCGTCTTTGGTGTCGCCAGACGGCGAAATCCCCGAATCCGGCATGATAAACGCAGTCGTCTTTTCGCCCGACTTTGCGCACAGCGCGGCTAGCACCGCCGAGTCCACCCCGCCGCTTAGCCCAAAGACAAAGCCGTCCGAGCCGCTCTTTTCTCTCTGGGAGCGGAGAAAATCCGTGATGGATTCGGCCGCACCCTGATAGTCAATCCCGGTAATCTCGTCTAGTATGCTGTGCCCCAACGAATCCTGTTGTGCAATTCTTGCCATAAAGGTTGTGTGCTAGACGTCTATGTATATCCCGTCTTTTTTCTCCTCAATCCTGTATGTCCCGAGGCTGACGTCGTTGAGATAGTCCAGCAGCTTGCCGGTCTTGTAGTTGTAGTGCCAGAAATGGTGCGGGCACTCTATTACGTCGCCCTGTATCTTGCCGCATGCGATGGACTGCTCCTGGTGGGCGCACGTGGCCTCTAGCGCGTGCCATCCGTCCTGGTTGATTACCGCGATTTTTTTTCCGTCCACGGAAAACTCGCCGCTTTTCCCCTTTGGAACAGATCCCCTCTCGGCGATTTTTTTCCAGGCCACGCCCACGTAAAACTTTTGGCACTTATTTAGATTCGCATGCCCGTGATAGAATTTTATATGCTCTGAGAAGCCCTGATGCATTGGCACCGCCGTACAAGGTCAAAGACATGAGGCTGGCAGGACAGGGAAGGCTCTCCTACGAGTGGGCGCGCTCCCACATGGGGATACTGGACAATACGCTGGAGAGGCTGAAAAAATCAAAGCCGCTCAGGGGCGTCACGCTCGGGTTCTGCCTCCACATTACAAAAGAGACGGCAGTCCTGCTGATGGGCGCAAAAGAGCTTGGCGCCAAGGTGGCCGCATGCGGGGGCAATCCGCTTACCACGCAGGACGACATTGCGGCGTTTCTGGCATCGAAGGGAATCCACATCTATGCGTGGAACGATCAGACCGGCAAAGAGTACGACTGGTGCATCGATGCGGTGCTGGGCCACAGACCGGCGATTCTGACTGACGACGGCGCAGACATGAACATAAAGGCGCACTTTGACGAGAGGTTTGCGGATTTGGAGATACTCGGCGCCACAGAAGAGACCACTGCCGGCGTCATGAGAATCAGGGCGGTGGAGGCCCAGGGCAAGCTGCGGTATCCCGTTATGGTGGTGAATGACGCGCACACAAAGCACATGTTTGACAACCGCTACGGGACCGGACAGAGCACCATAGACGGCTTTTTGCGCGCAATGAACCTGCTGTTTGCATCAAAGCGCATAGTGGTGGTGGGATACGGTTGGGTCGGCAAGGGCGTGGCCGCCAGGTGCAGGGGCATGGGTGCCAAGATAATCGTAACTGAGGTGGATCCCGTAAAGGCGCTAGAGGCCCACATGGAGGGATACGAGGTGATGCCCATGGCGCGCGCAGCAAGGATTGGCGACATCTTTGTCACGTGCACGGGAATGACCGGCGTGATAAGGAGGGAGCACATCAATACCATGAAGGACGGCGCGATTCTGGGAAACGTCGGACACTTTGACGTGGAAATTGACACGGAATACCTGCTAAAAAAGTCAAAATCCGTGAAAAAAACCAGGGACAACCTTGATGAGTGCGTGCTTGCCGGCGGCAAGAGGATATACCTTGTCGGCAAGGGCCGCCTGGCAAACCTGGTGGCAGCAGAAGGCCATCCGCCGGAGGTCATGGCGCAGTCGTTCTCAAATCAGCTGCTCTCCATTCTGTACATACTCAAAAACCACGCAAAGATGCAAAACCAGCTGGTGCGGGTCCCCGAGGAGATAGACGTGCAGATAGCACGCGACGCGCTGGCGGCGATGGGCGTGAGAATCGACAAGCTCACAGCGGAGCAGACAAGGTACATGAACAGCTGGTAAACTTTTAAGCCCATCTGCAAAAACCAACCCATGAGGGACAAGGCGATAATTACCAGCGCGCTTCCGTACGCCAACGGCGAGATACACCTGGGCCACGTGGCATCGACGTACCTGCCGGCGGACATTACCACGCGCTTTCTGAGGCAAAAGGGCGTAGAGGCGTACTATTTGTGCGCGTCTGACGACTATGGGACGCCGATTCTCATCCAGTCCGAAAAAGAGGGCGTGACGCCGGCGGACTATGTGGCGCGCTGGAACCGGCGCGATCTCGAGGACTTTGCGGCACTTGACATTGATTTTGACTTTTTTTACAAGACAAGCTCCGAGGAGAATGTGGCGTTTGTCCGGCGCGTCTTTGGGGTGCTGCATGATGCAGGGCACATTTACGAGTCGGAGATAGTCCAGTTCTACTGTGAGGCCGACAAAAAATTCCTGCCTGACAGGTACGTGAGGGGGACGTGCGCGTACTGCGGTGCAAAAGACCAGTACTCTGATCTGTGCGAAAAGTGCGGCAGGATACCCGAGGAGATTGGCGACCCCAAGTGCGCCATCTGCGGCCAGACGCCGGTAAAGAAAAAATCAAGCCACTATTTTTTCCGCCTGAGGAATTTTTCTGAAAAACTTGCCGAATGGCTGGAGGGCAACGGCAATCTGCAGGCGGACGTGAAAAAATACGTGCAGAACTGGATAAAGGCGGGCCTGGTGGACTGGGACATTACCCGCGACATTCCGTGGGGCGTGCCGATTCCGCTTGATGAGGCGCGCAAAAAGGTGTTCTATGGGTGGTTTGACAACCACCTTGCGTACATTTCGACTGCCACAAAGTTTCTCGAGGGAAAGGGGATTGACGCAAAAAAATTCTGGAATTCTGCGGACATTTACCACTTTATCGGCAAGGACATCGTGTACCACCACTATCTGTTCCTGCCTGCGATGCGCATGGGGCTCTTAGAGTACAATCTTCCAGAGTACAAGCTTCCGGACTATATGCCGACCCGCGGGCACCTAACACTACAGCACAAAAAGATCTCAAAGAGCAGGAACTGGTATATCGGCCTGCGGGAGTTCCTAGATGTCTATCCGGCCGACTATCTCAGGTTCTATCTCACGTCGATAAACCCGTATTCGCAGGATGATCTCAACTTTGACTGGGACGACTTTGCGGCAAGGATAAACTCTGAGCTCATAGGGAACATGGGCAACTTTGTCAACCGCGCGCTGGGATTTGCGGCAAAGAACTTTCAGGGGGCGGTTCCGGAGCCAGACGGGGTGGAGGAGGCCGACAAAAGGGCAGAGCAGCAGATCGCCACGCTATCCGAGCAGGTCGGCGTCCTGATGGGACAGAACCACCTTGACAGGTCGCTCAAGAAAATCCTAGAGTTTACCGCCGGCTTTAACCAGTACTTTCAGCACAAGGAGCCCTGGAAGAACAATGCGGGAACAGGTACGTGCGTGTATCTGGCGGTAAATGCAGTAAGGAGCATGTCGATAGCCCTCTGGGCGTTTCTGCCAGAGTCGTCTGCCAGAATATGGCAGCAGCTCGGCCTTGAGGGCGACGTCTCCGGGCAGAGCTGGGACTCAATGTCTGCAGTGTCCATCATGCCCGGCCACAAGCTGGGCACCCCCTCGCCGCTGTTTGCCAGGGTGGAGGATGCCGACATACGGAGGCACAAGGAAAGGCTCGGGCGGAACAGTTGAGGCCGATTCCCAGGGTCACGACGCGCGGATACTATGACGTGGCCAGCGGCAGGACGATAAAAAAATCGCCCTACTATCTGTACCCGCGCGGCTCCTTTGAGGGGCTGTACGGGAAAAAGGAGATGGTGGTGATGGTCCACGGCATGCGCAACGACAGGGCGGGGGCGGCAACAAAGTTTGCGATTGCAAAAAGGCGCCTGTCTGCCATCGGGTACTGCCATCCCGTGATAGGGTACAGCTATGACTCTAATGTGGGATACCGCATGACAGAACCGCAGGCGCTCCGGGTGGGCGTAATGATTGCAAAGAAAAACGGGGGAAACCTGGCGCAATTTCTCGTCGATTTTGGCAGAAAATCCCCAAATACAAAGCTGCGGCTGATGGGACACTCGCTTGGCTCGCAGGTCATCCTGAGTGCAGTCCGGCAGCTTGCCCGATCCCCGAAAAACAGGGGCCTTGTCTCCAGCATACACCTGTTTGGCGCCTCGATTACCGCAGACGCCCCGGCAAGCGACTTGTTGCAAAAAATAGTGGGCCAAAGGGTGGTAAACTATTATGCGCCTACTGACGAGGTCCTCGGCGTGGCAGGCGGCAGGGGTGCGCGGCGCCCGCTGGGGCTCTGCGGTGCGGCGGGAAGGACAATCCCAAAGTACGTGCAAAGGCGCGTCCGGCCAAAGAACCACCGCTTTAAGAGCTATGCTGCCGTACTGACATCATTCCCATAGGGGCTCTGCACGAGTCATATTGCCGCATGGCACACCTCTATCCATCCGCAGTCTATGGTCCTGAAATGCACGTTTTTTCCGGTCCTGTTTTTTTCCATGTCCCTTAGCGTGTATGTTTCTAGAATATTCCCGCCAATCGCATCAAGGTGTGACCGTATCGCACCAGAGCTGTATCTGCTGAATCGGATGCGTTCGGGCAGGATGTCGTTTATCATGGCATATATTTTTCTTGGTATGTATTCCACGTCACTTGCAATGTCCTTTTCGGGCACTAGATACTCCAATAGCAGGCGGTTTTTTTGATCCCCCGTCCTGAACTGTGATATCAGGCCAAAGAGGTTCTCTACAGGCAGATAGTATGATATGCCCTCGAATATGAGAATCGACGGCCTTTGCATGTCAAAGCCGCATCCTGTCATCTGGGCAACCGTGTTCTCTGGCTTTTTTATGTCCGCAGTTATGAGGCGAATCCTCTTGCAGATGCCGGGATTAACCCTCTCAAACAGCGTTTTTTTGTATTCCATGTGTGATATGTCAATCTCGAACACATCCGTGTCTTTTCCCCGGGACGCTATCTCTAGTGAAAGCGCATCAAGGCCGCTGCTGAAAATTACCACCTGCGGCGATTTTTTTGCCGCAATGGCGCGCAGCGTCAGATCGAGTATGATTTTTTTCCTGTTCTGGATTACTGCGTCATAGTGGGGCCAGATCCCGTTGCATTTGGAGAGTAGCTTTTTGCCCGGATCCAGATTCAGCGCGCCTAGGTATTTCTGCGAGTACGGGCTGGTGTGGACCGTGTTTTGCGAGAGCAGCAGCACGAGGGCCGCAGTGTCGTCCATGCCGTTCATCTGTGATCCTTTGCGCGTAATTTATTTAGTTTTTTGGATCGCATCTGCCGTTCCAAGTCCGGGGTGAAAAGGTGTATTTTCATCCCGGGGTGTGGCAGGGGTGCCGACCTACTGGACTTAAACTCCGGCGCCCTTTTCGTTTCTGCACATCTTGAAATCCAGCATGCCGAACCACTCGCATTCCTCAAAAAACAGCCTTGTTATGTCCAGCGTGTATTTCGTGTCTGATGCGGCCTGCCAATAGTAACCGTCCCACTCGTCCCTGGTAAATACGGGGACAGTCACGTCCCATTTGTCCTCCTCTACCCGCTTAAAGTCTATGGCGTCCTTGTTTCTTCCGTTGCTAAACCCGATTCTCTCCCCGTGCTCCCAGAGCAGTCTTTCGGTCTCGTGCAACGCCTTGAGAAGATCTATCGGAGTGAGCGCAAGGCTGGGGATTCTTTCGAATTTGCCGTACTTCCAATAGGTGATCTCTTGATACTTTGCATCCGCCCTTTGCAGTATCTCCTGGTAATAGTCCTCGTTGGGGTGCAACATTGAAGTTGTAAGGGATCTTTCGGCGGTCCCGTGCAATGCCTGTGCCGGATTCATGGTTTGACGGTGGCGTCTGATTCATATTAAGATTCCAGTACCGGCAATAATTCCCGACTGCAATACAAAGCACGGAAAATACCGCATTGTGTGCGCCGCCGCGGCATGATGCACGGGCATGCTAGCCCTACGGGGCTGACTCTGGGCTCTTGTTCCTCGGCATTGAAAAACCCCGCGCGACCCGGTGCAGACTATAAATTAAATGGCAAAAACATCCCATGCATGCAGTCGGTAAACTTTGTGGTGCTCGGCGAGCAGTCAATTGCAGGCGGTTTTGGAAAAAAGGGCACATCCACCGACCTGACACTGTACGACAAAAAAGAGTCCGGCGTGATTCGGACGTGGGTCGCGCCAAGCGGGTTTCCAGAAAAGATACAGCCCCTTTTCCAGGCCATAAACCTGGCAGAGTATGCCATCCTGTACGTGGACAGCCTGGACAGGTTTGCAGGCGAGCAGATTGTGGCCCTTGACGTCCTGGCAAAGCGCGGGGGCATACTGTGCCATTCGTACGAGGTCGATCCGGACAAGCTGCACTCCATGATAAGGGGGACCGTAATAGAGGGGTACAAAAAAACCCAGACAGAGCACATCAAAAAAGAGATTGACGGGTTTGAATCCGCATCCGTGCCGGGCAAGACCAGAATAGTAATTGATCACTGCTTTGATGTAAAGGGGGCAGGCACGGTGGTCCTGGGCAAGGTGGCATCCGGCACCATAAGGCAGTACGACGAGCTGACGCTCATGCCGTCGGGACTGCCTGCCACGGTAAAGTCGATTCAGATGCATGACAATCCGGTAGACGAGGCGGCATCGCCTGCGCGCGTCGGCCTGTCGCTAAAGGGCGTCCGGCCAGACGAAATCAGCCGCGGCGACGTGCTGTGCGAGGAGGCCGCCACAGTGAGCTCAACAATCGAGCTGGACTTTGAGAAAAGCCCGTTTTACAGGGGCGGTTTTGCACAAAACCAAATGTGCCTGGTCAGCATCGGCCTGCAAGTCAAGGCGGCCAGGTTTGACTCTGTCGATCCCGTGATTCTGGCGCTGGACAAGCCGGCCGTGTGCGACAGCTCCGACATTGCCGTAATACTAAAGCCCGAGTCTGACACGATCAGGATACTGGGAAGCGGGACAATCAGGCAGATCCGATAGTGTTTAATTAAACCAAGACAACTCGTGGCATGCGGGTATTGACGCTGGGGCGCTTTCAGCCGTTTCATCTGGGACACCTCCACCTGATAAAACAGGTGCTCTCCGAGTACGACGAGGTAATCATTGCGATAACCAGCTCGCAGTTCAACTATATAGAAAAGGATCCATTTACCGCCGGCGAGCGGATACAGATGATACGCCAGAGCCTGAGGGACGAGAAAATCGATCTTGCACGGTGCATCATAATCCCGATTGAAAACCAGCCAAACATATCCACGTGGGCGTCGTATCTCAAGTCCATGCTGCCAAAGTTCGACGCGGTGATAAGCGGCAACAAGTATGTCACGATGCTGCTGGGCGATTCCGGAATCAAGGTAATCGAGCCGGAGTTTCTTGACCGTAACAAATTCAACGCATCCAAGATACGCCACATGATGGTCCAGGACAACTCTTGGGAGGGATTTGTGCCAAAGGCAGTGGCAGACATGGTGGAACAGACAGGCGGCATTGCAAGGCTAAAGACGATATCTGACTCTGATACAAACCCAGTCGAGCACTAATGGGTGCCCACAAGGCGTGTCCGGTGTGCCCCCGGTGCGGATCAAAAAAATTCAGGAGGCTTGCCGCAAAAGGGCGCGTCCGGGTAGAGTGCATCTTGTGCAAAAAAATCATAGACATGTAATCCTAGAGTCGCGGTCCTGTGTATGGGGGATCAGGCAGCTGCCTGCAAGGGATGGCGGCGATTCTGGCCCGTGCATGGGTGCGGGGCCGGTGCGCAGCAGGCAGAACACCGAATCGCGGTTTTATCCGCTCATGCCGGCCTACAGCCGGTGGGTGCCAAAGCGCCGCACGCGCGCAGGTTTTGTGATAATTTTTCCAGATAAAACGCGTGAGGGCGTCCTGCGGCAGGCGTCGCAATGTATACGCTTAATTTGCATTCTGTAATAGGCGAGCTTGCGGGAGTTGCCAAGCCTGGTCAAAGGCGCAGGGCTTAGGACCCTGTCTCTTAGGGGTTCGTGGGTTCGAATCCCACCTCCCGCACCAGCCGGCGGCGCATTTTGGGCGGCGGCAAAAGGCACGGTGCAGGCGATTGCCTGCGGGCCCAAGGCACGCCCCAGACCCGCCCGTCTTGAATGGTTAATAAGCAATTATCCGGGGAATACCACATGCAAAAAACCACGGTGGGCGTGACGGTAGTGGGAAGGGACCGGGAGGGAATAGTCGCCGAGTTTACGGACTTTGTATTCAAGCAGAACGGGAACATCCAAAAGATAGACCAGAACGTCATCAAGGGGCTGTTTGGAATGTATCTAGAGATTACGTTTTCCAAGAAAATCAACTTTGAGGAATTCGCAGGACGGATTCAGGACGTGGCAAAGGGGCAGGGAATGGAGGCCAGCGTGCATTACGATGCCGGCACGCAAAAAAACATTGCAGTCTTTGTCACAAAGGAGCCGCACTGTTTGGAGGCGATTCTCGATGCGCGAAAGGGACTCGGCGGGAACATATCTGTAATTGTCGGCACGGAAAAAACCCTGGCAGGCATGGCAAAAAAGGCAGGCATCCCGTTTGTGAGCGTCGAGGAGCGGCTGCAGACCAGGGCCGAAGACCGGCTCATCTCTATTTGCAAAAAATACGCAATCGACCTGATAGTGCTTGCCAGGTACATGCGCATACTAAACCCGAACTTTGTCTGGCGGTATCCTCACAGGATAATCAACATACACCCGTCGCTGCTTCCGGCGTTTCCCGGCGCGCTTGCATACGACCAGGCCTTTGAGAGGGGGACAAAGATAGTTGGCGTCACATCACACTATGTGACCGAAAGCCTGGACCAGGGCCCGATAATCCTGCAGGCCTCCTTCGGCGTTGATCCAAACGACAGCTTGGAGAAAATCAAGGCAAAGGGCCAAAAGCTGGAGGCCAAGACGCTGCTTCAGGCAGTAGGGATGCACCTGGACGGAAAGCTGGACGTGCGGTGGAGAAAGGTGCACATAAAGTCGAGGTGATGGCCGGCGGTGCTTTTGCAAGACGCAACCGATCCGGAGCTGAGGCGCATGATCCGCAGGAAAAACCAGGCCGCGGTAATTCCGGTGGGCGCAATCGAGCAGCACGGGCCGCACCTTCCGGTCTCTGTGGATTCTGACATTGTCACCGAGGTGGCGCGCCGGATATGCAACGAGGGAAAATTCCTCCTGCTGCCAACGCTGTCATACGGCGTCTCTTTTGAGCACGCGCCATTCTTTAATCTGAGCCTGCAAAAAAGCTCGCTGAGGCGGGTGCTTGCGGACATTATAGACTCGCTTGCGTCAAACAAGATAGGGACCGTCTTTGTCATAAACGGCCACCACGGCAACCAGGAATCCCTGAGGGCCATCAAGAGCAAAAAGGCAAGGGTGCACGTCCTGTCCTACTGGCACTATATGCAGGACCCCTTTGATCACGCGGGCCTTGTAGAGACCTCGCTGATGCTGGCCATATCAAAAAACGTCAAAATGTCCCGGGCCAGGAGGGGCTTTGTGGAGCCGATCATGAGCCGGGCCCAAAGGGCCAGGCTCTCAAAAAGGGCCTCCAAATCCTTCGTCTCTGTGGCCAAAAACGGGATCTGGGGCGATCCGAGGGGTGCCAGCGCCAAAAAAGGCCGCCAGCTTTTGGCCGAGATCGCCCAAAATATGGGAAAAAAGTGTCAAACTTGCCTTACTGGGAATGGGCCAAAGTTACACCAATGAAATTTTAATATACTCCATCGTTATCCTTGCCAATAAGTGAAATAAATGTCCGTGGATATGGCAGTAAAAGTACTCGACGAAAGCATCAACAAGGTAGTCTTGATAAAGCTCAAGGGCGACAAGGCGATACGGGGTAACTTGCTTGGATTCGATCAGCACATGAACCTGCTACTCGACTCGTCAGAAGAGATCCCTTCTGAGGGCGATTCTAAAATCTTGGGAACCATAGTTGTCAGGGGAGATAACGTAGTAATGATCTCACCCCCTCCGGCATAGGTGAGCTGGTTTGGTAAAGGGCACCACCTCGATGGGCGGTTTTACGAAAAAATCAGTCCACATACGATGCAGGCGGTGCGGAAAAAACTCGTACCACAAGCGCCACCACCGGTGTGCCAGCTGCGGGTTTCCCGAGGCGAAACTCAGAAAATATTCCTGGATCAAATGGTATACCTAAATGCAAGAATTAGTTTTGATTTTGACGGGAATTGCAGGAGCCGCGTCAGCCGTGGCCTACAAGAGGTTTCCAAGGCACGGGCGGCCGGTCCTGGGTGCAAGCCACAGTATTAAAAACAAGATTCACACGCTGAGGATTGAAAAGGACATACTGACAAAGACCATCTCGAGGCTGTACCAGCGCGATGCGGGAATCTCGCAGGTGCAAAAGGACAGGCTGCTCTCAAGGTACCAGCACCAGCTGGGAATCGTCCTTGCGCGAATTGAAAAACTGCAAGAGGCAGAAAGGCATCCGGACCTGGGCCCCGTAGGCGACGGACTGCTGACGCTGATGGACCAAAAGCTCTCCACGCTGGACCAAAGGCTGTACGAGCTGTCCTCAAAGATTGCAATCGCCAACGCCGGCCGTCCCGTAATGGCAGAGCCAAAAAAACAGATCAAAAGGCCCGAGCTAAAAAGCGAAAAACCGCCCATACAAGAAAAGCAGGAGCTTCTTCCCGCATCAAAGGGCGCAATGGAGATTACCACGCTGACCCGCATATATGGCGGGCCTGCCAGGCCGGCAGCAAGGGTGCCGGCAAGCCCTGTGATCGTCCCGGCTGCGGCGCCTGTCACCGTGCCGGCAGAATCCCCGGTGCAACCAAGCCCGCAGGTGCCAGAATCCAGCCCGCAGGCAGAGCATTCCGCGCCCGAACAATCGCCTGATGACGAGGCGGATTTGGCCAGAATAAAAGAGGAGATCATAAAGACGCTGGCCAAGATTGAGCAAGCAGAGGTGGAATAGTGTCATTTGATGGTGCCATCAAGGCATTGTCGACTGACGCGCTGAGATTTGTAAAGGACGGACAGGTGCTGGGGCTCGGAAGCGGCAGGGCGGCAACTGCGTTTGTAAGGTCGCTCTCAAGGCATATCCTCGACAGAAACATTGCGATTCGGGCGGTGCCGACCTCGCTGCAGATAAAGCTGGTGGCACAGCAGGGCGGCATCCCGCTAGTCGAGGCCGACCAGGCAGAAAGGATCGACATTGTATTTGACGGCGCAGATCAAATCGACTCGCAAAAAAACATGATCAAGGGGGGAGGCGGGGCGCTGCTACAAGAGAACATACTGATCAGCGCTGCCAAAAAGGTGGTAATCATGGCAGACGACTCAAAGTTTGCAAAAAACCTCGACATGCCCGTCCCCGTCGAGGTGCATCCGTCGGCGCGCACCACCGCGGCCGGACTAGTCGCAAAGCTTGGCGGCAGGCCGCGACTGCGCCTGCTGGATCGCGGATATCCGTTTGTGACAGAAAACGGCGGCGTGATTCTAGAGTGCGACTTTGGCGTAATCGAAAATCCCAGACTGCTGCGCCAGAAACTAGTCGGGCTGGCAGGTGTCCTGGAGGCCGGGATTTTTACCCGCAAGCCTGATGTTATTTACAGGGCAAGGGCCGGCGGCAAGTTTGACGTGTCAGGCTAGCCGTGCCGCAAGACTGCAGGCGCCGCTGTTAAAAAAAAAGAAAAAAGGTTAGGATACTTGGACACTGCCAATCATCCATGGATGAACTAGGCAAAAGTAGTCATAGCTTCCCGGGGAGTCAAACGTGACCTCGAAGGTGTTTCCACCCAGCAGCAAGTTGCTGTCAAACAGGTCGTCTGGCCCGGATGGTACTGTTCCGCTAGTCACGGTGTGAGCTGCGACGTCAATATTGTCCCAGCTTACCGTGTCTCCGGCATTGACTGCGACTGAGGCCGGTATGTAGCATTCGTTGGTCGTCTCACAGCCTGCAACCGATGTTCCCTGTGGGATTGTAACTATGACTGTCTGGGGGCCTGTTGCCTCCTCAGTCAGGGGCTCCTCGATCATGACGCCTTCCGTGGCATCCTCTGCCATCATGGCATCCTCCATCTCGGTCTCTTCCATGACATCCTCCATCATTGTCTCTTCCATGACATCCTCGCCCATTACGGCGTCTTTTGCTGGCGTATAGTCAGTCGATGCCGGTGAATCCTGAATACCCAGTCCGGCTATTGCGAATCCCGCACCTACTGCCACAATAGCGATAGTCCACGCTATTGCCGCCTTGTCTATTGCTGCCATTAACGGGGTTGCGGATCGGCGAATTATAAATCGTTATGAATCCGGGTGCGCCTAGACGGGACGCATTACCTGCCTGCCGTACCCCGGCTTGGCAGTCACCTCAAAGTCTTCTGCCACCATCTGGCCCCTGACCATGGTCTTTACCGGCCATCCCCGGAGCTGCCACCCCTCGTATACGGCATAGTCTGAAAAGCCGCCAAACATCTCACTTGACACCTTTTTTTCCAGCTTCAAGTCGATCATGGCAATGTCGGCATCTGCGCCTGCCGCAAGCGATCCCTTGGCCGGACGCATCGAAAATATTCCCGCTGCGTTTGCGCTGGTAAGCGAGACTAGCCGCTCCAGGGAGATCCTGCCCTTGTTTACCCCCTCGCTTAGCAGTATCGGCAGGACGGTGCCGATTCCGGGAAACCCGGCCAGTGCGCCCCACACGTCGTCGCCTCCCAGCTTGAGCTTTAGCCTGTTTGCCACGTGGTCCGTGCCGATCGTGTCAATCTCGCCGGCAAGCGCGCGCCAGATTTCCCTGTTGTCGTCTGCGGTCCTGATTGGCGGCATTACCTTTGCTGCGTATCCCTTTTGTCTTTCATATGACAGCGTAAGATAGTGCGGGCACGTCTCTACAAAAATTTTGGTGCCCTTTTTCTTTTCCTGCCTGATCTGATCCATTGCGCGCGCAGAGCCGATGTGGACAAAATAGACGGTGCACCCAAACTCGCGCGCAAACCCCGACACCTGCGAAATCGCCTTGGCCTCCGATTCGGGGGGGCGGCTCTCCGACCACGCAGCAAGGCCGTCCTTGTTTTTCTCCCTTGCCGTCCTAATCCCGCAGGAGCACGACTCATAGTCCTCTGCGTGCACCAGGACGGGACAGTTCAGCCCTGCAGCCGTCCTTACTATATTGCGGACAATCTCGGAGCTTACCTCCACGTCGGCCTGTACAAGCGCACTTGATCCCGGCTGCATGTCCATGTACACGTGGCCTATCTCGGATCCCAAATTCATGTATATCTTGAATGATGTTATCGAGTTTTCTGCGCAAAACCCCATCTCGGCTGCCTGCCTGTCATCAAATATTGACGCGTGGACCGTATAGTCCACGTGGTGGGATCTGCCGCTGGCATCCAGCTGGGCCCCCAGCGATTCCCTGTAGGAGCCGCCCAGCCGCAGCATGCGCATCATGGTGGTAACGCCGCCGATTGCGGCCGCATGCGACTCTGTTGAGGCCGCCTGCTCAATTGGCGAATATACCCCGTAATGCACGTGTGTGTCGATCATTCCCGGCATCGAGACCAGGCCGCCTGCGCGGATCTTTTTGTCGCATGCCGGCACGTCGCCTGTCAGCCCCACAATCCTTCCGCAGTCGATCACTATGTTTTTTTCGACCATCCCGCCGGGCAGGATTACGTGCGAGTCTGTGATTACTGCGTCGTAGGTCATTGATTATTGGCCGTAACTGGCGCTATTATTCTTTAAGAAAATGAATAAAAATCGGGACATTTTGCTAGTATGAAGGGGCCGGTGGTTTAGTGGTATAATGCTGCGTTCGCAACGCAGATGTCAAGGGTTCAATTCCCTTCCGGTCCACCATAACTATTATACGTCAACTCTGGATATCAGACCCCATGAGGGTATTTGACGGAAGAAAGGCAGCAGAAGACTATATGGCCGCGCACACCCTGACGTTTTCCACGCCGGATCTGACCCTGAAGCGCTTTGCCTTTTGGCTGGGCGACATGGTGCCCGATCCGGAAAACAAGCAGGATGCGATTCCAAGGCTTTACACCTATGTCGAGGAGAAGGACTTTGAGCCAGTCAACATAATCGACGAGGAGCACTATACGCCCAGCGGGGCGGTCCTGGGCTCCGGCATGTACGGGGGCCGGCAGGCCGAATCCGGCGATGTAAAGTTCTGCTCGGAATGCGGCGCAAAGATATCAGAAAGCGCAAGATTCTGCACAGAGTGCGGCACTACACAGGACTGACTCACATCCTGTTGCCGCACTTTGAGCAAAACTTTGCGTTTTTTCTCAGCGGCGCGCCACACGCAGAACAGCCACCGTCCCGGGGCTGCATATGCGACACCAGCGAGGGATCCGGCGACGGCAGCGTTCCGGGCTGGCCGAACTCCTCTGATGCAATCACCCTTGGCGGTGCGCCCACCGGGGCGTCTGCGGTTCCCGCCCTGGGCGGCATGCCGCCGGGGCCTGGCACTCCCGTTCCGGGCATCAGGCCCGGCGACTGTGTGCCGCCCGGCGCGTGACCGCCGGCCATCTTGTCTAGTGATTTTTTGATCTCAATGATTACCTTTACTGCGAGAAACTCTAGCGCGGAGCACGCCACGGTATAGTCGCCAAGCTTTGCAAAGAACTCTTTTTCTGCTATCTTGCCGTCCTTGTACAGGCCGTTTGTGGCCACCATTCCCTCATAGTACCCCTGCGTGTCATTAAAGAGGCTCTCCAGTTTTTCTGTGAGCAGGTTCAGGGTGTCTACCTCGCCTAGCGACATGGTGTGGGCTGGATTTCTGTATTATTAATTACTTTGGCAGAAAACCGTGCGCGGTATTCCGGCGGTGACACGCATGCGCGATTCTGGCCTTGCGGGGATTATGCCTTTTCCAAGGCCTTGTCGATCATGCCCCTGTAGGATTCCTTGGACGCCGCGCCCACCTGCTGGCTGACTATCTCGCCCTTGTGAAACACAATGAGCGTCGGAATGCTAAAGACGTTGTACTTTGAGGCAAGCTCGCCGGCCTCGTCCACGTTGACCTTTACAAAGCTTACCCTGTCCTTATAGTCGCCTGCCAGCTCGTCTATTACGGGGCCCACCATCTTGCACGGGCCGCACCACTCTGCCCAAAAGTCCACGAATACGGGAACGGGTGAGCTGATGACGCTGGCCTCCCATGCCTGCGCGTCTGATACCTTTGTGACTGCCATTGCCGGTTCTCTGCCAATCACACCTAAATATGTTCATTTTGGCCGCGGGAATTGGATCCGGCCTCTCAAAAATAGTTTTAAATGGCCGCAGGCCAAGTCTGAACCATGAGTTCTGATCAAAGGATAAAAAAACTCAGGGGCTCGGGCGGATACGTTATGGCAAGCGTTGATGACGAGCAGCAAAAAAAGGGAAGCCTCGGCGGCCCCGACTTGTTTCTGGCACCCATCGGAAGGCTCGACTCTGAAAAGATTTCAAAGTATTTCTGCAACACGTGCGAAAAGGACTATGACGGCAGCCCAAAGATAGAGTACGAGAACCCAAACGAGGAGGTGGCAGAGAACCTGATACTGGCAGAAAGGGGGCAGTATGTGTGTGGCACGTGCGGCTCCACGCTGGCAGAATACAGGGATTTTGTAAAGCCCGACGAGCAGGTCCAAGTCGGCATGGCAAAGCCAGAGTCCGAGGCGGCCTTTGCAGGGGCGCCGCCTGCGCCTGATCTGCGGCCCGCTGATCTGCCGCAAGAGATGGCCGAGGATCCGTCGGTAAGCTCCATCGTGGGCATGTCCGTGTTTGACGAAAACGGCATAAAGTTGGGCGTTGCAAACCAGGTCGGCGTCGATTCTGCCCGGAACATTGTAGTGGTCATAACCGGCAACGACGGCGGCGAGCAGACCGTTCCGTGGAGCAGGGTAAAAAAAATAGGCGAAATCATACTTTTGGGCGGCCCGGCCACACAGGCGGATTCTGCGGCAACGTGCCCCGGATGCGGCTTTGAGAACAAGGCCGACTCAAAGTTCTGCGAGCAGTGCGGAAACAAGATCTGATAACCCCGGACCGATGTGAGGATACAATGACCATGCAGCCACTCCTCAAGGAAGTGATAAAAAACATTGTAATCGTCGCAGTCGGCGCGGCCATAATCTGGGGATCGCTGCTGGTGGTGTTTGGGACGCAAAACCCGTTTTACGTGGTATCCAGCGGAAGCATGGTGCCAGAACTGCAGGTCTTTGACATTCTGGTGGTAAACGGAAACGAGCCGTTCGAAGAGGTGGACGTCGGCGACATTATCGTGTTTAACCGCCCAAGCGGCGAGGACAGGGTGATAGTGCACAGGGTGGCCTCGATAATAGACGAGGATCCGCTCACAATCCGCACAAAGGGCGACGCAAACGCCGCCTCGATTCCCGGGACGGACTTTCCAATCACGGAGCAGGAGTACATCGGCCAGGTGGCATACGTGGTGCCGCAGATAGGATACGTCACCCGCATACTGACCCCGCCAATCAACTATATCATTATCGCAATAGTAATCGGGCTAATGATTGCAAGGCACTTTTCCAAAAACAGGGGACAGTCCGCCGCAGGCGGCGATGAGGGGCCCGACATCAATGATGCGGATGCCGGCGATGCGACACGCCCCGAGTCAGACGGTGGTGCAAAATCCGGACAGGCAGATGCGGCACGCCAAGTGTCAAACGGCGACGGGGGGCAGGAGATCAGGGATGCGGATGCAGGCGATGTTACACGCCCCGAATCAGGCGGCGGTGCAAAATCCGGACAGGCCGGCCTCGAGTCCGGTAACGCAGACGCGCAAAAAGACTCTAGGAAATCCTAAAGACGCGCTTAAAGTACTCTGAGGGCTCTTGTGGCTCTTTGATGTCGTTTGTAATTCCGGCCAGGTTCTTTGCAAGGTTCATCTTGTATCCGAGCTGCATCTGGCGCTGGATCTGTATCCTCTGCGCCTGCGGCGAGCCGGCCCCGTGCATGGATTCGGTGAGATAGCCCACTGCGTTTCTGCCCAGCGTCATGTTTTCTATTAGCCGCAGGATCCTCATCCTGTTTTCCACATCGACGTCCTTTCTGCCTGCAAGGTATTTTTTTAGCAGCGGCCCCACCTGCGGGTGCCTAAAGTCCTTCTCTGAGGGCAGCGTCACTAGCAGTCCGCCGGCAATGTCCTGTGCCAGCCGTCCTATCTCGTAGGGAAACCTCGTGACGTTGTGCTTGCACACCTGCGCTAGCATGTCGTCGTTAAGATAGACGCCTGACTTCATCCTGTGCGCCTGGTATGACGATGCGATTCCGGCAGCAAAGATCGTCTCATTGAGGTGCGTCATTTCTATTAGCTTGTCCTTGATGTGCGACACTCTGGGGATGCCGTTATAGTCTGCAATCGTGCCTGCCGCGCCAATCAGCACGTCTCCCAGTCCGGTCTTGCAGACATAGCTGCGCCTGTGATAGCAGGTAAACCTCTCGATTAGCATAGAGGCAAACTCGTACTCGCCGTGCATGAACACCTTGTCCCACGGAATAAACACCCTGTCCAGAATTATCAGCGCCTCCTGCCCGCCGTACTTTGCATTTCCGGCATCGATGTCGCCTTCCTCCATGCTCCGGGTGTCGCACGACTGCCTGCCGTATACGTACGTCAGCCCCTTTGCGTCTGCGGGAAACGCCCCGACTATGGCCCAGTCCTTGTCCTCCTCGGTAAGGCGAATCGTCGGCATTATGATTATCCAGTGCGAGTTGATGCACCCTGTCTGGTGGGCCTTTGCGCCAGACACGTATACGCCCTTTTCGTCCCTGTCGACTATGCGGGTGTACAGATCCGGATCGGCCTGCTCTGATGGACCCTTGCTCCTGTCGCCCTTGGGATCAGTCATTGCGCCGCCGATGACCATGTTTTCCTTTTGCATCTCTTTGATGAACTCTAATAGCCTCTTGTGATAGTCAGTCCCGTGCTTTTCGTCAATCTCAAAGGTCGTCGAGTGCAGCGAGTTTAGCGCATCCATTCCTACGCACCGCTGAAAACACGTGCCGGTGTTTTGTCCGAGCTTGCGCTGCATCTTGTTTTGCATTACCAGGTCCTGTGCGCTTTCTGCAATGTGAAGGAACCTGTTTACCCTGCCGTTGCTAATCGAGGACTGTGCCGATGCGAGCTCTTCTTCCCTGGCTGCAAGGTCGTACGTCTCTGCCACTGCGTTAATCGACGGCCTGATGATCGGATGATCCACGGGATCGTCGATCAGCTCGCCGAAAAGATATACCTTTAGCTCCCTTCCCCTCAGGCTGTCTATATAGTCCTGACCGGTTTTGATCATGCCGTATGTGCCCCTAGGTTGTATAAAAATTCTAGATATGTAGTTTTTTTGGACGTTTTTTGTAATCACTGACTGGCCTTATCATCAGGGCTCCTCCATTGCCCTGAGGTATTGGCCAACCGTGTGATATTCGTGCGACTCGATCTCCTTGCTGCGCACCTTTGCAATTATCTCGTCTGGTGACATCCTGCCCAAGTTCATCCCCATATTGATCACCGATACCAAAATACGCATATTAAACCGTTCGTTATTTTTTAACAAATAACCCAAAACATCCACCGGCCATCATTGCACCACATGCCTGTTTCAAGGAAACATCCGGCATCTGCCAGCCGGGCTGACATACTACAGAATCATCCTAGTCCGATCCTAACGTCCAGTATCTTGCATCCCGCGCCCTCCTCGAGGACCAGCACGGGATTCATGTCAAGCTCCCTGATCTCCCCAAAGTCCGTCACCAGCTGCGAGAGCCTCTGGATGCAATCTGATAGCGCGGCCGTATCTGATGGCCTTTCGCCCCTGACGCCCTGCAGGATCTTTTTCATCCTGATCTCCGATATCATCTCGTCTGCCTCCCTGTCGGTGACGGGGGCAAGCCTGAAAGTGACGTCCTTGAGGACCTCCACGTAAATCCCGCCCATTCCCAGCATTATGACAGGACCCATTCCCGGTTCCAGCTTTGAGCCTATTATCATCTCCTTTCCGCCCTTTACCATCTCTACTACAAGCACCCCCCTGATCTCGGCGTCTTTGTCGTATCTTTTGGCGTTTGCCACGATCGTCTCATATGCGTCCCTGACGTCCCTGCCGCCGGCCAGATTTACCATTACGCCTCCTGCGTCTGACTTGTGGACTATTTGCGGCGACACAATCTTCATGACCACCGGGTACCCGATCTTTTCTGCTGCACTTTCTGCCTCGTCCCTGCTGCCTGCCAGCATGCTTTTTGGCAGCGGCAGGCCGTATGCGCGCAGCACCTCCTGGCCCTCTTCTTCGAGCAGGACTGTCCTGTTTTCCTTTTTTAGCCGCCCGAAAATCTCACTGACCTTGGATTTTTCCGCACTGAATTCGCGTATCTTTCCGGGCTCTTGGCCGGTCCACCTTGAGAACTTTAGCATTGCATCCAGCGTGCGAATCGCGCCTTCTGCGTACGAATAGTACGGAATGCTGCCTGCCGCCAGAATCTCACGATTGGTGACGCCCTCGTCCAGGCCCATCAAACTTGCAAGCATTGTCTTTTTGTGCTTTTTTGACATTTCCACTATCACCTTGGCCAGCTCGTCATAGTCCAGCGTGCCTGACGGCGTGCACATTGAAATCACAGAGCCCACATTGGGATGGCCAAGGACGCGATCCAGCACGTCTCTGAACCTGTTGAAATCCGCATCACCCACAATGTCCACCGGATTGCGCGAGCTTCCCCACGGGGGGATCACACTGTCAATCTCCGGCCTGATGCTCTGGATTTGCGCCATCTTTATCCCCATCCTGGAGCATGCGTCAGTTGAAATGATTGCAGGCCCGCCTGCGTTTGACACTATTACCAGCCCCTCCCCCGGAAGCGGCTGCTTTGAGAAGGCAGTGGCATAGTCGAATAGCTCCTCCATGGTGTCGACTCGTATCGCCCCGGACTGCCTGAGAAGCGCATCGTAAATCTCGTCGGATCCCATCAGGGCCCCGGTGTGCGACATTGCGGCCTTTGCCCCCTCAGGACTGCGCCCGGATTTCAGCACGAGTACGGGTTTTTTAATCTCGCGGGTTATCCTTTTGCAGATCCTTAGGAACTCTTGGCCGTCTCCCATGTCCTCAAGATACATGACTATCACCCTGGTCTGCGCGTGATCTGCCAGCATCCTTAGCACGTCAATCTCGCCCATTACTGCCTTGTTTCCCATGCTTATCACCGCAGAAAACCCTATTCCCTGCGCGCTTGCATCCTCGCAGAGGGCCGCACATATGGCCCCGCTCTGAGATACCAGTGCTATGTGGCCTGACTTTGGCGTAATCTTGAGAAAAGTCGAGTTCATCATGGTATTTGGATCCAGGTTCATGACGCCAAGGCAGTTCGGCCCGATCATGCCAATGTTGTATTTTTCAGCAATGTCCTTTAGGCGCTGCTCTAGTGCGGCACCGTCCTTGTCCACCTCCTTAAAGCCGGCGGTAATCACCACTGCGCCCCTGATTTTTTTCCTGCCGCACTCTTCTAGGACGCCGGGCACCAGGGTGTTTTTTATCACTATTACTGCAAGATCTATCGCGTCGGGTACGTCAAGGACCGACTTGAAGGCCCTTTTGCCAAACACCTCTGCCCTTGTGGGGCTGATGGGAAAGATTGCCCCCCTAAAGCCGTTCATTATGTTTGACGTGATGGTGCGTCCCACGCTTCCCTGCTTGTCTGATGCGCCAATCACCGCAATTGACTTTGGGGACAAAAAAACAGACTCTGTCATGCTTATGAGACCGGGGCAATTTCCATAATAAAGCTAACCACGGGGAATCCCGCCCTAGCTTCCTAGCATCTTTCCGGCCGGATTTTCGGCCCTTGGAATCCACCTGATCTCAAGGCCTGGACACCTTGCGATGATGGGCCACGCCTGCCTTGCCAGCTCTTTGAGCTTTTCGCTGTTTATTGAATAGTCGTGGTTTAGCTGGCAGACGGTGTTCTTTGAGTCGCTGTACACGGTGAGCACCTCGCCTGTGCCGCAGAATTTCTCTAGCGCGGCAATGATGGCCATGTATTCTGCCTGGTTGTTGGTAATGCCGGGCATTTTCCTGTAAAACGACTCGCCTGTCTCCTTTACGAAATAGCCGAATCCAGAGTCGGGCCCGCCGCCCCCGTCGACGTATACGCTAAGCGTCATTCCCTGTACAGCCTCGTAATCTTTACGCCGAGGTTCAACACGGCCATGTATGCCGACGTGGATATGGCCTGCGACACAATGGATGCGATGTATGGATCATAGCTCAGCGTGAGAAGATAGTACTGCAGCACCCACCTGATGACGGTGTATACTGCCTCCGCTATGCCGAGCGAGGATATGATTTTTATCAGATCCGTCCTCAGGGCGGACCTGTCGGCGGCGTATTTTTTCCTGTTGTCAAGATAGTACAGTCCGCCAAACGTGGAAAAATAAACCACATAGTCTGCAATCAGAGTGTATGTCGTGTTGAGATAGTCCTGCTCGCCTTTCAGGGCCTGTGCCACTACTGCCGATACCGCAATGGATGCGGCCAGTCCCAAAAGGACGTTCCTGTTGAGCCTCATGTACTGCCGGTATCTCGAATCCATGCCGGGACTTGGGGTGCGGCCACAAATAAAACTAGTCCATTGAGATCTTTAGGAATATGACGAGTCCGGCAAGCTCTGCGATTCCCACCCCCAGCAGGTACGGAAATATGTCGTGTGAGAACAGCATCTCTATGGAAAAGTACGCCATTGCGCCTATGACGTTGTGCAGGAACAGCATACCTGCGACTACTATCATTCCAAGCGGCAGCTGCGCCTTGGTCTGCGAGTATATCCTTCCAAAGTTCACCATCAGCACCCCCAATACTGCCATATTTGCAATCGAGACGGCAGAAAGCACGGCAGTAGTGGGCTCCATTGGGTGTTTTGCAGCCGTATGTGCTTATTTACTTTTTTCCAGTTTCGTTACAATTTCGTCTAGCGCCCCGATGTTGACTTCGAGAAAAGTCGAGATGAAATAGGTAACGCCGTATTTTTCACCCTCCTTTGCTATGAGGTTGTTCTTTTCCAGCACCCTTATGTGGTGCTGGATTGCCTTGTAGTCGAGGCCCATCTGTACTGCAATCTGGTTTATGTTCGACGGCCTGTCCCTTAGGATCCCTATTATTTTCAGCCTGTTCATGCCGCCACGGGTGCCTACAAAAATAAACCACAATAGCCGCTTTGCATGAGGATCATCTTTCATGTTTTACGGGATTTGCACCCAAATACATTAAAAGGTATTATTTTGGCCCGTTTGCAGGCGCCCGGACCGCCAGAAATGTGGTAAAAATAAAAGGCCGTACATGACAGGGGTGTATAGGATGCTAGAATACGACGCCCCCCTGTACAGGCCGCCGTCTGAGGCCAGATCCACGATATTCCAGGTGACCCTGGGATGCTCCTTTAACGAGTGCTCCTTTTGCGACATGTACCGCTCCAAGGAATACCGGGAAAGGCCGTGGGATGATGTGAAATCCGAGATAGACCTGATGGCAAGACACATGCCGGAGACAAGGAGGGTCTTTCTTGCAGACGGCGACGCACTCAACCTTGATGCGGACTATATGGTGAGGATTGTAAAATACATCGGCGAAAAATTCCCGAATCTGGAGAGGATTTCATGCTATGCCATGCCGATGAACATACTCAAAAAGACCCCCGAGGAGCTCGAAAAAATGCGCAACGCCGGCCTTGCAATGCTGTACCTGGGAATCGAGAGCGGCTCTGACCTGATACTGAAAAAAGTCACAAAGGGTGCCGTCGGAAGCACCATAATCAGGTCGGTAAACAAGGCAAAAGACGCCGGATACGCAATGTCCTGCATGATCATCCTGGGACTCGGTGGGAGGGACAACTCCAAGGAGCACATACGGGGGACTGCGCACGTGATAAACTCGTGCACGCCGGACTATGTCGGCGCCCTTACGCTGTACCTGGAAAACGGAATTAAAGAAGAGTTTCATGCAAAGTTCGGCGAAGAGTTTGTTCCGGTGTCTGATGATGAGGCCCTATCTGAGCTCGAGGATCTGGTGGACAGCATTGACGTAAAAAAAGACGTCGTGTTCAGGGCCAACCACGGCTCCAATGCGTATATGGTAAAGGGGACGTTTCCGCACGACAAGGGTGCCATGCTGGAAAAAATCTCGTGGATGAAGGCCCACCCTGACGTTGCCAGGCCAAAGGGCCTGCGCGGATTCTAGGCTGCGGCAAAGTCCGGATTCAGGTACACCACCTTGTACACTATGGCGGTGTATTCGCCTGAAAACGGCGCAACTGTAACGCCGTCGCTGACGTTTCTTACCCTGAACTTGTATTCGTACGTGTCATCCTCGCCCACGTCGACCTGGGCAAAATGCACCCCGTCCATTCCCGAATACATTTGGATTATGACCGGGTATCCGTCCACGTGGTTTGCAATCTTTCCCTCGACGAATCCCCACGGCAGGGCATTGTCTGCCGGAACGTTGAACTCGACAGTCGTCTTTTCCAGCCCCATGACGTCGTTTATCGGAATTATCTCAGAGTGTGTGTGCTCGTCTGCCATTATTAGCCCCGCGTGGGGGTGCGCATAGGCCGGGACGCCAAGCATCATTATGGCGCCAAAAAGCACGCCGAGCAGGTATCCCCTCATGGAGTTACATTGGGACTGCTTTGTATTAAATTTTTAACGCATGGGTTTGTACGTGGTCACTACCAGCCTGACAGCCTCGCCTGCCATGCACAGGCCGTATGCCCTCCATGTCAGGACGCACTTGACAAAGCTTGACATCCGCTTCATGACATCCTTGATCTGCCCGCTTATCTTGCGAAACACCACACCATGATTGGAACCAATCTCTCCTTGATCGTATGGCCTGTGGCCGGCCAAAGCCGGCCTTGGTAAGTGATCGGGCCGTGATTCCGGCCCGGATGGTTCTTGGTAGGAGGGCCGGCCAAAGCCGGCCCGACGGTGTGGGGATACGGGGCTCCCGTCTCGATATAGATGGTTAAAATACCACGAATCCGAATCAGGGGTAATTGGCCGGCAAAATGGAGTTGATTTTGGGCATACTGCGCATACGGCAGTATGCCGCAATTGCGGTACTTGGATCTGCCGGGCTGGGAGTACTGTATTATTTTCTGACAATGTCCATGCTGTATGAGCATTTTGACAAAATCGGACCGTCCCAGCCGTATGTTGCCGCCGCGCTTGGACTTACTGCGGCAATCTCTGCTCTGGCGGGAGTCAACTTTGCCATGATGGCCTACAAGATAAGAAAAATGAGAATGATGAATTCCGTAAAGTCAAACTCGTCTGCGCTTTTTGGCGGGGTTTTTGCCGCCTTTACCCCTGGATGTCCTGCGTGCACGGCTCCGCTTGCCGTGATTCTCGGCGCAGTAGGCGGGCTGTCGCTGTTTCCGATGCAGGGCCTGGAGCTAAAACTGATATCGGCCGGCGTGCTCCTCTTTTCGATCTATTGGATTGCGCGCGGCCTGCAAAAGCGCAGCTGTTGCAGTATAAACTGACGCGCAGGTGCGAAAACGTTTTATTTTCCGGCGATTACCGCATCTTGTGGATTTCAAGGACAAGACGGTTCTGATTACGGGGGCGTCATCTGGCATCGGCAGCGTCACTGCCGCAGAATTTGCAAGATCCGGGGCAAACATTGCGCTGGTTGCCCGGAGAAAAGAAAAGCTGGATCAGGTCGAAGACGGACTGGGCGAGTTCCACGTATCGACTCTGGCATGCCAGTGTGACGTCTCAAAAAGGGATCAGGTGGAACAAATGTCCAAGGAGGTACTCGAAAAATTCGGCTCCGTTGACGTCCTGGTCAACAATGCCGGAATTATAGCGTTCGGCTCCATATCTGATCTCAGCATAGATGAGATATGCTCGCAGATGGAGACGAATTACTTTGGAATGGTTTACTGTATCAAGAATTTTCTTCCATCGATGCTCAAAAAGACGTCGGCCCACATAGTAAACGTCGCATCCGTAGGCGCAAGCGTCAGCATGCCGGGAATAGCATCCTACTGTGCCTCAAAGTTCGCCATGCTGGGATTCTCAGAAGGACTCAAGCACGAGCTAGGCGGCACCGGGGTGGGGGTGACTGTCGTCAGCCCAATTGGAGTCAGAACAGACTTTATTCCGTCGCTGAATACAAAGGCCCAATCCAGATATTCCTCGGTAAGCGCCAAAACCGTGGCCAGGGCGATACTCAGGGCGGCGAATTCATCGAGACTCGAGATTACAGTCCCGTCTGCGGCGCGTGCTGCGATATGGATGAAAAACACTTTTCCATACGTCGTAAACCCGCTTGCGGCAAAGTCGTTCAAAAAACAGCTCAAAACCATGATGCAAAACGACTAGATCCGGCAGAAAAGTCACACCCTGTATGCCAGACGTGGCATGTGCCGGCTTGAGATATGATCCCCCTGCGGTGCATGAAAATTGCGACAAAACCTAGATCCGTCGAGTGAACAGCTGTAATTTTACATAAGCAGATATATGGGAAAAACACGCGTAAAACGAATGCCTAGAGTAACGTTTTATGTTGTATTTCTCTTGCCGGTACTGCTTTCCTTTGTGTTTGGGGGGGCGGTTTTGGCCCTGCAGGATCACGAGGGAGGATACGCCCTGTTTGGTTCCGAGCAGATCAGCATTCTGGGACTAGAGTCCGCATATTCCGCATCTGATCCGGTGTCGATCCGGATATCTGCTGATGATTCCTTTGACTGCGGTGATCTTTACATTTCCATCTATAACTCGGCTACGGGGGAGCTAGTCAGGCAGGCGGGATTTTTTGATCAGTGCTTTGTACGGGCGGACTCTGACTTGCCACTTGGCGATGACTTTTCTGAGGTAATTACCATACCGGGAAGCTATGAGGTCAAAGCCGACATGATTAACGAATTACAGCAGGCTTCTGTCAGGGGACAGTTCAGCGTGGGATAAGCCGTGTCCGTATACGTGGTGATTACATGACAAAAAAACCAGAGCAAAACATTGATGATGAAACAAGGCTGCGGGCGGAACTAGCCAAGCTCAAGGCGGAGCTCGAGGAGCAGAAAAAACAAAGCGAGGCAAGATCCAAAAAGCGGCAGGAAAAAAAGACAAAACTTGAAAAGGCAAAACCCAGACCCGTAACGCCAAAAAAACAGCCAGAAAAGAAAAAACCCGAAAAGGCAAAACAACCAGTAAAGCCAAAACAACCAGAAAAGAAAAAACAGCCCGAAAAACCAAAACAGGCCGTAAAAGTAAAACAGCCGCAAAAGCCAACCGTACCCAAATCCAAAGCGCAGCCAGAAAAAAAGCCCGAGCCCGAAAAGGCAAAACAACCCGAAAAGAAAAAACCCGAAAAGGCAAAACAACCGGTAAAGCCCAAGCAACCAGAAAAGAAAAAACAGCTCGAAAAGCCAAAACAACCCGAAAAGAAAAAACCCGAAAAGGCAAAACAACCAGTAAAGCCCAAGCAACCAGAAAAGAAAAAACAGCTCGAAAAGCCAAAACAACCCGAAAAGAAAAAACCCGAAAAGGCAAAACAACCAGTAAAGCCAAAGCCTGAAAAGCCCAAGCAACCAGAAAAGAAAAAACAGCCCGAAAAGCCAAAACAGGCCGTAAAAGTAAAACAGCCGCAAAAGCCAACCGTACCCAAGTCCAAAGCGCAGCCAGAAAAAAAGCCAAAGCCCGAGCCGCCGGTAAAAAAACAGCCGCCGCCAAAGAAAAAGACCAAAAGGCAGCTCGAAGAGGAGGCCAGAAAGGAGAAAGAAGAGCGCGAAAGAACACTAGAAGAGGAGCTAGAAAAGGAGCTCTCCGACGAGGAGATAGAGAACTTTCAAATCGAAAAAGTCGACATGGAGAGGCTTACCAACAAGGTCTGCGAGATGCTGGTAGTCTATGAATCCGCAGGCGTGCTGCAAAGCGAGCTGTGGAAAAAGCTAAAGCTCAACGGCAGGGACGGCGCAAGGCTGGCCCTGAAGCTAGAGCGGACGGGAATAATCAACAGGGAGAAGATACTGGAGAAGGGAAGGTGGACATACAAGCTGATACTCAAAAAGACGCCCATCAGCACCCAGTCGATTGGAAACGCACCGTGCCTTATCTGCCCCGTGGAGCAAAAATGCTCCCTGGAAGGCGATATAAGCCCGCGTACGTGCCAGTGGATTGAAGAGTGGGTGATAGCAGAGACAAAAAAACCCGCAAAATCATGAAACTAATAGACGCACGAAGGGATCACTATCGGAGGCTCGCACACGAGCAAGGGTACCGCAGCAGATCCGCCTTTAAGCTAAAGGAGCTCAACAAGGCCTACAGGATTATCGGTCCCGGGTTTTACGTCCTGGATCTGGGGTGCGCCCCCGGGGGATGGCTCCAGGTCGCAGTACAGCTTGCGGGAAACAAGGGCAGGGTGCTTGGAGTCGACACGGCGTACGTGGAGGAGATAGAGGGCGCAGAGATGATTATCGGAAGCATCGGGGACGAGTCGATGCCCGATGACATAATGGGGTTTTTTGATAAAAAGCCAAACGCAGTAATCTGTGATCTATCGCCGCAGGTGACTGGCAACTGGTCTGTCGACCACGCAAGGCAGGTATCGCTAAACTATGACGCGGCAAAAATCATGGACAGGGTGCTTGCGGCAAAGGGCAACGCCATATTCAAGGTCTTTGACGGCCCGTATACCACCGAGTTTAGGGATTATCTGAAAAAAAAGTTTGCAAGGATAAAGCTCACAAAACCGCAGGCCAGCCGCAAGGCAAGCAGCGAGCTGTACTTTGTGTGCCTGGGATTTCTGGGCTAGAATACTATTCTTTTGACCTCGTCTATCCCGGCATCAGTCCTAAACCCGGTGGGATTAAGCGACGTGGGGCTTGCAGAAAACCCCGCATCCTGCAGCCGCCCTAGCGCGTCATCCAGCCTTGGCGGCGGGCGGCCCGCCTTTGATGCTATCTCGTCTAGCGTGTGGTATGATGCAGGCATGCCGGACTCTAGGATGGACTTTGAAATGCCTTTCTCGCACATCTTGTCTACTGTCAGGTTTGCCGCCGCATCGCCCATTGCCTCCAGAAACTCTTTTTCAAACAGTCTGCCCGTCCACAGCGGACCTGCAAACTCGCGGCTCTGGCCGCACGCCTCGCACGGCAGTCCCCTGTCTGCCAGGGCGCCGCGGCCGCCGCACGCCTTGCACTCGTATATGTATCCGATGTTTGCCGCCTGATCCGGACGGTTCAGCATCCTCGCATAGATCCTGTAATAGTGCTGATCACTCTGCACAAAAAGCGGCTGAATCTCCATGTCCAGCCTGGCCGTGATGTGACGGAGGCACCCGAGAATCAGCCTTATCGCAATCTCGTTTCCAAACTCCGATCTTATCGGGGTCCCGCCGTACCTTCTGAGGCACGCGCCCTGAAACAATCCGTTTAGCACCTGCAGATCCGTCGCAGTAACTGACAGCATACCGCCGTGCATCGTGGCCCTGGCGCAGCAGTCAAGAAACCTTGCAGGCGAGCCGAACGGATCAATGTCGACTATGGCGCCGCGCCTGCCCTTTTTTGAGCGTCCACCAAAAAACCTGCACGTCTCATCACAGGAAAACTCTACATCTGTCAGGCCGTTTATCCCGGCGGATTCCCCTGCCAGCTCTAGTGCGTGCGGATTCAGATCGTTGAGTATAATTTTTTCAAACCCGCCGCTTTCATTGGCTGCCCTGAGTCCCCTGGCGCCGAGGCCTGACTGGCCCTCAAGAAACACCCTCGGGCCGTCAAAGCCCCTGAGAAACGCCGCATACGCGACTGTGGAAAAGTCCCGGTTTATCTTTGCGCGCGGGTTGAAAAACACGGGCTCCATCGGCGGGGTCTTTTGGGTTATTGACGCCTCTGGCACGAGCATGTCAGTTGCGCCCTCTGTAATCGTAATTATCTCCGAGCCGAACCGTTGCAATTGCGATTAGGCAACGCCCCTTTACCTATAACGGTTTAATATCGATCCGGCGCCACGGCCTGTATGCAGGTGTGCGGGGTGGACGATGCCGGGCGCGGCTCCATGCTCGGCCCGCTGGTAATCGCCGGCGTCTCAGTCCGGAAATCCGAGGCCAGGGGGCTGACCTCAATGGGCGTTCGCGATTCCAAAAAACTCAGCGCCGCAAAAAGGGAAATACTGTACAGGAAAATACTCCGGTACGTTGACGGATATTACGTGGCAAAAATCACACCAAAGACCATAGATCGCAGCGTCGAGAAGCACCTGCTCAACCGCCTGGAGGCAAAATACATGGCAAGGGTAATCACAAAGCTGGACTCTGATGTCTCGTACGTGGACTCGTGCGACGTCAACAATGCCAGGTTTGGCAGGGAGGTCTCGAGGCTTTCCGGCCACAGGGTGCGCTCGTACCACCACGCCGACGACCGGTTCGTCATAGTCTCTGCGGCCTCGATTCTAGCCAAGGTGGTCCGGGACAGGGAGGTTGCAAAGCTTGGGGGGAGGCAGGAGATCGGCAGCGGCTATCCGTCTGATGTCCGGACAGTAAGGTTTGTCCGGCGGTGCGTGCGCAGGGACGGTAAAGTGCCGCCGTTTGTGCGCACCAGCTGGCGGCCGGTCAAAAAAATCATGCGCGACTGCCGGTGAATCTTGCGACTGCCATGGCGTGATCCTTGTCGTACGGCTCGAGGTTGATCTCTTGGATGACCTCAAAGTCCGCGCCGAGCTTTTTGATCTCGTCTTTGATCGTCCTTTTTGGCGACCTTATCGTGTCTATGCTGCGCGCCTTGATGACAAGCAGCATGTGCCCGCCGTCCTTTAGGTACATCTTGCAGTTGGATATGGCAATTTCCGTCTGGTCTGGCTGCGCAATGTCCACGTACACCACGTCGACTCTGCCAAACACCGAAAAGTAATCCCCCGGCCGCCTTGCGTCCTGCATTACGGGGACAATGTTGCTGCGGTGCTGCGCCACCCTGTCCAAAAAGTCCCGCGCCACCCTGCTTGCGTGCTCTACGCCAAAGACCATCCCGCTACTGTCCACGATATCAGAGATGTGGCTTGCCGTGGTTCCCGTGGATACCCCGAGGTATAGCACCACGGACTCGCCCTTGATGGGGCACACCTCCAGGCCGTTTAGTATTGCGGCGGCAAGCTTGCTTCTGAATGGATCCCACAGCCTGTATTCGGTCCCCTTTTTGAGCACGAGCTTTTCATTGTACACCTTGTTTCCTGGCACAAAGTTCCTGGTCGCAAGCCTTTGAATGCCGTCTGATTTTACCCAAAAAATCCCGCGGCTATCGTTTTCCAAACCGCTTTCTCTTTTTGCCTTTTTTTGGGGCCCTGTCGAATCTTTTCTTAAAGCCGCCCCTGGCCGGCTTTTTTTCGGGCCTGTCTGGCCTGGGGGGAGGGGGATCCTTGTACTTTTTGTCAATCTCATCAATCCTGATGTTTAGCTTTTCTAGCAGCGTGGCGTTTAGCTCCTTGTCGTGCATGTCGACTCTTGCGGCGATGGCAGCCTTTGATGCGACTGCCCTTGCTATCTTTCCGCGCTGCCATCTCGGGGCGGCGTGGACCAGCGGGTGCTGGAAGAGCAGGCCGTGCTTTGGGGGCTGCGTGCCCGTCTTGATCGACCTGAACAGCGCCCTTTCTGCGCCGATTATCTGTATCGTACTGGAGGGCATCATTGCAAGCCTCCTGAGGCTTCCGGCCTTTGCAATCATCCTTGCGCTTACCGTCGTGCCAAGTATGGCAGTGAGGTTTGGCGCCACTGCCTTCATCTGCGACTCCATGTGATCCTCCATCTTTTTTCGCAGCTTGTGCAGGTCCAGAATCTGTCCTGCCAGTGTCTGGACTATTTCAAAGTTCTCATCAGAAATGTCCGCCCCGCGGCTTTTTTCCTGCACCAGCTCCAGCATTTCTATCTTAGAGTCCGGAAAACCCGCATCCGCATACGCCTGCCTTGAGAGATCCCCCCTTCGTCCCACAAGGACCAGCTGCGCGTATCCGGGAAGGCTGTCTACCAGGTTGTCAAGCTCTGGAAAATGCAGGCTGTACCATTCTCTCAGGTGGGAGCCCATTATGTTGGTTATCTTGTCCAGGTCGTCTAGCGTGTTGATTGCCTGGATGGCGTGAAGATCGGGGCTTTGCGATATCTCTGTTATCTTTGATGAGGACAGCTCCATTGCAAAGCTTCTCAGCCTCTCCATTGCGTCCTTTTCGTCGCCGGCAAGGCCGGCCTCTGCGAGAATCTGCGGCTTTGCCGACTGGATGCGCTCGCACTCGTCCCCGTCTGCCATCTGGCAGTCGACTGACTCTTTTTTGAGGACCGACCGCAGCGACTCGTCGTTGACTAGGACGTCTGATCCGGCCAGATACCTTACGACCTCGCCTGATATGCCCTTTTTGTTTTTTATCTCCGTATACTGCCTTGCCGGCTCGTCAAAGGCGAAGCTTTTGAGAAAGCGGTCTTTTTCGTATATGATTATTCCGAGTTCCGTGAGGATACACTTGTGCATCGGGTGTTCTCAACTAGCTCCATTAAAAAAGCTACCAGTCAATTGCTATAACTAACCGTTATATTCCAAACACGCCTAGCCCTGTAAGTGAAGCCGAGTCTTTTGACTAGTATGGGTGCCATGACCCTGCAAAAGCCCGCAATGCTTGCCTCCGGAATACTGGGCATATCAGTCGACGTCTTTGGGCGGATAATCGAGGCCGGCGCCGGCGCCGTGGTCACAAAGTCCCTTAGCCGGGAGCCGTGGGAGGGCTATCCGAATCCGACCGTCCTTGGCGTCGGCGGCGGCGGGTGGCTAAACGCAGTCGGACTCTCAAACCCCGGGGCTGCAAACTTTGCCAAAATGATCCCCGAAAAATACGGCGCGCCGATTATAGTCAGCCTGGTGGGATCAGTCCGGGAGGATTTTGAATTCATGATAGGGCAGTTTGAGGGCCGTGCGGTGGCCGCATACGAGCTGAACCTTTCCTGTCCGCATGTGGCCAAGGTGGGCCTGGAGGTGGGCGATGATCCGGGACTGGTCCGGGACATTGTGTCTGCGGCAAAAAACTCTACTGATCTTCCGGTGATTGCAAAGGTGGGGCTGGGCACCACGCACTATCTCAAGACGGTGGGCGCCGCCCTTGAATCTGGCGCAGACGCAATCACTGCCATTAACACGGTGCGCGCAATGGCAATAGACATCGACACCAAAAGGCCCATCCTGAGCAACAAGATAGGCGGACTCTCAGGCTCCCCGATAAAGCCGATAGCCGTGCGGTGCGTCTATGAGATATACTCGGAATACGGCGCGCCAGTCATCGGCTGCGGCGGGATATCCTCGTGGCGCGACGCAGTGGAGTTTATCCTTGCAGGCGCAAGCGCAGTGCAGGTGGGCAGCGCCATAGGCGCCGACAGCATTGGGATATTCGGGGACATAAACGACGGCATTACCCAGTACATGGAGTCCAACGGGTTTGGCAGCATACGGGACATGGTGGGCCTTGGAGGATCATAACCGGCCTGAGATCCGCACCGTCGAGGAGGTAATCGACGAGACGCCCACCGTGCGGACGCTTGTGTTCTCAGATGGCGTGTTGCATGATGCGCGGCCCGGGCAGTTTGCAATGGTATGGGTTCCCGGAATCGGCGAGCTGCCGATGAGCATAATGGTCTCGCAGCCGGGCAAGGCGGCCTTTACCGTACGAAGGCACGGCACTGCGTCTGCCGGGCTGTTTAACACGGGGGCGGGCCAAAAGATCGGCGTTCGCGGCCCGTACGGCAACTCCTTTGATGTCCGTCCCGGCAGGCTGCTGCTAGTCGGGGGAGGAACAGGCCTTGTGCCGCTGATGCGGCTGCTGACTTGCACGGGGCCCGATGACGACGTTACGGTGCTGATCGGGGCCCGGACAAAAGGCGAGGTGTTCTTTGAGGGTCTGGCGCGCAGATTGCTTGGGAAGAAATCGCGCATATGCGTGACTACAAACGACGGGACGTACGGCAGGGCGGGGCTTGTGACTGACGAGGCGGCAAGGCTTTGCGGCGAGACTGGGTTTGATGCCGTCTATACGTGCGGGCCTGAAATAATGATGTACAAGACAGTCCGGATTGCCAACTCTGCGGGTTTTTTTGTCCAGGCAAGCCTTGAGCGCGTGATGAAGTGCGGCATTGGCATGTGCGGAAGCTGCTGTATGGGAAGGGATCTGGCGTGCCGCGACGGGACCGTCTTTGACGGAAGGCATCTTGCCTCGAATCCCGAGTTTGGCAGAACTTTTAGAAACAAGGCGGGAATCCCCGAAAATTATTAGATCTGCTAGCAAGGTTTAAAATAAATCGCTATTTAGAGCCGGTAAATACGATGACTGCCCCAAGGATAGTGCTTACCGCAGACAGGACGCTAATGTCGCCGTACAGGAACCTGTCTTTGGCCACGTTTTTTGGTTGCGCGCCGGCCCTTGATCCCAACCGCGATCCCAAGAGCTTTTGGTACAAGATACTCAAAAACCAGGTGACGCCCAAGATACTCTTTGATTTTATCTGCAACTATATACCCCACACCAACGGGGTGGCCAACTATGCCCCCTACGGGCTGCGTAAAGTCGAGGCCGGCCTTTTGCGCGACGGCTTTGCGCGCGACGACGTGGTGGTGGCACACCCGGATCACATTGAAAAATTCATAGGCCCCGAGACGCAGGTGGTCGGAACCTACGAGATGGATCCGCTTGGAATGGGGCCAGTCACGATGACCTTTACGTACGGAAGAAAGCAAATGTCGTACGACGAGTACTATAACAGGGAGCTTCACATGAGGATCAATGCCGCAAAAAAGAAAAACAACAGCAATGCCAAGGTGATTGCCGGGGCCTCTGGAACCTGGCAGTACAACTATGACCCGCAAAAAATCCAGGAATACGGCCTGTATGCGGTTCTGGAAGGCGAGCTTGGCGGGATTGCGCCGGAGATCGACGGCCACGCAGGACGCTTCTTCAACTATCTGATGGACGGCGAGTTTGAAAACATGGATCCGTTCAGGAAGCGCAGCGACTTTAAGGTAAACATCAAGGAATTCGAAAGGGAGGGCAAGAAAATCCACGGGCGGTTTGTAAACTTTTGGGACAGGCCGGACCTGGATGACATTCCGGAGATAGTGGAGCCCAGCATGCACGGAATGATAGAGGTGATGAGGGGATGCGGCAGGGGGTGCAAGTTCTGCGACGTGACGCTGCGATCCCTGAGGTACTATTCGCCCGAAAAGGTCAAAAAAGAGATCGAAGTCAACATAAAAAAGGGCGGCGCAAAGTCTGCATGGGTCCACAGCGACGACATTTTTGTCTACGGGATGGATCCCAGGACAAGCAAGGGGATGGAGCCCAACCGCGAGGCACTCGAGGAGCTATTCACTGCGATCATGTCTACTGGCGTGCCGCACACAAACCCGACGCACGGGACGCTTGCCGGCGCCATAGCAGACGAAAAGCTGATTCCCAACCTTTCAAGAATAATGAAGTCCGGATCCGAAAACCTGATAGGCGTACAGTGCGGCTTTGAGACCGGCAGCCTGAGGCTGATTGAAAAATACGCAGACAGAAAGCTTGCGCCGTACAAGCCCGAAGAGTGGCACTGGGTCCTCAAGGAGGGGGTAAAGACGCTAAACCGGGACTATTGGATTCCCGCATTCACGCTAATCATGGGCCTTGACAACGACGAGACGCCGGAGGATTCCTGGGAGACGATCCGGATAATCAGCGAGCTTGAGCAGGAACAGCCGGACTCCATGTTTACCACCACGCCTCTCACCTTTGTGCCGATCGGCCTGCTGGAAAAGTCAGAGTTCTTTAACATCGGCAACGACATGGATCCCGCCCAGCTGGGAGTCATGTACAAGACGTGGCAGCACAACTTCAAGTACGGCATTCAAAAGTTCATGACCAAGACCGGCGGCGGAAGCGGCGCAAGAAGGACGTTCTTTAACATAATAGCGCGGTCGCTTGGCGGCGTCCCGCTGGGGGCCATGGAGAGGTATGCCAGGCGCAAGGGCGCCGAGCACGAGCGAGTCATTGAAAAAATCAAGGTAAAATACTGGTAGGATTCGTATGGCACGCACCCGTAGGGCCGCCCGGCATGAGCGCGTAATACAAATACATAAATTCAATCCGGCAGGTAACACGGTATGGCAACCCACGGATCGCTTACCAAGGCAGGCAAGGTAAGGGGGCAGACCCCGAAAATTGAGGGAAGAAAAAAGATCGGCACCAGCTCCAGCCTCAGAAACAAGAGCAATTTTAAAAAACGCTTTGTCCTAAACAGGGTTCCAGGCCAAAACAAGCCCGGACAGCGAAGGCGAAGACGCTAGCCCGTATTGCCGTCCTCTGCAAGCGCCTCTCTTATCGATGCTGCGTGCTCTTTAAGCATTGCATGAAACTCTTGAATGTCCTCCAGTGCGGGACTCTTTTGCCTGCCCGCATACGCCTGTATGAATGCCGAGTATACGCATCCGGCGATTATCCCAAAGGCGGCGTCTGTGGGGGAGCCTATCTCGGGTGAGTACGATTCTGCGATCTGCCTGTATGACTGGGCCTCGCCGATATAGTATTCTATCTGGTCCTTGATGTATGTGCGATCCTCCTCGGAAATCCCCATGCACCGTGTGTGGATTTTCTGTTATTTGTATATTGCAGGCATTCTGACATCGGCGGATTCGGCCCCGGCTGCCGGCAGTTTTTGCACGGCGGCGTGGATGGTTTAAATTCAGATCCACGCCAGGTGATGCCGTCAAGGCAGTGGCATCACTTTTTGCCGTGACGGTGCTTGTGGCAATGATTCCTGCGGCGTTTGCAGATGCAAACGAGGCGCACAGCATTGCCACAAATTATATGCAGTCACAGTCCGACGAGTCGACCCGTGATGCAGAAGGGATTCCGATCGTGTTTTCTGCAGTCGACGGGGACAAGCTGGTAATGGGAATAAGCGCAGCCGCCTTTTCGTCCAACACCACGTATACCGAATCCCAGGTGCAGGAATTTCTCGGAATCACCACGCCTGTAGAGATCACATACCTGTCGACTATGCCTCTATCTGTAGGAGATCCGGTTCCATGGAATGCCGACCAAAACCAAGTTGCCGGCACTCACGAGCCATCCCCCTACAATGCGTCCCTGCCGATACTGCTGCTGGTACTCGGATGTGCGATTGCGGTACCGGCAGTGTGGATGGCAAGGAGGCGGTTCCGCAGAACGCAGAGCCGCCTACAGCAGTGAGCCCGGCGCGTGCGATTACAAAATTATTTAAGGTGACAAACACGGCCTATACTGATGTCCGATCCCGCCCCGTCAGGGCCAAACGTCATGCTGTGGGGACTGGTGGCGGCGTTTATCCTGTCTGCCTTTCTGGGCGGCTATCTTGTAGGCTCTGGCACCGAGTCCGTCTCAAACGAGGATCTTGCAAAAATAATAACACAAACGCGCCAGACGCAGGCGCAGCAGGCCCCAGACGCGCCGGTCTTTGTCTCGCTGGATGACGATCCAAGCAAGGGAAACCCCGAGGCGGCAGTCACCATAGTAGAGTTTTCTGATTTTCAGTGTCCGTCGTGCAACAGGTTTTACCAGCAGGTCCTCCCGCAGCTGGAGCGGCATTACATTGATACGGGAAAGATAAACTTTGTCTACCGCGACATGCCGCTGAACATACACGCAAACGCAGTTCCCGCCCATGCGGCAGCCGAGTGCGCCCACGAGCAGGGAATGTTCTGGCAGTACCACGACATCCTTTTTGAGAGGCAGTCGCAATGGAACAGGCTTGACGCACAGGATCTTGATGCGCAGCTAAAGGCGTATGCCGCAGAGTTGGGACTGGACTCTGGCTTTGATGAATGCATAAAATCACCTGACGTTATCCGCGAGATTCAAAAGGACTTTGCCCAGGCAAGGGGGTACGGGGCGCAGGGGACCCCGACGTTTTTCGTGGGAAACGACTCTGACGGGTATATCAAGCTGGCAGGCGTGCATCCGTTCTCGACGTTCCAGTCCATGATTGATTCAAAGCTTTGACGTGGAAGCTGGACAGGGACGAATACTATTTTCGCATCCTCGACTCAAAAAAGCAGATTGCGGGGTATTTTGATCCCGATTACGGCAGGACGATGCCCGAGGCGCGCAGGGAGCAGATGATCGACGAAATGTGGAAAAACCACGACGCAATCCCGGGGGGCTATCTGATGGTGGGCCTGGTAAAATTCGGGATATTTGGGGGTGATTATAACTCTGATGTGTTCGGCCTAGAAAGACAGATGGATTACATAGGCGAGAGGATTCTAAAGTGGAAGGATTTCATCGCCTCGCAGGACATCAGGCTCCACTTTGTAAACATATCGCACACAGACCAGGACATGCTCACCATTACGATACCGCTGAGGTTTCAAAGGCCGGTTCCGCTAGAAAGGGGGCACATCTATGCGCAGCTTGAGCCTATGCTGGGTCTGCTGCAGCGGCGACGCCTGCTATAGCGCCGTTCCAGTATCTTGACAGGACCGCATACCCCACAAACGACGACGCAAACAGTATGCCCGAGCCTAGGGGGAACTCTGGGACTGCGGCATACTCTTCGGATTCTGCGACAAGCGCATAGTCCACTGCGCCAATCTGCTCCTTGTCAGAGGCGTGAATCAGAAAAAACGACTCTTCGGAGGCCCTGAGATAGTCCGGCTTTGTATGGGCCTTTGATACTGCGGCTATGTTGCCGTGCACGTCGTACAGCGTGGCTATAACTGACACTGCGTTGGCAGTAATCTCGCCTCCGTTTGAGACGGTGCCGGTAATTACCAGGTTCCCAAAGCCGTCCCTTGAGAGCTCAGACGATGTAATGTCGATTGCCTGGCTTTTTGGGGCCGCAACCTTGTACTCAAAGTCAAGCGCATAGCCCTGGAGGTCGTCCGGGTTTATCCTGCCTATTGCAATCTCAAAGGGGGCAGTTATTCCGGGCATTATGTTGTTGAGCAGCGTCCTGGCAGACGCCGTGCCGATTACGCGCTCCGGCGAGTGCACGGTGGCGTGCACCTCGAGCTGGCTGAGCGGCACGTCTGAGCCGTTGTCCACCTCGCCCACTATATACAGTATGCCGTCATCAAAGTACGCCTGATCGTTTTGGATCTCTATCTCCGCCCAGACTGCGGGGACTCCTAGCGCCAGCAGCAACAAGACAAGGTGTACTCTCACCCCGTCGTGTTGGCGCCTGTGACTAAAGAAGCTTGTGGCTTTTGGCCCGCTTGCGCGCCCTTGTAGCTTGCCAGCGCGGCAAGCTCGTACGAAAACGACTCTTGGTGCAGCTCGTCTGCCCTGACGCCGTGCGACTCATCACCCGTGTCTATCCATAGCGCGATCTGCAAGTCGCGCTCCAGCTGCGACTCTGTCGACAGCCTAAAGAGCTCAACTGACGGGGCAAACGACTCGGGCGGCTCCAGCCCGTCGTATCTCTGAATCAGGGCCTCCATCTGCACAAAGTGCCCCCCTGCAATCTCTAAAAACTCCTGCCCTGTCATGCCGCCCTCGTGGTACGTCCTCTCGGCGGAATCAAATGCGTCCTGTAATAGCACCAGGTCGTCCTGGATTCCCTTGATGTCTGCCCCAAAGGCGCCGCCACGGATCTTTTGCTGGTCTGCCTGATAGCCGTACCAGATCGCCCCTGCGAGAATTGCCCCCAGAATCAAAACCAGGACGATGCGCCGCTTTTGCCTTTTCCTCAAAACCACCATACCCGCCGTTTTTTTGCATTTAAGTTGTCTGCATGTGCGCCGCACGCAGGGAAATCCCAGACATGCGGCAGCCGTGCTGTTTTTGGGAACGCCGGTGCAGACATGCGTGATTCTGATGCGGGCGGGAAAGTCATGGACGGCCCGCCATGTGTTCCTGTATGGTAATGCCGCGCAAATCCCGCCGGGGGGCAATCCGTGCCTGTTTTGCGCATTCTGCGTGACTGGCAATGCTCTGACTAATATAGTGCCTAGTTTTAGGGGGGCTTATGGCGACTGCTTATGTCCTGATAAACTGCGAGCTCGGCTCTGAGGAGTCAATAATTCAGCAGCTAAAGGGGCTAGACGGGGTGCGCGAGGTTCACGGAACCTTTGGGGCGTACGACATTCTTGCAAAGATAGAGTCCGATACGGTTGAAAAACTCAGGGAGACTATCACGTGGAAGATACGAAAGATAGAGAAAATCCGCTCCACCCTGACGCTGATGGGCATCGAAGGCCAGACATAGCGCGTTTTTTTGAAATTGCTGCTGCACTTTATCTTTATGGCAAGGGACGCAGACATTTTACAGCGAAGGGCGGAATTCGAGTATGCCAAAAAGATGGCGCAGTTTTTCAGGACGTGGATTGGCGAAAAGTTCTCCATACGCCTTGATGTCCGGTGCGACGAGATGGTCACGCACAAACGGCACATGCTAGACAGGCTGGACACACACACGATACTCCGGGATCACGAGTCAAGGGGCAGCGATGTGTTTCACTTTTATCTGTGCCATTTCCGCCCCACGTGGACTGACTGTACGTGCGAGGGGTATCACGCAGAAAACTTTGGGATGATCTACTGGCAAAAACCCAAAAAGCAAGACGACGCCGTGTTTCTGGCAGAAAAAAACTGCACTGCCGTCTCGCACGAGCTTGCCCACGAGCTGCTGCGGCAAAAAAACTACAAGCGGTTTGTCCAGGACGTACACGACGTCTGGACGAGGCATTTTCACGCCGGCCTGCCCTTTGAGCAGTACGGGACGGATCACAGGCGAACTGACGGCGAGCCTGCGTTTCTTACGCTGGATGTCTCATCACTAGTGGCGCACTAGCACTTTGTCACAGAATAGATATTGTTCTCAAAGTTTGCAGTCTTAAAGTCCAGCCTGTTTTCGGGATCCTTGCTCCTCGACTTGCTGAGGTTTTCCAGCTCCACTAGGGCCTCGCCCCTGAACCCCACCGACGATCCGTATATGGCGTCGGTGAGCTGCGTTCCGTGGTCGCCGTCCTTTAGATCGTCGACAATCTCGTAAAACCTGCCCGTGTCGCGCTTGTTTACCGGCTTGCCGACTGCCTTGTTGAGCGCCACTGCGATGTACATTCCGTTGTTCTTTACGGCCACGGGAATCCTGTGGTTCTTGCCTGACTTGCCGGGGATTGTCTCGTTGATTAGGATCTCGCACTTGTGGTACATGCTAGAAACGTACGCATAAAACCTAAACTGTGCAAACTTGCCTGCCTCGTCCTCTGCACAGTCCACAAACACCCTGTGCAGGAGCTGCAGTGCGTCATCGTTCATGCTCTGAAGCCTGTCGTCTATCCTTCCCCTTTCCAGGAGCTCAGAGTCGCATTCCTTTGCGACCAGATCCAGGATGAAATCCGGCAGGTTGTAGTTCTTTAGCGCCGCCACAAAGGCGCCTGCCTGGGACATGCCGAACTTTGGAAAACCCTTGTTTACCATGTCTGATTCACGCGCAAAAAGCGCCGACTATTCCACGTCATAGGCCACACTGTGTGGCCGTTTTTGGCTTATAATTGTTGAGAAAAACACGGCCCAAACGCGCCGCAAAGCTTTGATTTGCACAAAATTGCCTGGAAATATTAAATTCGGGTGCGGTTTTAGGGCATCCATGGCAAAAACGGCGGCGGGTCTGGTTTCTGACGCATACGAGAGGCTTGGCAGAAACGTCGCGCATTACAGGGGGACGCTTGGCAGGCCCATGACGCTTACAGAAAAGATTCTTTTCGGACACGCAGTCGAGACCGGAACAAACCCCGCCGAGGGCAGGGACTATGTCTATCTTCGTCCCGACAGGGTCGCACTGCAGGACGTCACGGGGCAGATGGTGATGCTGCAGTTCATGTCGACTGGGCTAAGGCAGACCAGCCTTCCCACCACCATACACTGTGACCACCTCATTCGCGCAAAGCTCGAAGGCGAGGCAGACATGCGCGAGTCGCTGGGAGAAAACAGCGAGGTGTTCCGCTTTTTAGAATCGTCTGCAGGAAAATACGGGTGCGGATTCTGGAGGCCGGGGGCCGGAATAATCCACCAGGTGGTGCTTGAAAACTATGCGTTTCCCGGCGGGCTGATGATAGGCACCGACTCGCACACCCCAAACGCAGGCGGGCTGGGAATGATCGCAATCGGAGTCGGCGGAGTAGATGCCGCAGAGACCATGGCAGGAATGCCATGGGAGATCCTGTATCCCAGGCGGATAGGCGTGCGCCTTGTCGGCAGGCTGAACGGCTGGAGCGCCCCCAAGGACATAATCCTAAAGGTCGCCTCGGAGCTTACCGTGTCTGGCGGAACCAACGCGGTGCTGGAATATTTCGGCCCCGGCACAGAGTCGATTAGCTGCACCGGAAAGGCGACCATAACTAACATGGGCGCAGAGATAGGGGCCACCTGCTCGATATTTCCGTACGACAAAAGGATGGAAAAATACCTGCGCTTTACCCGGCGCAAAGAGATTGCGGATCTTGCAAACAAGAACCGGGACCTGCTTGTTGCAGACCCACAGGTCTGCCAAGAGCCCGAAAAGTATTTCGAGCGGGTAATCGAGATCGACCTGTCCTCCCTAGAGCCGCACGTGGTGGGGCCGCACACGCCGGATCTGGCGCGCCCCGTATCGAGGCTGGCCTCCGACACAAGGGAGAACCGCTATATCGACGAGATCTCAGTGGCGCTGGTGGGAAGCTGCACCAACTCATCGTACGAGGACATGTCCCGGGCTGCAGGAATCGCCATGCAGGCAAGGGCAAGGGGGGTCCGGGCAAAGATTCCGCTGCTAGTGACGCCAGGCTCCGAGCAGATACGGGCAACAATAGAGCGCGACGGACAGATGCAGTCCCTCAAGGACATCGGGGCCACGGTGCTTGCCAACGCGTGCGGGCCGTGCATAGGGCAGTGGAGCAGGCCTGAGCTAAAAAAGGGCGAGCCCAACACCATACTTACCACGTTTAACAGGAACTTTCCTGGCAGAAACGACGGAAGCCGCCAGACCATGAACTTTATCGCAAGCCCGGAGCTGGTGGTGGCCATGGCGCTAAGCGGAAGCCTTTCGTTCAACCCGCTTACCGACTCGCTGATGGCAAAGGACGGAACAAAGTTTGGCCTAAAGGCGCCAGGTGCTGCGCCGGAGGTTCCAGACGGGGGCTTTGAGGTGGCGCAAGACGCGTATGTCGCCCCGTCCGAAAATCCGGACTCTATCTCTGTGGAAATCGGCAGTACCAGCAGGCGCCTTCAGAAACTGGAGCCGTTTGCGGCATGGGACGGCCGGGATTTTGAAAAGCTTCCGGTGCTCATAAAGGTCAGCGGCAAGTGCACCACCGACCACATATCGCCTGCCGGTGCGTGGCTCTCCTTTCGGGGCCACCTCGATAACCTGAGTGACAACATGCTGCTGGGTGCAGTCAATGCATTTGGCGGGGAGGTGGGCCGGGCAGAAAACACCCTGACGGGCCGGCCCGAGCCGCTGCCGCAGATTGCGCGCAGCTATAAGGAGAAAAACATGCGCTGGATCATAATAGGCGACTCTAACTATGGGGAGGGAAGCAGCAGGGAGCACGCGGCAATGTCGCCGAGGTTCCTCGGGTGCGCCGCCGTAATTGCAAAAAGTTTTGCAAGAATCCACGAGACCAACCTCAAAAAGCAGGGCATACTGGCGCTTGCATTCTCCAATCCGGAGGACTATGAAAAAATCCAAAAGGGCGACAGGCTGAGCCTGGCGGGGCTGGATGGCATGTCGCCGGGTGGCGCGGTAAGGTGTGTGATACATCACGGCGATTCAGAAGAGGAGATTTCACTTGTGCACTCGTACAACAAGTTTCAGATCGAGTGGTTCCGCAGCGGATCGGCGCTGAACGTACTGGGGAAGAAATAGGGCGGATTTTGGGTTACGTGGGGCCGACCGGAATTGAACCGGCGACCTACGGGTCACTGCAGCTCCAAACTTACATCATCTTTACATCAGTTAGCTTAGCTTGACCTCTGGAGCCCTTAGCGGTGATTGCGCACTGTCGCCCTACCAGGCTAGGCTACGACCCCACGAATATGCCTGCAAGACACCGGAATTTTAAGCTATTTTTATCAAGATTTATTGCCCGTCGGCCCGCCTTTAACGGGACGGCCATGGTAAAAGCGACTCATCTTGCACTTGGGGCCATTCCTGCGGCGCTGGCAGCCGTCATTGCCGTGCTGCTGCTGACTCAGACTGGCACCGTTCATACGGCAGTAAACCCCGGAGACGAGATCGACATAGAGTATACGAGGCACCACATAATGGCGCCGCAGGGCGGGGGCGCGCCGGGCGTGCAAAAGACCGAAATCCTGCTGATTCGTAATGACGGCACGCTGACATACAGGGTCGCCGGCGGCGAAACTATCCATCCCGACGTTCACGGCAGCATTAATGCGTCTGCCATAAAAAAGCTCACCGCGCTCATAAAGGAGACCGGGTTTATCACCATCCCGCCAGAGTCGTTTCCGGTCCTTGACATAGACGAGTACCAGAAATCGACCATAACTGTCACACTCAACGGCGAGAGAAACCAGATACACTGGCCGGAGCAAAACGCCACAGAAAAATTCGTCGCCCCGATAGTCACGATGGTGCAAGACGAGCTGGACATGATCATACTTGAGCTGGGTGAATAGATACAAATAGCGATGGCGGCAATCCACCCCATGATCCCCCTGTCTGGAAGCGCAAGCAACGCAAAAGGGATTGTCGCCGAAAATTCCGAGTCCGGCCCGGTAACGCGCGGAACTGCCACCTTAAAGCGCGGCTTTGCCCACATGCTGAAAAACGGGGTGGTGATGGACGTAACAACTGTAGAGCAGGCGCAGATTGCAGAAGAGGCCGGCGCCGTGTCCGTGATGGTGCTCGACAAGCTTCCCTCCGAGGTCCGCAAGGCCGGCGGTGTTGCCAGGACTGCAAGCATCAGGGTGATTCAGGAGATTATGGACTCTGTTACGATTCCGGTAATGGCAAAGTGCCGCATAGGACACGTCTATGAGGCAGAGGTCCTGCAAGAGACGGACGTCGACATGATAGACGAGTCCGAGGTGCTCACGCCGGCAGACGAGCTGCGCCACATATGGAAGTGGGACTTTACCGCCCCGTTTGTCAACGGCGCGCGCTCCCTTGCAGAGGCGCTCCGGAGAGTCGAGGAGGGCGCCTCGATGATAAGGACAAAGGGCGAGCCGGGGACGGGAAACGTGGCCGAGGCAATAACGCACATCAAAAAGGTAAACGAGGAGATGAGGACGATAAAATCAATTTATGACTCTGGATCAGAGCAGGACCTGATCCGGGCGGCCAGGGAGTTTCGCGTGTCATACGACCTGCTAGAGCAGACAGCCAAGCTTGGACGGCTCCCCGTTGTCAATTTTGCGGCAGGCGGAATCGCAACGCCGGCTGATGCGGCGTACCTGATGTCGCTGGGGTGCGACGGAATATTCGTCGGCTCTGGGATATTTGACGCCTCTGACGCAAAGGAGAGGGCGCGCGCAACGGTGCTTGCCACCACGTTTTGGAGCGAGCCTGACAAGGTAATGGAGGCCCAAAAAATGATAGACGAGAGGCACTCGATGCCCGGCCTGGATGCAGACGCGCTGGAGCTTCGGATGCAGGAGCGCGGGGGCGCGGCATGAGCCTGCAGATAGGCGTGCTGTCCGTGCAGGGTGACGTGGCAGAAAACATGATAATGATGCAGGGCGCGCTAGAGGCGGCTGGCCGGCCAGGCGGGGTGGCAGCAGTAAGGACGCCATCTGAGATTGACGGCATAGACGGGCTGATAATCCCCGGCGGGGAGAGCACGATGATCGGGCAGATGTCCCTGGTCAACGGGGCGCTCAAAAAAATCAGGGAAAAGGCGCAGGCCGGAATGCCGGTGCTTGGAATATGCGCAGGCCTAGTACTGCTATCAAAGCGCACGCGCGACAAGACGGTGGGGCAGACAGATCAGCCCCTGCTGGACCTGCTTGACGTGCAGGTGGAGCGAAACTCGTTTGGACGGCAAATAGAGTCCTTTGAGGCAGGCCTGTCCCTGGAACCGCTGGGAATACCGCACTTTGAGGGCGTCTTTATTCGCGCGCCGTCGATATCGGACATTGGCCCCGGAGTCCAGACCGTGTCAGAGTTTGACGGCAAAATCGTGGCAGTAAGGCAGGCAGGCATTGTAGGAGTCGCGTTTCACCCAGAGCTGACAGGTGACCATTCGATACACGGGCATTTTCTTGGCATGATAAAGTGACTGTAAACGCTACTGGCCGACTAGCGACTTTACCGCCGATTCCAGACCGGCGTTTTGGCCAAACGAGACGTCCCTTAGGATTCCCTCCCTGTCCACCAGGATGCTAGACGGCGTTCCGTTCAGCGCGTACGTCTCAAAGGTCCTCGCCGAATATTCTTTTGACATCATGTGATCCCTCACCCTCCGGATTATCTGGTCCCTGTACTCCTTGTTCTTTGAGTCAAAGTCGGGAATCTGCGGATAAATGACGTCCATTATCGCAGACTGGCTTGGCTCCCCTGTGGTCCTTACCAGCGCGTCCATTCCGAGCGGAAACGGAATTTTATAGCCGAGCTTGTCCCCGTCGAGCTTTCCGTACTGGCCAAGCGACTGTAGCGTCTCGCCTATAACTTGGCCTGTCTCTGCCAGCATTTTCAGGTTCTCCAGCGTGTTTTTGTCAAAATCCTCAAACGCCGTGGCCACGCCGATCACCCTTACCCCGTCGTCTTTGTACCTGTTATAGATCTCAATTGCCTGCGGAATCCCGTACATAAAACACCCCGGGCAGTTTACCTGAAAGACCTCGACTAGAACTATGTGATCCTTTTCCTCGTCCAGATTGGTCGGCATTCCCTGCACCCATTCTGATATGCTCAGATTGGGCGCCTTTTGGCCGATTGCCGCCGTCATGCCACTCTTGCCGGATTTTGTATTAAAAAGATAGCTCTGGGACAGACTAGGGATAATATATGAGGCGGTAAACCAAAAACCGTTGGATCTGCGGCAGGTTGTAACACAGAGGCGCCTCGATACGCTCTCGGAGATGGAGGCCATGTACGAGCGGGGGGATACGGATTATTTTGTCGGCCTGCTGGGGCACGACGACTATGTAATCAGGACGCGCGCCACGTGCATACTGGTGGATTTTGGGGGCGAGGACAAGGTGGCACACATTGCGCGCGTGCTAAAAAACGATCCAAGCGAGCTTGTCAGGCACGAGGCGGCGTTCTCGCTGGGGCAGATGTGCTATTCGAGCTGCGTGCGGCACCTTGAGGAGGCAACGCTGAATGATTCCAGCATGTTTGTCAGGCACGAGGCTGCAATAGCACTCGGCGTGGTGGGAAACGCAGGCGCAAAGGCGGCGCTAGTCAGGGCGCTAGACGACGCAGAAAAGCCCGTCGTAGAGTCTGCCATAGTGGCGCTATCCAACATTCGGTTCATGGAGACGCTTGGCAAAAACAAGAAATTCGCAAAGCTGACAGGCGGCTAGGCTTGGAGACGTGCAGCCATCTGCCTGTGCAGGATTCGATCATGTGGCAAGGTGCCAGATGAGGGACCTATCGGCCCGGATCAGACGGACAGTCTTGCCCCGTATGTTCAAAAGGTGATACGCGAATAGCTGGCAAAGGCAAGTGCAACAGGTGCAGCCGTATCGGCGGGGAAACCATTACAAGATAATCCCGCCCTGGGAAAAGACAGCAGAGACGTTTGACATAAAATGAGCTAGCGCAGCCCCGCAATCTTTTCTGCCTGCCTGTCGGTAAGCCTGCCTGCATCCTCAAAGTCGAGCTCGGACAATCTGGAGGCCAGATACTCGCCGGAATGATCGTATTTCTCATCGTCTGCAAGCACCCGCGATATGAGCTCATCCTTGTCGCCGGAATGATACGTCGGCATGGTGAGTGCAACCACGTGGCACGGGCCGTCTGCGTTGGTGCAGTGGTTCTCTATGCCGGAATGCGTGCTGTTGTCCGGACGTATCGCGCACAGGCGAACCCCGTCGGCGGACTCGTACGGGCATTCGTTGAGCAAAAACAGCATGTCGGGGGCCGCATGGTGCTCTGTCCTTACATCCTCTGCAAGCATGATTCCAAATATTCCGAGCCTTATGTCCGTAGAGTATTCGTGCCTTGATGCGAATTTACAGTCGTACTGCAGGTCGCATCCTTCCCTGTCGGGAACCCCCACGCCGATAATTCCCAGATCCTCTGTAAGAATATCGGGGTACAGCAGGACCACTGCGGGTATCAGCAGCAAAAGCCGGATCAACTGTAACGCTCCAGTCCCGTGTTGTACGTGGGCTCAAGGAAGGGCGCAAAAAAACACGGGCCGTAGAATCTGGTGCAAAAGTTCAGATCCTTCAACGTAAACGTGACATAGTTTGCGCCATACTTGTAGCATATTAGCTCGTGGCGCTTTGCGGCAGACTTGTAGGGGCATTCGTCAAGTACGATAATTGCAGTGGATGATACTCCGGACTCGTTCTTTTCAAATTCCTCGAAAACCGGAATGGCAAATATTCCAAGCCTGATCTCCGTTGCCGATGCCGTATAGGAGCGGAGCCAGCATACCTCCGACTGCATGGGCGTAGCATCGCATCCCCTCTCGTTGGTAACACTGCCTATGAAAACATCGGAATCCGTCGTAAACGTGTGGGGATAAAGCAGCACTATTGAGATAGGAAGCAGAATCAGGATCATCTTTTTTCCAATGTGGGGATGCGGCGTATTTTGCGTGCGTACGGCCAATTAACTATCCCCGCTTTTCCAGCTCCGCCAGATACTCGATCACCTTGATGAATTCCTGGTCTGATATGCGTCCTGCCACCCACCAGTCCGCCGCATCTTTCACCCATTCGGGGACGTCGGATTTTGCATCCTGCGCTATATAGGATATGATGGAGTCGATTGCCTTTTTTGCATCATCAGAATTGTTGCCTTTTGTGAAAAACCCCGCATTGTTTTTTACCCATTCGGGCAGTGCATCATCCGGCGGGATATATCCTCCGGTATCGCCGATGCGGACAGATACCGATCCGCGCTGCGTCAGCGAGTCTCGGTCCTCGCCCGCATACACCAGTACGGTGTGGTTTCCCGGTATATCCGGTATCCAGGACAGTGCGGCAGATACTGTCCGGTTTGCCGCTATCGTACCCGCAATGGAGCTTGCTGCAGAGTTTGCCGGCGCTATCTGGTATACGAACGGCAGCTCTGTGCCGTCCATACTGCGAATCTCTGCTGCAATGTGCACCATCTGGTTCTGCTCTAATACGGATACGTCCTCGCCGACAGAGTTTACCGTCCTTATGTCGGATATTACCAGCGAGCCTGTCTGGGGTTTTTCTGTTATGTTTATCGCATCCTGTACCAAGATGAATCCATGTGCGTGTCTGTTTGCATCACCTACCCTGTAAAAATGCAGGCCCGGTTCGTCTAATGCTGTTGTAAAGGTACTGCGCTGTGAATTCCCTGTGACTTTCTTGTAAATCCATCCGGATTGTTGGATGCTTTCGCTATGTACTAGTACATTTTTTTCTGCATCCATGTTCCATTGTATGGCATCACCTGCATTTACCATGATGTCTTTTGGAACTAGGCACAATGAACTGGAACAACTCTCATCATTTTTGGAATCCGTAACTATTATCTGATTTGTCTCTACAAATTCCACGCCTAGTGCCTTTGTCGGGCAACTCCCAGCCCAAAAGCAAAATCTGGGATGACTATCCCACAGTGTTTCTTTATCATAAGTTTCAGACGCGCCTCTGATTGTTATGTGCTCTGCACCCCTGAGAAACGGAATCCGTATGGTGATCGTATCAAGAGATGTGATCTCGTCTGTTATTGCAACAGGTACCCCGTCTACTGTGGGGTCGAAGAGATAAGCGTAATACCGCCTTATGATGTCCTGTGGCAGCGTGATGGTCAGCGATCCCGGCTCCGTGGCAGTCATGTTTATCAGCATAAATACGAGATGACTTCCTATCCTGTCTGCACGTGTGTAAAACGTCTCGACTGACTGTATGCTTCCCCCGTCCATGACATACTTTAGCTCGTCACCAGTGTTTCTTATCTTTATGGTCTGGCCCGACTCTGTGGGCAGCACGTAGGGCGGGGGAAACAGCTTGTTGCCCGTTATCTCTATCGTGTTTTCGACTCCGGGCTCTAGGTGCGGAGTAAACTGTATGGTGTTGCTGATGGTGCTTTTTACACCGCCGTCGTATTCTATGCTTTTGCCGTTTACCAGCACGGCAAACTCATCACCCAGCAGGCCGTACGGTATGGTGGCAGCTACAACATGCGCCTCCTTTCCCAGTGGCTTTACTGTGATCTCTAGCTTTTTGTCCTCTGGCACAAACTCGACACCGCATATCTTGCCGGGCTGTATAGTCGATACCTCGAATTCCCCCCTGTCCGTGTCTATATTAAACAAGTCTGTGGACATTTCGGGGCCGACGTTTGTAGTCAGGGAAAACACGGATGTCTCATAATCCGCCTTTCCAAAATCCGCCGTGACCCTTGTGTACTTGCAGTATTCTGTCTCTAAATCCGACAGGGCTATGTTCCCGGTAGTTCCACGCGCGTTTAGGTTCCCGTTCTGCTCTGCCTTGCCCATTATGGATATGGGGTATTCCAGTGTGATGCTTCCCGGTTGTTCGTTTTTTATCTGAAAGCGGTACAGCTCAAAATAGGTTATCTCGCCGTCAGTCATCGTATACGGTATGGAATACATGTGGCCGCCTTCGGGTATCTTTATTATTCCCTCCGTCTTTTCACCGTCCAAATACTTTATGCCAAAGCCATCCGTGAATCTTCCGGAATAGATGCTCTTTACAAAGCCGTGTCCCGCAATGCCGGGAAGCTCTTCTATGGGAAGGAGAATACTCAGTGTATTGCTGCGCTTTACGCTCTCAAACGGGGGAATGACGCCCACCCTGTCGTCGGATATGGCCTCCACGACGTCCAAAAGCGCCCTCATGTTCTGGCTGTTGTATGTGACTTTGCTTGAGAAATCCTGCACGCCGATGTTTATCGCAACGTACACCACGTCTATCTCGCCGTTTTCTATCACGTCCCAAAACGGCTCAAAATCATTGAATTTTGAATTTTTCTTGATGTGCTGTATGATGCTTTCGCCGTCACTGCCAGCATATTCGGACACCTTTGCTATTATTACGCCTACAAACCTGTGCTGTAAAATGTCCGGCAATACGGACGCCGGAATCGCAGCCTCTGCCACGTATCCAAAGACGGGATGCGATACAACAGTGGCGTTTGCCCCGTAATGGTTTATCAAGAGTGACGCTATGGTCTCTGCGGTGAGCTTTATGGTGCCGGAATCATCGCCTAGCCTGTGCGGCACTATCATAAAGTTGTGCTCATACATTGCATTTTCATCTATCAGATGGAGTAGCTTGTCTGAGAATCCAAAGTACCTGTCGTCTGATCTTATCTGCTCTGACAGAGAGACCTCTTGTGCATGGGCGTAAAGCGGGACTACAAGCATGCATGCTGCCAAAACGAGCAACATGTGTGGATTTTGCATCGAATTCACCTGCGAGCCGGTTGGTAATTATGTATTACGCAGGATTCAAAGGCCTGAACTGCCGGTTCCGGGTTGCACGGTGGCAAGCGGCGCTAAATCAGGAACTTTATGGCGTTCTCGCCGTCTTTGGTAAGCTTTAGCCATCTGGTGCGCCCGATCTTTTCCTCCTCTATGAACTTCCAGTGATCCCTGAGCGGCTGTATGATGTTCTTGTCCAGGCTTGCAAACCTGGCCTGCGAATAGTTCTCCCTTCTTGCGTCCACCGTGATGAGCTTTTCGCCGTCTGCAAGCTCTGCCATCTTTTTTTTGGTCAGCCTTTTGCCGTTCTCTTTGATTATCCTCAGCGCATCGATGTGTTTTTGGACCGGCTTTTGTATGTCGTATGACGGCATGTCGATCATGTCTTTTATCCCCTCTGAGATCTGCCCGCTGAATCCCATGTACTTTTTGGCCTCGACATAAAACGGAAAGATCCTGCGGTCTGCATTGTACATCATGCACGCCATCATTCCGGCTATGGCCTGAATCTTTGAGCCCGACGCCAGATTGACATAGATGCTGTTTCCCTCCTCCCTCTGGATTATGTCCTTGATTGACTTTATTATCATAAAGAGGTCCAGGCGGTCGTGGTATTCTAGTATGACCTCGATGTTTTGCGCCTTGAGCTGTTTTTTTATCCTGTCCACAAACGGCCTTGCCTTGTCCTGGGACTGGTTTTCATGTACCATCAGGTATACCTTGTCTGCACGCCGCTGCTTTGCCGGCATGACTATCCTGTCTATCTCAAAGCCGACGGGGGCAATGTGGACGCGCAGGTTCAGCTTGCTCATAATGGTATCTACAGTATGTATACTATTGTAATGCTATATAATAATTGTGCCACAGGTGCGGACTGTATGAGAATACCGACGGTGCGAAAAACCCCCAAAGACGAGCAGACAGTGGCCCTTTTTCCGACCATAATACGCGAGTTTGAGTGCGACGAGCCGGCATTTTACGGCTCGGGCTGACATGAAATCCATGCGTCTGCCGGGAGGGTCTGGGCGATGAACTATACCATACTCTATATCTTTGGCGGAATCCTGGTTCTGGTCCCGCCACACGTAATTGGGATTGCATTTTTGATCCTCCTGTACACCTATAGGCGGCTCTCAAGGCAGGAGAATGACGACGAGCAAACCAATGACTGCGAGCAGTTAGACGCAGAGCAGCCGGGATACGGCGCGCCCATAAAAAATGCGAGTCCCGACGAGAAGGAATACCTGGACTTTGAAAGTGAGTTCAACAATAAGGAATACGAGCGAGTGCAAAAAAAGGCTGCGCTAGATCCGGTCACGACACGCTTGGCTGTGAAACCCTCGAGACGCCGGAATCCTTTGAGACATGAAACATATTGTCCACGTACGCCTCTAGCTCCTTTTCATGCGATACCAGGATTATCTGCTCGGAGCTCAGCCCGTCTAGAACGGATCGGATTTTGGATAGCTGCGCCTTTGAGAACCCGTCAGTCGGCTCGTCTAGTATCAGCAGGTTCGACTCTAGGGATTCCGTCTCTTGTCTCATCAGTAAATTAAGCGTCAGTCTGTAGGCTAGAGCGATGCTGGTGCGCTCGCCTCCGGACATATGGTTGATTTCCTGCATGTATCCGTCCTGTTCTATTATGGGGGTGAAATTTTCGTCAATTCGGGACTCCTTTGTCGGATCATCAATCAAAATATTGTACCACTTGCAGTACGTCATGTTGAACTGCTGGTGGATTGACAGCAGGGTCTGCTTTTCTATCTTGTCTACGGTGGGAATGAAAAACTCTTTGATCCAATCGCGGCAATTCCGGTATTTTGAGTAATGTGCCAGCCATTTTTTTGCATCAAGTGCGCCCTTGTTGTCCTCCGAGAGCCTCTGTTTTTCATTTTTAAGATTCTCGCCGTGTGCGGCAAGACTGGACGCATCGTCGGCGATCTTTTGCTGTATTTTACGCAGCCTGCTCTCGCAGCTTTTTATCTCTGCGTTTAGACTTGGAAACTCTTTGATTTTTTCCTGCGTGTCTGACAGGGCTTTTTCCTCGCGCGAAATCTCTGCCTCGGTATCTAGCAGCAAACCCTGGTGCCTCTCTAATCCGGCTTTTGCCCTTTTTTGCTTGTCCTGAAGCTCGGAATACATTGCCTGCGAGTTATTGTATGATACCAGTGCGTCTTTTAGCTCCGTGAGGTATTCTGTGGGACTGTCAGTTTTGGATGCAGGTGCGTCCTTTATCCTGTTTTGCGCCTCTAGCGTCTTTATCCGGGATTTGAGACTGGCAATCTCGCCTGATTTTTTGGCATATTCCCGTATTCTTGGAATTACTCTCTCCAGTGACTTCAACTCTGAGGAATACTCTGTGATCTGCGCATCCATCGTGTGAATCTCGGACTGTATTTTTTCACGCTCTGCTTTTTCCTTTTTTAGGGCCTGCTCGGCTTTTGTGATTTTTCCGTCCAGCTCGCCGTCTAGTTTTTTCCGGTGATCCGGCGTAATCTCGTTTCTGCATACCGGGCATTTCGAGCCCAGCCCTGCAATTTTTTTTACGTCGTTTTGCAGGCCGTCCAGGTTCGCCTGGCCCCTGATGATCGCATTGTGTACGCCCTGGTAAATTCCCCGTTTTTCTTCCAGGTCGCCGGAAATACCCGCAAGCGATTTTTCTAGCCTGTTTTTTTCCGCCTCTAGCGAGTCTGGATCCGTATTTTTGCTGGTGCCAAGCTCGTCTTCTAGCAGTTTTTGATCATCGGATACGGAATTCAGACGCGCTACTGCCACATTTATCTCGTCGTGTAATTTTCTGAATTTTTTAATCTCGCCTTCTATGTGTGAAAGTGTTTTTGTCGTGGGTTTCTTGGGCAGTGCGAATTTTTCAATCCTGTCATTTGCGCCTTTTAGTTCGCCCTCCATTGTCCTAATCTCTGCATTGATGGTGTTGAGACCGGATTTTTTTGCCGAAATATTGTGCTTTAAATCCGCCTCCCGGGTGTCCAGCCGTGCCTTTTGCACACTGTTATTATGAAGCTCTTTTGACCTTGAATCCTCATTTTTACGGGCTGTTTCGTTTTCTTTTTGTGCCGTTTTTAGCTTTGCTATGAGTAATGTTGTCTTTGAGATTTGTTTTTTTGACTCGTCAATTCTTGACTCTAGGGCATCCAAACCGGAGAACCTCTCACTGAATTTTGACATTGTAGAGTTTATCGACTGTGCCAGCATTTTTGCATTCTCTGATGCCGTCTTGTAAACCTCCACGCCAAACGCCCGGCGGATGATCTCGAGGCGCTTTGCGCTGTCTGAGAGTATCTGCTTCATCTCTTCTTGCGGGGTGAATACGGCGTACCGGAATATCCTGCTTACGGCCCTGGGGTCGGTTGGCTCGTTGAATTTGAGTATGTTCAAAATCCGCTGCTTTAGCTCCGAAGGAGACAGCGGCTCTTTTACGCCGTCCTCTGAGAGGTACGATTTTTTTGCATCCTGGTGTATGGAGCCGGTCCTTCTGTTTAGCACCCGTTTTATCACGTATGACTTGTCATACGCCGAAAATTTCAGCAGGACGCTTCCGGTCTCTGATTTTTTTGCAAGAAGCGCCTCGGGTTTCTGGGATCCCAGGCCGAATAGCGCAAACTCTATTCCCATCAGGACAGAGGTCTTTCCAGATCCGTTGTCGCCCTCAAACAGGGTGATTCCGCGCGGAAAGCTGATCTCTGTATTTTTGTAGCTGCGAATGTTTTCGAGCTCTATTGACTCAAGAATCATCTGCGTCCAGTCCCATGGTCATCAAGGCGCCCTGCTGTATCCTTTTCTGATACGCGTCTTTTTTTTCGTTTGCTAGCGGCGGATTCCCGATCTCCCGGAGCAGTGCCTTGGCCAGCGACATTCCCCTGCCCCCGACTAGCTCCTTTTGATCCAGTTTTACCTCCCCGATATTCTCCGAAAACACGTTTTCCTCGATCTCTTTTTTGTTGTCACCGCTTGCCTCTGTAATCCTGTATTCCCTGGAGCTAAACTGGTTCCTGCTGAGGTTGACTATTAGCGCGCCCTTGTCCACAAGTTCGTCTCTGACCCGGACCAGATCCACGTCCGTGGTCTTGCCCGAGGTCAGCTCCCCCCTTATCCTGACTAGCACAATCTTGCCTTTGGGGTTTGTTTTCTGCGTCTTTTCGCGCAGCTCGTCGTTTATGGACTCTGCCATCCTGTTGTCTGCATTGACCTCGATCATCTCATAGCTTGTATTTGGAATCCGTACCAGCTCTACTTTTTTTACCGCATCACCGAATTCTGCAAGTACAAAGCCGCGAACCTGCCCCCTTGCATTGTCCTCCAAATCGCTGTAATATCCCGCAAACGGCGTTCCGGGATAAACCACGTGTGAATGATCCTCGTACTGCTGGTGTGAAAACCGGTGCAGGTGTCCGCCCGCATAATAGTCAAAGCCCCTTGGAAGAAGCGACAGCGGCATATAGTCGCCCTCGGAACCCTCGCCTATCTTCATCTCTGCTATCCCGCCATGAAAAAGAAATATCTTGAATCCCTGCTCTGATTCCAGGCTTTTTCTGTCCAGCTTTTCATAGTATTCCACATCCTTGCCTGCCTTGAGCCCCGAAAAGCCGGCTATCTTTGCGCCGGTCTTTTTATCCGTCACAAAGTCCAGCGTTATGGTCTCGTCTGCTGATTCCCTGACCCGGGTCACCTTGATGATATAGCCAATCTCCTCGAGCAGATCGATTACAGAGTTTGAAACAGGCGAGAAATCGTGGCTTCCATACACCACATACACCGGGATTCCGGCGTCGTGGACTTGGCGGAATTTTCCAAAGGCGAACTTTTGCACTCGCATCTCTGGAATGTTTACATGAAACAGGTCTCCAGCAATCAGGATAAAATCCACCTTTAACGATATGCACTTGTCCAGTGATCTCTCAAAGACGTCCTGCTCTATTTTTTGCAGCGACTCGCTTTTCTGAAAGCCCAGATGAATGTCTGCGAGATGGGCAAATCTCATTTAAAACACCTTTGTCTTGCCGGATTTTGCAGCCGGTCTCTGTTTTTTGATAAAGTCGTCAAACAGGGGAATCTTTATCGGCACTGCAAACGGGACAAATATGCTGGTGATGATGGCCTCTCCCTTGTCAAGGCTTGCAATGCTCCTGTCGTCCTCTGAGAGGTCTTGTGATGCCGAGGATATTATCGCGTCGCGCTCTTGCTTCATCTCGTTGCCCAGGATTATCTTTGTATTTATGTTTGCAAGGATGGATCTGGGTATGACGCTTGAGAGCTGGGTTATGGCCACAAGTCCGATCTTGAACTTGCGGCCCTCCTTTGCAATCGTGGCATAGATGTTGCTGTTTTTGGACGTCAGCACGTCCTCGCCGATGACACGCGGCGCCTCCTCTATTACTATTGACACGATTGGTTTGCGCTCTATCTCGCCGGTCTCTTTGTATTTTTTGTACCTGCCAAGCAGCTTGGATGCTACTATGTTTCCCACAATCAGCTCCGCCTCGTTGCCCAGCCGGGACGTGTCCAAAACTACCACCCTTCCGTGCTCGACGTGGCTTGCAATGTCGTCTGCCGTGCCAAGTCCCTTGGTGCCCGAATCAAACACCTTGTGTCTTGATATCAGCTCGCCTGCCTCGTCGCGTTCCAGGCCCAGAATCACGCGCATCTTTCGCTGAATCACGCTCATTGTCACTTTTGCCGTTTGATCCTTGCTGGTTTCAGAATCGGTAGTCATGAGTATCTTTATCCAGTTGCTGCTGTGCCTTTTGTGGTACGTCTGGATTGCCTGCATCTGCGCGTCTGAAAAATTCATAATCCCCTCAAAATGCTCGGGCAGTATCGACTGCAGGTTGATTGCGAGCCTGTGCGCACCGGGCGGGGGCGTAGTGGGAGTATAGTATACGAGATTGTTCTTCGAGTTGGGGTGATCCTTGAGGCCTGCCTCCTGCAGTCCAAAGTATTCATTGTGTGCGTCAAGCACAAGGCTGCCTACCCTGTTTGAATCCAGGACATGCCATAATACGGTCTTTACCAGATTTGACTTTCCACGCCCAGTCGTTGCCGGAATCAGGACATGGTGTGAGAACACATCATCGGCCCGCAACCATACCTTTGCCTCCCTGATGACCTTGGTTCCGCTCCGGATGTATCCGACAAAGATCTGATTTTCGTCCTTTTGCAGGAATTTCAGGTCCTCACTTGAGACCAGGCGGAGCTTGCTGAAAAACGACGGCATCGACTTTGGAATGCTTACAGTATCGCCATCGGCAGATACCCTGGCCAGCGACTTGATTTTTGCCAGTGTATAGTTGACAAACTCTGGTTCGTAGAATCGTGCATCGGCCACGCTCTGCTCCAGGGTCACGCCGGACATCATTTGCTGCATTCTGTCTTTGATTTGTGAGCCGTACTCTAGCGCAAAGACCTGCAATATGAGGCGGGAGTCCTTCTCCTCTGAGATTAGCAGATCGCCAATCTCTAGATCGACTCCGGCCTTTTGTCTTACTATAATGTCGCCGAATTTTCCGCCGACTACCTGGCCTACTATTGAAATGTCGTCCATTAGCTGGTCACCTCGTTGAGAACATTGTGCGCGCCCATCATGCTGGAATTATTTTCCAGATCTTTCCATTCGGGATTTCTGCGGCGTATGGCATACAGGATTCCCTTGTACATGTCTCGCTCGTCTAGGCGCACCTGGGCGTATCTGTCTGCGTCAATCAACCCGTATGGATAGCCCAGCATGGAGATGTCCTGGGAGTTCTCGACTAGATTGTACAGCACGGAATTAACCTCGTCGGGTTTCATTTTGTCGAACTGTTCATAAAGAATCTCGAACCTGTAGGGGAATTCGGAATCCGGATGAAGCTTTACTGCAAGCATGGCTCCACAGTCGTCAGATGTCACTCCGTCTGTGACCCTGATGTACCACCTATCATGATTCGTCTTTTTGGAGATCGCCTCTATTCTTGGAATCAGCGAATCGCCGGATTCCGTAATCAACCGGCTTGACTTTGAGAGGCCGCATACGATGACGCCCTTGTTCTTTGCGGTTTGGTACAGCTCCTTTGCGTATTTTGCCTCGTTTTTAAAGCCGGTCTGAAGCGAGCCGTCTTTTACCAGTATGTCGCCTTCATCCAGCTCGTTTTTGACCACGTTTAGTGCAAGCCGCCATTCTGCAAACTGTCTTGCCAGCGAGTTTAGCCTGTGCTTTTGGAGCACGGTTGTGCCCTCTGCAGACGACGTCAGGTCGGATTCGTCAGGCAGGTGGACTTTGTCCTCCCTGCCGTACGCAAACAGTTTGGTATTGTAGGACAGCTTTTTTTGCCCCGCCCTTGTCTGTATGTCCGACACCACATAGGAGAAAAACTGTATTCTGTGGTTCATGGCAGGCATTATTCTTTTCTTTCCGCGAAACAGCGAATAGCTGACCCTGTTGATGGTGATCAAATAATTGGGCGCCTCATCTAACAGTCCGTCCCCTCCGTCGATGAACGCGATTTTTCTTGAAACCGGAGCAGGCCTAATCCCGTTGAATTCCGACGGTACTAGCTCGTATACCTTTCCCTTTTCGAATTTCAATACCCTGTCTGAATGCTCTCTTTTTGTCAGCCGCCGTCCTAGATCGCCAACGAGGTTCCTCAGGGGGTCGTCTGCCATACGCTATCACCGCATTCCCGCTCTAAGACTATTGCCAATACCCATGATCATACCACGGGTCAATTCTTTATTAACTTCTGCGTGGGCCTCAAGGGGGCACCTGCCTAATTCCGCCAAAAACTGCGTTATCGTTTCCTTGAAACAGCATTAATACGAGAGAAATCCAGCAATCTGTGCCTTGAAGAGAATTGCAATTCTGGGGTGTGGCGCGATGGGAACACAGATAGCGCAGGCAATCGACTCGGGCAGAATCAACGCCGTCCTGACCCACGTATATGATCAGGATTCCGGGCGCGCCGAATCCCTTGTCGCAAGGCTTGGAACCCGGCCGGAGATTGTCCAAAACGCCCACCTCTTGTCGTCTAACCGCACGGACCTGGTGGTGGAGGCAGCATCGCAGGACGCCGTCCGGGACGTGGCGCTGAGCGTCATACAGAACAGAAAGGACCTGATGATAATGAGCGTGGGGGCGCTGCTTGACGAGTCCGTATTCGAGGTGCTCTCCGATGCGTGCCGGGAGTTCAAAAAAACGATATACCTTCCGTCCGGTGCGATTGCCGGCCTTGACGGGCTAAAGGCCGTCCGGGACGAGCTCGAATGGATCACGCTGACTAGCACAAAGCACCCGAAATCCCTCAGGGGGGCGAGGTTCTTTGAGACATCCGGAACGGACATTGACGCAATCACCGGCCCCGAGGTGATCTTTGAGGGGACAGCCGGCGAGGCAGTCTCGCAGTTTCCCGCAAACATCAACGTGGCGGCCCTGCTGAGCCTTGCAGCCGGGGATGCGCCTGTTACGGTAAAGATCATTGCAGATCCGGCGACTGCCAGAAACACGCACAGGATAGACGCCGGAGGCAAGTTCGGAAAAATGTCACTCACAGTTGAAAACATGCCGGATGCCGCAAACCCAAAGACGAGCCACCTTGCAGTGGCCTCTGCCATAGAGAAGCTCAGGATTGTATGCTCAGAGGGCATACAGCTGGGCACATAAATCAGGCAAATCTTGCCGTGATTGGCATGGTTCGTGGGCGTATGTGCATGAACCTTTTCCTTTAAATCCCCAAATTATACAATAACTGCAATGCTGGTTCAGTCACGGCTGCACGATGAGATACTGCGGCTAAAAAAGGAGCAGGACGCCGTGATTCTGGCGCACAACTATCAGGTTCCACAGGTGCAGGACGTGGCCGACTTTGTGGGCGACTCACTCGGGCTTGCAAGGGAGGCGGCAAAGACGCAGAACAGGCGGATACTTTTTTGCGGCGTCCACTTTATGGCAGAGACTGCGGCGATAATCAGCCCCGAAAAAAGGGTGCTGATTCCGGACCCCGAGGCAGGCTGCTCGCTTTCTGACTCTATTACGGTGGATGAGCTAAAAAAATGGAAGAGGCAGCACGCAGGTGCGGTCACAGTCGGCTATGTAAACACCACCGCCGAGATAAAGGCCGAGCTTGACTATTGCTGCACGTCATCCAACGCGGTAAACATTGTGAGGGCGATTCCGGAGGACAGGGAGATACTGTTTCTGCCCGACATGTTTCTTGGCGCATTCGTATCAAAGATGACCGGAAGAAAAAACATCCGCATCTGGGCAGGCGAGTGCCATGTGCACGCCGGAATCACCCCGCAGGACGTGGAGGAAAAACTCGACTCCATGCCGGGCGCAGAGTTTGTAATACACCCCGAATGCAGCTGCACCACGCCGATGCTGCACGATGCCGCATCCGGCAGGTACGCCAAAAGAAAGATCAGCATACTCTCCACTGAGGGAATGATGCGCCACGTCAAAGAGTCCGGCGCCGACAGGTTTGTCGTCGGGACAGAAACCGGCATCCTGCACCGGATGAGGCAGCAAAACCCCGGAAAAGAGTTCGTTGCAGTATCCGACCAGGCCGAATGCAAGTACATGAAGATGATCACGCCGCAAAAGGTGCACGACTCGCTATTATACGACAGACACCACGTAACGGTTCCCGACGGGATTGCCGGCAGGGCGAGGCTTGCAATAGAGCGCATGCTTGAAATAAGCTAGCACAAGACCGGCACGTGGCATTGAGCGGATTATTCAAAAGCAGGAACCAGGACAGGCCGATCAATCTAAAGCGGGAGCTCAGAAAGCTCGTAAAGCAAAAAAAATACGACGAGGCCCTCGCAGTGGGCCGCAAAATCCTCGCAAAGACCCCGCATGACAACGACGTGTCGTTTGTGGTGGGGGGAATTTACTATATGCGGGACAGGCCACGGGACGCCATACCCTTCTTTGAGCAGGCGCTGGCGATCGGAGAATATGACACGCACGTGCTCATCCTAAAGGCAAACGCGCACCACACGCTGGGACAGGCAGAAGAATCGCGGCTCTGCTGCCAAAAGATACTCGAAGTCGACCCGAAAAACAGGGGTGCGGCAGACCTGCTCGAAAAGCTCAGCGGCCGGCCTCCAGGCTAAAGTCTATGCCCCTCACCGAGCTGGTAATGGAGCCTGCCGAGATCCTGTCTATGCCGGTTTTTGCAAACCTTGAAATGTTGTGCGGGCCAATCCTGCCTGATGCCTCTAGTGTCGCGTATAGTCCCAGTTTTTTGAGCGCAAGTACGGTGCGCGATATCCTCTCTGGCGTAAAGTTGTCCAGCATTATGACGTCTGCGCCCATCCGGGCGGCAAGGACTGCGTCGCTCTGCCTCTCGACTTCGATCTCTATCTTTTTGCCGGTTTTTTTTGCGCAGGCGAGCAGCGATGCGATGCTCCCGCCGACTGCAAGGTGGTTGTCCTTTAGCATTATCATCTCGTCAAGCGACATCCTGTGCCGGCATCCGCCGCCAATCCTTACTGCCTCCTTGTCAAAGAACCTCAGGCCCGGCGCGGTCTTTCGCGTCGCATAGACCGGAACTCCGCGGGCCTTTCTTACAAGCTCGTCTGTCTGCGTGGCAATCCCGCTCATTCTTGAGAGCAGGTTCAGCGCTGTCCTCTCGCACGAAAAGATTCCCTGCGGCGTCCCGCGAATGTCCATTATCTTTTGGTTTTTTTTTGCCCTCCGGCCGTCCCCGAGGGCTATTTTTGTCCTGCATCCGCCAAGCGCAAACACCTGGCCGGCATACCGCACCCCGGCGACGAGTGCGCCCTCCTTTGCAATGATTCTCGCACCGATTATCTTTTCGGGCAAAAGCGCGCTTGTTGCATCCCCGCAACCGATGTCTTCTGCGAGAAACCGCCGCAGCTCATCCTTTGGATGGGCGTCCAACTCAGGTTACCTTTAGCGCGTACTTTCCCTTTTCGGTTATTCCCAGCGTTGATGCTATCTGGGAGTTTGTCGGATCGACTACCAGCACTATGCCCGTCCAGTCCGGGGTGAGATCCGAGGACTTGCACGCAGGACACACCTTTCCGGTCGTCACAAACTTGCATTTTCTGCAGGCCATCTCGCGGGCCATTTATTTCCCCTTTTCTGGCTTGTCCTTGCCAGAAGGCTTGTCCTTGCCCACGTTTTTAATCTCCTCGCTTATCCACTCGTCGGCCCCCAAAAACGGCTGCCTGCACGTGATTCCGATCTTTCCCATGGCGGCGGCCTTTCCGAGCGAGACTGCGGTGATTCTTGAGCGGATAGTGGAGCCCACCCTCAGCGTCCTGCCGCTCTGGTTTGCAATTATCATTCCGGCCTTTACGTCGCTTTTCAGATAGTCGTCCATCACCTGCGAGAGGTGCAGCAGCGCGTCTGTGGGGCCTATCCTTACAAACGCACCAAAGTCCGTAATGTCCACTATCTCGCCTTGCACTATCTCCTGGAGCTTGGGATAAAACGCCAGCGCGTCGAACTCTACCCTGTGAAACGTCCCGCCGTCGCCGGCAATCATCTTTCCCATCTCGTCGACTTTGGCATCCATGATCATAATGATGTACCCCAGATCCACGTTGATCATGCTCTCGTACTTTTCCTTCAGTATGTTTATCGCCGCCTTTTTCAGCGTGGTGCCAAATAGGTTCGGCGGAATTCTTACAACATCGACTAGGGTGGATATCGAAAACAACTGTAAGGTCATTTGCGAATCTCAATTTATGAACCTTTGGATAATTTCTGGCATCTTTTGGCGCCAAAACATGTGAGATGTTTGGGATTTGAGCTGATTCGTGGAATATCTGCCTATGTTTAAATAATGAGCTGGATCATCCCATTTTATGGTGGGTGTAGACGGCGTCCTGGAGGCACTCAGCACCGTAATTGATCCTGATTTGAAGAAGGACATTGTATCGATGGGCATGATAAAGGATTTGGAGCTAAACGGCGGGAACCTGAAATTCACGCTAGAGCTTACCACGCCTGCGTGCCCCTTTAACGTGGAGATTGAGGACGACGTAAGAAAGGTCGTGGGGGACCTGGAGGGCGTGGAGAATTTCGAGCTAAACGTGACGGCCAAGGTGATGGAGGGAAGATCGCTTGATGCCGACACCGGCATGGCCGGCGTCAAAAACATCATCGGCGTCGCAAGCGGAAAAGGCGGCGTGGGAAAATCCACAGTGTCGCTGAACCTGGCACTGGCCCTCTCGCAGACCGGCGCCAAAGTCGGGCTGCTGGATGCCGACATTTACGGGCCGAGCATACCGCTGATGCTCGGGCTAAAGGAGGCCTTTATGCAGGTGGAGCAAAACAAGCTGCAGCCGGCAGAGTCGCACGGACTCAAGGTGGTATCCTTTGGCTTTTTCGCAGAGCAGGAGCACCAGGCGGCCATCTATCGGGGCCCGATAATATCGGGGATTTTAAAGCAGTTTTTAGTCGATACGAACTGGAGTGATCTGGACTATCTGATAGTCGATCTTCCGCCGGGGACGGGGGACATTCCGCTGACGCTTGCGCAGACGATACCGATTACGGGAATCCTGGTGGTCACCACGCCGCAGGACGTGGCAAGCAACGTGGCAGTAAAGGCCCTTGGAATGTTTGAAAAGCTAAACGTGCCGATCATAGGCGTTATAGAAAACATGAGCAGCTTTGTGTGCAACAAGTGCGGCGAGACGCACCACGTGTTCGGACAGGGCGGGGCGCAAAAGATAAGCGAGCAGTTCAAGATTCCGTTCATCGGCGCGATTCCGCTAAACTCTGGAATAATGTCCGGCTCTGATCTGGGCAAGCCGATAATGCTCAGCGCGCCGGACTCTGCTAGTGCAAAGGCCATAAGCCAGTCGGCAAAAAACATCGCGGCGCAGTGCAGCATACTTGCGGCAAACCTGCAGGCAGACGCCGCAGGCGCCGAGCTCTCAAACCCGCCGGCGAGCTGACTTGGATGACGGCAAATCCCGCAGGACGCTGAGGCTTCCAGAGGGCATGCGGCCGGAATTTCAGAGGCCGCTTGGCAGGCTGGTGCCTGACTCGCAGCTGAGCAGGCAGCTGCTGCTCGGCGAGATTTCAGACTCTGCACTCGTCACGGTGGGTGACGCCACACTGGAGAGGGTGGCAGGATTCGGCCTGACGCCGTCGCTTCAAATCATAGACGGAAAGGAGAGGAGGACGGCAAGGCGCATGCCCGAGTCGCCGGTGCCTGTCACCGTTATACGGTGCGACAATCCCCCCGGCGGGATTAGTCCTGCGTGTACAGATGCAATCAAAGGCGCGCTTGGTTCTGACTCGCCGGTGCGCATGGAGGTACGCGGCGAGGAGGACCTGCTTGTGCTGCCCGTCTGCGCCCTTGCGCCTGCCGGCACCGTGGTGCTGTACGGGCAGCCCGGCGAGGGCATGGTAATAGTGCACGTAAATGACGAGGTCAAAAACAAGACTAAATTATTGCTAGAATCGATGATCTAGCCGGGTATGATGAGACGGTGGCTGTATGACGATGATTGCACTGCTAAATTCTGACCCGTACCAGAAATACACCAAATCTGATGCAACTGTTGACACTTGGAAATAAAGCGGCATTCGGAATACATGCCTTTGTGAGGCTTGATCCGGACCTAAGGCTGCAAATACTCGAAAAGATCGGGATATACTCCAGGCGGTTCTCAATTGAGGAGCCGAAGGTTCTTCTGACCACCCGGGAGGTCCTCGGGGTGCCGCGCGAGCTGACCGAGGGAAGGCGCACCTCTGCGTACAAGTATTACGGCGTGGCATACATGCAGCATTCCATGATATTCATCAATGTCCGGAAAATCCCGGACGAAAAGAACCTGGATGACACCATAGTCCACGAGCTGATTCACATGCGCTTTCCGTATCTCAGCCACGGCCGCAGGTTCAACCGGCTGGTCCGGCAGGCGGCAAGGGGCAGGACGTTCGGGCCGTACAAGAAAAGAAAATGATCGTGCGCATTCCTTGATTTATATTTCCCGCATATTGGCAGGCAGGTATAACATGGACGTCGCGCATCTTTTGCCCATAGGGGCAGCCATTGCCTCATTTCTTGTGGCCGCGGCCCTCGTGGCGTGGATTTTACGGCAGCCTGCGGGGACAAGGGAGATGATGGACATATCCGATGCGGTCCGGGTCGGGGCGGCGGCGTTTCTGAAAAGGGAAATGATGATAATAATCCCCGTCGCAGTCGGGCTCGCGCTGGTAATTGGCGCGTTTTTGAACTATTCAAACGGCATTGCGTTTGCCGTGGGGGCCACGCTGTCCGCAGTGGCGGGCCTCGTCTCACTCAAGATAACGGTAAAGGCCGCAGTAAGGGCCGCACACCTGAGCGGCAGCGGGCTGGGAAAGACCTTTGCAATGGCGTTCCGGGGAGGGGCGACAGTCGGACTGGCAGTTCCTGCTATGGCACTGCTGGCAATAACGGTACTGTACCTGTTCTTTCCTGACCCGATAACCATTGCCGGCGTGGGAATCGGCGCAAGCCTGATTGCGCTGTTTATCCGAATTGGCGGCGGCATATTTACAAAGGCAGCAGACATGGGCGCAGATCTGGTGGGCAAAGTCGAGGCAAACATACCTGAGGATGATCCACGAAACCCCGCCACAATAGCGGACAATGTGGGTGACAACGTGGGCGATGCTGCCGGAATGGGCTCTGACGTATACGAGTCGTATATAGTGACCATTCTTGCGGCGCTGCTTATCGCCGCGCTGATAAACTCGTCTGAGCTGTTCCTGTATCCGATACTAGTCGGCGCCGCAGGCATGATTGCGTCGATTGTAGGCGTGGTAATCGTCGGCTCAAAGAACGTAAAGGACGTCATGAAGCCGCTTAACAGATCGTTTTATGTCTCTGCGGGAATCGCCATTGCGCTCAACTTTGTCTTTACCATGGTGTTTCTGGGCCAGACCGATGCGGCATACGGCCTCTTTGGGGCCACGGTAATAGGCGTGATTCTGGTACCCGTAATACAAAAGATTACCGACCGGTATACAAACTACAAGTACGGGCCGGTAAAGGAGATTGCAGAGTCCGCAAAGTGGGGCTATGCCTCGCTGACGCTGATGGGAATAATCAAGGGCCTGCAGTCCACGGGGCCGTTTATGATTGCGCTGGTAGTCGCAATCATTGTGTCGTACAGCATTGCCTCTGCGTCGGCCCCGGAAGGCGCCGATCCCGTGCTGTACGGAATATTTGGAACGGCCCTTACTGCCATGGCGATGCTCAGCCTTGCGGGAATCGTGCTCAGCATAGACGCCTTTGGCCCCATTGCAGATAACGCCGGCGGCATAGTAGAGATGACCGGAATGGGCGAGGAGAACCGCAAGGTGACCGACGAGATAGACGCGGTGGGAAACACCACAAAGGCAGTCACAAAGGGATTCGCCATAGCCAGCGCCGCCCTTGCCGCCCTTGCCATGATACAGGCGTTTCAGTTCGAGGCGGCGCACATATTTGAGGGCGTCCTCGAGCTGGATTACAGCCTGACTAATCCGGCTGTGATCGTGGGGCTGCTAGTGGGCGCGCTGCTTCCGTTTATGATCACAGGACAGCTGATAAACGGCGTGTCGCGGGCGGCAGGCAAGATGGTCGACGAGGTAAGAAGGCAGTTTGGCGCAGATCCGGGAATTCTTACGGGCGAGTCAAAGCCCGACTATGCAAAATGCGTCGACATTGCAACTGTCGCATCAATCAAGGAGCTCTGGAAGTCCGCAGTAACTGCCATAGTCTCGCCGATAATACTCGGCGTACTGCTGGGCCCGACTGCAGTCGCAGGACTGCTGATGGGCGCAGTGGTGACCGGAATATTCCTAGCGTATCATCTTGCCAACACCGGCGGCGCGTGGGACAATGCAAAAAAGCTAGTCGAGATGAGCGGCAAAAAAGGATCCGAGGAGCACAAGGTCACCATAGTGGGCGACATTATCGGCGATCCCTACAAGGACACGGCGGGGCCTGCGCTAAACACCGTAATCAAGCTCCTAAACACCATTGCCATCGTGTTTGTCTCGGCCTTTGTCGCCATTATCGCACTCTAGATTTTCGTACTCTGTCAGGGTCATGTCAAGCTCGTCTATCTGCAGCAGGATGGCCCTTTTGAGCGTCGGGCCGTGCTTTGGGCAGAACTTGAAAAAATCATCCTCCGTCTGAAAGCAGCCGCACATCCACGTGGTCTTTTTGTCGCCCTCTATCGTATGCCTGGTGTACGGATACATGCGTGTGGATGTATGTGCGCCGCTAAAAAAGGGTAATGCCGGCAGGGCCTGTCTGCGACTGATTTCAATTAAATAGGCCGGCCTGTACAGTAAAGCCGGAAATTTGGATATAAAAAACATCACGGTTCTGGGCTCTGGGGTGATGGGCCACGGCATAGCGCAGGTCTCTGCCAGCGCCGGATACTGCGTGGTGCTGCGCGATATAGAGCAAAAGTTCCTGGATGCGGCGATGAAAAAGATAGCGTGGAGCCTTGAAAAGATGGCATCAAAGGGGAGGATTTCAGGCAAGGAGCGGGACGACATTCTCAGACGGATTGTCCCGGTGGTGGACCTGCGCGAGGCAGTAAGGGACGCAGACCTGGTAATCGAGGTGGTGCCCGAGATTATGGAGCTGAAAAAAAAGGTCTATGCCGAGCTTGACGAGGCCGCCGGACCGCAAGTAATGTTTGCGTCAAACACCAGCACGCTGCCGATAACAGAGATAGCCGCTGCTACGTCCCGGCCGGACAGGTTTATCGGAATCCACTTTTTTAACCCGCCGCAGCTAATGAAGCTAGTCGAGATAATTCCCGGCCGGCAGACGTCGCAAGAGACGACTGCGGCCACCGAAAAGTACGTGGAATCCGTCGGCAAGCAGGCAGTCCTGTGCAAAAAGGACGTGCCGGGATTCATCATCAACCGCCTGTTCATCCCGATGGTGCACGAGGCGTGCCACGTGCGGGAAAGGACCGGCGCCACGCTGGAGGAGATAGACTCTGCGGTAAGGTTCAAGCTGGGATTTCCGATGGGGATATTTGAGCTGGCAGACTTTACGGGAATCGACGTCATCCACAAGGCAACGACAGAGATGCACCTGCGGGACAAAAAGGTGATCAATCCGCACCCCGCAGTACAAAGGACGTTTGATGAAAAAAAACTGGGACAAAAGTCGGGGGAGGGATTCTACAAGTATTCAGGCGACAGGTACGAGCGGATTGGGCTCACAGAGGAGCTTGCGGCTCGCTGTGATCCGATTCAGATTGCAGCCAATGTGCTAAACAACGCCGCATGGCTTGTTACAAACGGGGCAAGCGACATTGCAGAGATTGAAAGGGCCGCGCGGCTCGGCCTGGGGCTCAAAAGGCCGATCTTTGAGACTGCCAGGGAGATGGGAATGCCGAGAATAGTGCAAGAGCTGCGCATGCTGGCGCAAAGGCACGGGGATTTTTACGAGCCTGATCCCGCGCTAGTCGGCATGGCAGCTCAGACGCCGTGATTCTGGGGCGGCGCACCCGCACTTTTGGCCGACGGGATCTTCAATGACACCAAAAACGCGCACAGTATGATTCCTATTGCAAAATACATCACTGCCACGTACCCGTGCGCAAAGGCGATGACGCCGGCAGTCATCGGCCCGATTACGGTGGCAATCGACAGCGTGGAGCTAAATATGCCAGTCGACGTCGACCTGGGATTGTTCTCCATCAGGTGGAAATTCCCCCCGATGTACAAAAACGCCCACGTGCCACCCACCAGCGCCATAAACGGCATCGTCTGCCACCATTCCGTGACAAAGGACAGCCCCACAAAGACAAAAACCGTCATTCCTATCCCTATCTTGAACTTTGTCACATTGGAGATGCCGATCCGGCTTGCCATGAGCGTCATTATCACAAACGCAGTCACCGTGTTTGCCACGTACACCACTGACACCTGGTACAGCTCTGCTCCCAGCTGCTCGATTAGCAGCAGCGGAAGTATGGTCCATACGGCGCCTGCCCCCACGTGCCGCAGCAAAAGCGACAGGAACAGGAACCTGTTTTGCGCAATTATTCCCATCACCCTGTGCTTGATCTCCTTTTTGATCGCAATCCGGGGGAGCTTTAGCGACACTACAAGCCCGGCTGCAAACATTCCAGAGCTGGTAAGAAAGATAAGATCAGTGTCGTTTGCAATCCCGGATGCGGCAATTCCTGCCAGCCATCCGAGTGCGTGAAACGACACCACCGATGCGACCTTCTTTTTTTCCCGGCCCGCCTCGTATGCGTACGCAAGCATGGGCGGAATCATTATCCCAGATGCAATCCCCGCGCCGACTCTTGCCAGCAGCAGCAGGATGATGTCGTCTGCAAAATAGTGCAGCCCGAACGCTATCGCGCACAGGACGAATCCCGCGCGGATAAAGACCAGCCTGTCGCCCCTCCCGTCCGAAATCCTTCCAAAATAAATCTCTGAGAGAATCTGCGCAAAGCTAAACGAGGCGACTATCACGCCGATCTCTAGTATGGACTGCGTCGTCTCCTTTGCGATGATTGGCATAAAGACAAAGACGATGGCGATTCCGGCGTGCTGGAAAAAAGTCGCCCCTCTGATATAGTTGTTAATGCCCGCCTGACGCATGTAATCCCGGACACCTAGTTTGCCGCCGCCTAATTTGAAGCAATAGACGCAAGCGGCCGCAGTACACCGGATGCAAAACAAGAGCTTTATCTAGCCATTGCAGTGAAAACAGTTGAAACCCGCATGAAGACACTCAACCCGCTGGAGCTGCTCATGTGGACGTTTCGGCGCAACGAAAGGGACGTAATCAACCTTTACAACTATCTCTCCGACGTGATGCGGCTTGCAACCGGCGGGGACATGCTCAACTTTGGATACTGGGACGGTGCGGACACGCCGGTGCTGGCGCAAGACGACCTGTGCGACGTGTTTGCCAGAAAAGCCATGCTGGAATCCGGGCAGATGATCGCAGACATTGGAAGCGGGTACGGCGCCCCTGCGGCACGCTGGTGCGGCACCCACTCTACGGTGGACGTCATATGCGTGAACATCAACCGGATGCAGCTGTGCGAGTCCAAGGGCCGCGCAAACACCCGTCCCGTAAACGCCACTGCGACGTCGCTTCCGTTCGGGCGGCGCACCTTTGACCGGGTGCTGGCATTCGAGTCCGCACAGCACTTTAGGCCGCTAGGCCGGTTTATCTCCGAATCGCACAGGATCCTAAAGGACGACGGACTCTTTGCGCTTGCGATACCGGTGATGGCCCAGGAGCTGCTGATTCCGCACGCAAAGCTGGGGCTGCTGTCGGTGACATGGTCATCTGAGCACTATTCCAAAGGCCACATCATCTCTGCACTCGAGGAAAAATTCGGCAATGTGCGCTGCGAATCGGTAGGCAGGAGGGTGTACGGGCCGCTTGCGGACTATTACAACGGGCACAGAGCAGAGATCAGGCGCAGGCTGTCGGGGCAGTATCCCCGGTACGTCGAAAAGATACTCTCAATGTCGGTAAACAAGATGAAGGCGATATCGCAGGACGGGACGATAGACTATCTGCTGATTGTGTGCCGCAAATGATAGCAAAGAAATTAAGCGGCCTGCGGCAAGGCCCCGCATGGAAAAAGAACCGTTTGCAGACGCATTACGGCGAAGGATTCTGCTCTTTGATGGCGCAATGGGAACCGAGATTCAAAGGCTTGATCCAAAGCCCGGCGACTTTCCAAATGATCGCGAGGGGTTCAACGACGGCCTGACGCTGACGCATCCCGAATGGATAGAAAAGATTCACCGCAGCTATCTGCAGGCCGGCTCTGACTGCATAGAGACAAACACGTTTGGCTCAAACAAGATAAAGCTCGACGAGTACGGCTTTGGGGATCAGACAGTGTCGATGAACACAAGGGCCGCGCAGCTGGCGGCAGGCGTCGCCTCCGAATTTTCCAGTCCGCACAGGTACGTTGTAGGCTGCATGGGTCCGACCGGGTTTCTTCCCGGTTCTGGAGATCCCGATTTGGGGCAGATGCCGATAGACCAGATAAGGGACGCCTTTGCGCTGCAGGCGGAGGGACTCGTACTTGGCGGCGCAGACGCGCTGCTCATTGAGACCAGCCAGGACATACTGGAGGTAAAGATGGCAATCGAGGGCTCGCAGCAGGCAATCACAAAGACCGGAAAAAAAACCCCGATCATCGCCAATGTGACACTCGATCCGTACGGCCGGATGCTCCTTGGTACGGACATCCAGGCTGCATACACCACCCTCTCTGGCATGGGAATAGACGTGTTTGGCCTGAACTGTTCTACCGGGCCGCAGGAGATGACGCCGAGCATAAGGTGGCTTGACGAGCAGGACGAGTGCGACCTGCTCGTGGTGCCCAACGCCGGAATGCCGGAAAACCAGGGGGGCCGCGCAGTATACAAGATGGGCCCGCAGGAGATGGCATCCTCCATGGATGACTTTATGGAACGGTACGGGCGGGTGAGAATAATCGGCGGATGCTGCGGAACCAACCCTGAGCACATTGCTGCCATGCGCAGGGTAATTGACGCCAGGGCCTAGTCCCGGCTAGGGTTTATTTAGAAAAACCGTGCACAATGAGCCTGATGGCAGTACCACGGGTAAGCTCGGCGCTTGGGGCAGTAGATCTGCGGCAGAGCCCGCCCCCGCTGATAATCGGGGAGCGCATAAACACGCAGGGCTCGAGGCGCGCAAAAAAGCTTGTCCTTGATGAGGATTATGACGGGCTGGTGGATCTGGCCAAATCCCAGGTCAAGGACGGTGCGCACTGCCTTGATGTCTGCGTGGCGACAACTGAGCGCGCCGACGAAAAAGAGTTCATGGTAAGGCTGGTAAAGAAAATCAGCATCGAAGTCGGGGCCCCTCTTGTGATAGACTCTACTGATCCCAAAGTTGTCGAGTCCGCAGTAAGGCAGATTCCCGGGCGCCCGATAATCAACTCTATTAATCTTGAGGGCGACGGATCCCGGTTTGCCGGCCTTGCGCCGATAATGGCAAGGTACGGGACGCCGGCGATTGCAATGTGCATAGGCCCGGAGGGCATGGCCTCCACTCCGCAAGAAAAGCTGCAGGTGGCAGAGCTGCTGTATAATGCCGGCCTGAAATACGGGCTAAAAGAGGAGCAGTTTATCTTTGACGTGCTCACATTTACGCTCTCGACTGGGCAGTCCGACCTGCTCGATGCCGGCAAAAACACGCTGGAGGGCATAAGGCTGGTAAAGCGGCGCTTTCCAAAGTCGTATACGGTGCTGGGCCTCAGCAACATCAGCTTTGGCCTGGCAGCACATTCTAGAAAGATACTAAACTCTGTATTTCTGTATCACGCCATACAGTACGGTCTGGACTGCGCCATAGTAAACGCAAAAGAGATCGTCCCGTACGCAGAAATATCGCAGGAGGAAAAAAATATAGCCGAGGATCTTGTATTTAACAGGCATCCTGACGCACTGGCAAGGCTGATTGGACACTTTGAGAATCTCGCCCCGCAGTCGGCCCGGAGTGAAAAGACCGACATTGACCCGTCGTGGAGCGCCGGAAAAAAATCAAACTATCGGATTATAAACCGCCTGGGCGACGGGATAAAAAGGGACGTAGTCGAGGCCATTGCCGAAAAGATCTCCATGACTGACCGCCTGGTGGAGCGCGACGGCGCGCTAATCATTGATGCCACAAAGGAGCAGACGCACCAGGGCGCCATCCGGACGCTAAACGAGGACCTGCTTCCGGCGATGAAAAAGGTGGGCGACATGTTCGGGGCAGGCGAGCTCATACTGCCGTTTGTACTGAAATCCGCCGAATGCATGAAGGCCGCCGTCTCGGAGCTTGAAAAATACCTGCTCAAGGAGGAGGACTCGGCCAAGGGAAAGCTGGTGCTGGGTACCGTGGAGGGCGACGTGCACGACATTGGAAAAAACCTGGTAAAGACAATCTTTGTGAACAACGGGTACGCCGTGTACGACCTGGGAAAGCAAGTCGCGCTCCGGAGCTTTTTGGACAAGATCGAGGAGGTAAAGCCCGACGCCGTGGGCCTCTCGGCGCTTTTGGTCGTGACCTCAAAGCAGATGAGGTTCTTTATAGAGCACGCAAGAAAAAACAACATGGACATTCCGGTCCTGTGCGGGGGCGCGGCAGTCAATAGCAACTATATCAACCGCATAGCAAAGCAGGACGGGATATACGGGCCCGGCGTGTTTTACTGCAATACAATGTTTGACGGGCTCAAGACGATGGACAAGCTTGTATCCGGGCAGAAAAAGGAAATGCTCTCTGAATGGCGCGCAAGGCTGGAGGGCTGGAAGGACTCGACGCCGGCACCTGCAGGCAATGTGCCGCGCAGCGACGTCAGGCCGGTGGCGCCGCCTGTCCCCCCCGATACGGGAGTCGCGCACCGCCTTGGGCCGGCAGACATTGACCTGCGCAAGATATGGGGTATGATGAACAAAAAGTCGCTCTTCAAGCTGTCATGGGGGCTGCGTGGAAAGGCAGGCGAGGAATCCGAGGCAGACCACGAGGTGCTGCTGGGGCAGTGGCAGGACCGAATCATAAAAGAAGGCCTGTTTGAGCCAAGCGCCGTGTACGGATACTTTGTGTGCCACGGCGGCGACAAAAAGCTAAAGGTGGATTATCCCGGCGGGACAGTAACGTTTGACTTTCCGCGCTCTGCCAGGGAAAAACACCTCTGCGTTGCGGACTATTTCGGCCGGAACGACATTGTGGCATTCCAGTCAGTAACTGTCGGGGGGCGCGCTGCGGGGATAATCGAGCAGTGGGACAAGCAGGACAGGTATTCAGACGCGTACTATCTGCACGGCCTGGCAGTGGAGACTGCCGAGGCGCTAGCAGAGTGGGTCAATTGCAGGATAAAGTCGGATCTGGGGCTGGAAAAGGGCGGGCTCCGGTACAGCTGGGGGTATCCCAGCTGCCCTGATGTCGGACAGCACAAGCTGGTATGGAAGCTGCTCTCGCCGCAGGAATCCGGCATGACGCTGACTGATGCGGGGCAGATAGTCCCAGAACAGTCGACTGCCGCCATTATAGTGCACCATCCGGACGCCGCATATTTCGGGCTGTGACTAGCCGTGCACGCAGCCCAGGATTTTTCTTGCAAGCTCAAAGTCGTTGGGCGACGTAATGAGCACGTCGCCTGCAATATCGTGGACCTCGCTTACAAACCCGGCAGCATCGTCCCTGTATCCGGACCAGTCTATGCCGAGGAATCCTGCGGATTTTGCGTTCTTTTCGGACGGCAGGAGCACTATCGGGATTACCCTAAAGCCCATCGGGTTTAGCGCGCCGCATATTCTCGATACCTGCTGCGTCGACTGGATTACCTGCGTTATGAATCCAGACGGCCTTGCGCTGATCTTTTTTTTAATCCTGCCAAAGTCGGGATTGCTCGGAATGGACAAAAACAGCTTTATCCTGCCGGCGCATCTTTTTTGCAGCTCTGCTACCGTCCTGCTTGGCACGAGTCCGGAATCAGACGGATTCTCGCGCAGCGGATCCCCCTTGAGTACCAGTATGCCGTCAAGGCCCGCGCCGATTGCATCCTCCATGTATCTTTCCACGGCCGATGCGTCCTTGTCTATTACCCTCATGCTTGCGGTAATTTCCAGACCGGGGTGCGCTTTTCTCAGGGCCGATGCCGTAACAATCGGCGAGAGTCTTGCGGTGCCAAGGACCGACTCTGTAATGTGTATGCCGTCGCAGTCCCCCGCTATCTGAGAGACCCTGCGTTCCAGGCCGGCAAGCGCCGTGGCGTCCCCGGGCACCCTCGGGGGGTTGATCTCATAGATTACGGCCATCGGGGAATTTTTCATCCTGCCTAGTTAAAACCTTTGAACACAAAATCAATAACAGGCATTGCCGTACGGCAGCCATGGACCTGCGGTATGTCAGATCAAGGCTTGGCACCGACGTCGATTCCGGGGTGGACCACGACGGCACGCACAGGATTGCATCCGTGCTGGTGGTGATTTACGGGGAACCGCCGCGCGTACTGATGACCCAAAAGCCAAGGCACCTAAAGTTTCACGCCGGCGAGATCTCATTTCCGGGCGGAAAGCTAGACGCGTCTGATGCCGACGTGCTAGACACTGCGCTGCGCGAGACAAGAGAGGAGCTCGGACTGTCCTTTCAGAGAAGACAGGTGATCGGGAGGCTGGATTCTGTCACCACGCTGAACTCTGGCTTTTTGATAGTGCCCTTTGTTGCAGTTGCAGACAGGATAGCCAGGCTGGAGACAAACGCCGAAGTCGAGCAGGCCTTTGAGATTCCGCTGGAGCCGCTTTTGGGAACCATGGCAGACGATGCGGATCCCGGCCATACGTCTATTCAAGAGATGCACGTGTTTTCATTTGACGGCAGGACTGTGTGGGGCGCCTCTGCGCGGATACTGCGCCAGATTGCCGCGCGCCTAATGTGAGATTCATTTAAAAAGAGCTCCCTGAATCTTGCCATTCATGGCCGCACGCAAACCATCTGGCAGAAAGATCCGACTGCACAAGAAAATCAAACAGACGCTGCCTGTTCCCGCATGGATAATACTGAGAACCCGCAGGGGCGTCCGAACCAACCCAAAGCGCCGCGCGTGGAGATCAACTGACGTGGAGGTGGGTTAGACGTCCCAAGAGCTGGAGCGCGTTTACACCATACCGCTTGGCAAGGTCCTGCTGTCGCCTGACAACCGCCGTGCAAAACGGGCAATCAACATGATAAAGGAGTTTGCCAGACACCACATGAAGGTGCAGGACATACGCATAGACGAGGACGTGTCACACCAGATCTGGCTTCGCGGAATCAGACGTCCACCAAGAAGGATAAAGGTGATAATGACCCGGACAGATGACGGCTTTATACTGGTATCCCCATTTGATGAAAAACTGGATCCCGACGCAAAGCCTGCAGACGTGCCAGAGCCGGCAGATGCGGCAGAGCCGGCAGATGCATCAGAATCAACTGGCGTGCCAGAGGGTGACGCGCTAAAGGATGCGGCGGAGCTAAATGACGCACCAAAAGCTGAGGTGCCGGAGTTAAAGGACGCGCCAAAAGGCGACGCGCCAAAAGCTGAGGCGCCGGAGTTAAAGGACGCACCAAAAGGCGACGCACCAAAAGGCGACGCACCAAAAGGCGACGCGCCAAAAGGCGACGCGCCAAAAGCTGAGGCGCCGGAGTTAAAGGACGCGCCAAAAGGCGACGCGCCAAAAGCTGAGGCGCCGGAGTTAAAGGACGCGCCAAAAGGCGACAAACCAAAAGCTGCAAAATCAGAAAATAATACACCAAAGGATGATGCACCAAAATTAAAGGACGCGCCAAAAGGCGACAAACCAAAAGCTGCAAAATCAGAAAATAATACACCAAAGGATGATGCACCAAAATTAAAGGACGCGCCAAAAGGCGACAAACCAAAAGCTGCAAAATCAGAAAATAATACACCAAAGGACGCGGCACAAGACAAGGCCGCAAAAGAATAGGCGCAAAAACACGCCAAAGCCGCCATAAACCTAATTGTACATAATACGCCGGCCTTGCCAGTGTGCGGCAGCAGATGCGGCGCAAACTGTACGTCACCATACATGGAAAACTAAACGCGCGGCACGGGGTGTTTTAGCTAGTCATTCCAGCTGTGGAAGATCAATGCTGCATCCAATGCTGCACTCGGGCTCGTCCCAGTCAAGTGTGTCCCGGAGCGGTATCGCATCAAGCGGATCATATGCGTCAAAGCGCGTCTTGGTCTGCAATGCTGACACCATGACAATCTTGGAGTGCTCGGAGCTATCGGAGGTATAGTCTGCGTTTGTGCCAGACATGCCGCCTGTCAGGCCTGCGACTGTCTCTAGGATTCCGACAGGAATCCTGTCTGCGCCCAGGACGTGCAGAACGGTGCGGCCTGCGTCCCCCGATGCAGAGTATAGCATCTTTAGTGAGTCCCTCAGCGACGTCTCTAGCTCAAGGCCGTCCTTGCTGGTGGAAATCAGGCTTGCCCCGTCGGGGATGCCCGATGTTTTGAGCGAGCCTGCAATGTATGATATGGCAGAGTTTGTAATCTCGTGGCACTTTGCCTGGGTGAGGTCCGGGTTGCACTGCAGTATTGCGTCATTGTCCACTATGACGGTGCAGTCAGAGCTGGCCCTCAGCCTTTTTAGCGATATGGCAGAGCTGAACATCTTTGTGTTTTCAAACCCAAAGGGCATGATTGCAAACGACACGGTGCTCTTGCCTGCGTCCCTGCAGATCCGGGAGACTATGGGCGATATCGCAGCACCGCTCTTGCCTGCAAGGCTTGCAATGATGACTATGGACGAATAGCCAGAAACGGCATCCAGAATCTCATCTGACGATCTGCCTGCCGAGCCGCGCACAAGGTGGCCCGACGGGTTGATCACGCCCTGGTTGGATATCTCGATGCTTTTGCAGCCGGAATCAAAGTCGGCGGGATTGTTGCTTATCTGGAGGCACTCGCATCCGGTCTTTTCCCTTACCTGCAGTGCCACCCTGGCTCCTACGCCGCCTGCCCCTATGACTAGCATGGGCTCTGATAATTCGGCCATGCAGTAGGCTCTCTTTTTTGGATAAAAAACCTTCTTACGTAGTTTTAATCAGATCCCCGATCTAAAAACTTTAACTTGCAATCTCGCCGATCAGGCTGTGGTTTGTGGACCCGGTTATCCTGACAGTACGTGACTGCCCGATGGCTGCCCCCTCTGCCACAAATACTGGCTTGTATGCGAAATTCCTGCCCTTGATCCCGTCCTGCGTCATCTCGTCAAAAAGCACATCACCCCGCCAGCCTATCCATCTGCGGTTGCCCTCGCGCGATATCCTGTCGGCTGCCTCGGCCACCGTCTTGCTTCGCCGCTTTATGGTGGCCACGTCGAGCTGATCCCTGCCTGCCGCCTCGGTCCCCGGCCTTGCGCTGTATCTGGAGAGGTTTGTTATCTCGGGCCTGGTCTCTGCGAGCAGCTCCATCGTGTCCCTGAAATCCTCGTCTGTCTCGCCTGGAAACCCCACTATAATGTCAGTCGATATCGTAAAGTCGCCGAATTTTTCCCTAAATCGCCTTGCTGCGTCCCTGAACGTCCCTGACGTGTGGCCGCGCTTCATTTCGTGCAGGATGCGGTCGCTGCCGCTCTGTACGGGAATGTGCAAAAACCTGTACACCTTGTCGCTCCGGAACGATTCTAGCAGCCCGTCCCTGATTCTTGGCATGTACATGGGGTTCATCATGCCGACTCTGACCATAAAGTTCTGCGTAATGCCGGTGACGGCATTGACTAGCTCCGGCAGGTCGGCGCCAATGTCGAGGCCGTAGCACCCGTTGTCCGTCGACGTCAGCCAGATCTCCTGGCATCCCTCGTCAAGCTCAGTTCTTACCTGCCGCACAATGTCGCCTATTCTGTAGCTGTTCAGATCGCCCTTTGCGAGCTTTGTCTGGCAGAACGTGCACTCGCTCATGCAGCCGCCTGCAATCTCTACTATTCCGACTGCCCGGTTCAGCCTGACTTTTGGCAGCCCGGTCTTGGATGCGTCGGTGTCTGCAAGCTCCACTGCCCTTCTGCCGCCTAGCGTGGCCTCGATTACCTGCAGCGTCTTTCCGAGTGCGTTGGGCCCAAGCAGGCTGGAGTTTTTGGCGAATCTCTCCACGGTTGATTGTTCTGCCTTTGGAAGGCATCCGGCGACTATCAGGGGCTTTTTGTTCAGGCTCTTTATGCGGTGGACCATCCTGTTTGCAGTGGCGTCCTTTACAGAACAGGTCACAACCAAGCTCAGGTCTGCGTCCTTTGGGGAATCGGCCAGGGCGTGGCCGCCGTTGACTATTATGCCCGATATCATCTCCGAGTCCGCAAAGCTTGCAGAGCACCCGTATGCCTCAACCCAAATTCTTGCCATGATTCATCCAAACAGCGCGTCTATTTCCCTGTTTGTAAAAAGCCCCTTTGAGACTGCAAGCTCCCTTATCGTCCTTTTGGAGTCCAGCGATTCCTTGAACAGCTCGGCTGATCTCTTGTATCCTATCTTTGGTGCAAGCAGCGTCACAATCACGGGGCTGTCCTCTATGTTTTTGCGCAGCCCGTCCCTGTCGGAGCTCAGCCCGTCGATCAGGTTTGCAGAAAATACCGGCAAAAAGTTGCCAAGCATGTCAGTCGACTCTAGGACCGACTTTAGCATTCCGGGAAGCATTACGTTTAGCTCAAACTGTCCTGCCTGCGCCGCATGCGACACCGCAGTGTCGTTTCCGATTATCCCAAAGCATACCATGTTCATGCATTCTGCAAGCGACGGGTTTACCTTGCCGGGCATGATAGACGAGCCTGCGTGGACCGCAGGTATTCCAACCTCGCCGAATCCGGCGACGGGGCCTGATGCCATCAGGCGTATGTCGTTTGCAATCTTGCCAATCTCTTGTGCAAGATTTCGCAGCGCCGACGAGTATCCGGCCACCGCAAGGCGGCTTTGCAGCGCGTGCTGCATGTCCTTTTCTGGCACCAGCCTAAAGCCGGATATCCTGGCAAGCTCTGCTGTGGCGGCCCTTCTGTAGCCCCTCGGGGTGTTGGCGCCGGTTCCCACCGCAGTTGCGCCAAGTGCGATGCGCTCCAGGCCTTTTTTTGAGGAATCAATCGACGCCTTTGCCATGGATATCGACGTGGCGTACGCTGCAAACTCGCCTCCCAGTGTTACTGGCAGCGCGTCCATCAGGTGCGTGCGGCCGATCTTTTTGTGCCGCGAAAACTGTCTTGCCTTTTTTCTCAGGGACTTTATCAAAGAGCCGACTCCTAGCTCCACGCCACGGTGGTTCATCAGGATTGCCACGTGCATCGCGGTGGGAAACGTGTCGTTGCTTGACTGCGACATGTTGACGTGGTCATTTGGGTGCAAAAACTGGTACTGGCCCCTTTTTTTGCCCATGGATTCGAGTGCAACGTTTGCAATCACCTCGTTGGCATTCATGTTAAAGGCGGTTCCCGCCCCCGAGTTTATGGCGTCTATTATGAACTGATCATGGAACTTGCCGGACAGTATTGAATCGCACGCGCCGGCAATTGCACGCCCGCGCCTGGCATCGATTGCCTTTGCCTTTGTGTTTGCCACTGCGGCGGCGCGCTTTATCATGGCAAAGGACTCGACGAGGTTCCTGTGCGAGTACAGTCCGGTCACGTGATACTGTCTTGCCGCCCGCGCCGTAAACGGGCCGTAATACGCGCCTGCCGGAATCCTTATGCTGCCCAGCGAGTCGTCATCTGTCCTGTATTTCAAACAAGGTCTGTTGGCACTTTCTAGTTAATCACTCTTTTTGTTTGCGGCGTATTGGTGCCGGAATTTTAAAACACGTCCAAAATCATTATATAGGCATATGTGGGCTCTCTGATCGATGAATAAGCGTATTAGTATGCTATTTACCATTGCTGCAGTCGCAGTGATGGGAGCTACGCTATTTGGAAGCACATACACGCAGACCCAAATCGTAGGTGAATCATCAGAGGTCTCCATTCAGGACGCCGACTTGATGCAACAGATCCACGATATGGGTGGTTTGCAGCTTGTAATGCCGCAGGCATTCGCAGAGACCGACTGTGGCGCGCTCGAATCCTCGGGACGCACCGTACACGACTTTCAGCTGACAGGTGAAAGCGTCGAGATGCCCATAATGGGCGGAAAGACGTATCAGGCAATGTCCTTTAGCCAGCAAATCCCCGGGCCCACACTTAGGGTGACTCAGGGTGATGTTGTAAAAATGACACTGACGATTCCAGCTACAGAGCCGGTAGGTCACGGCAACGACATGCACGCATCACAAATCTCGTCTGGCGCGTTTGAATCAGTCAATCCCGGAGAAACCAGCGTTTACTGCTATATTGCAGAATCCGCAGGCGTCTTCAAGTACCACTGTTCTGGCGTACACCTGGTGGGAATGGATCAGCATGTACTCTCTGGAATGTACGGAATTGCCATAGTTGATCCCGCCAACGGTTACAAAAAACTGATGGTGGAAAAGACAAGCGGAAGCGGGGAATTGGACAACAAGATCTATTCTGCCGACGCGCTGGAGTTTCAACTGCAGTACTCACAGCTGTTCCTGACTGACGAGGGATACTATGACGCAGGGGCAATGTTCAAGCATGACCAGGCACAGACGACGATAAACGGACAGGCGTTCGGCTATGTACCAAACGGCGTCCACAATGCCATAATCAAGGGCGATGCAAACAAGAATATTTTTGTCGCACAGCCGTGGAACGGGCTTGATCTCAAGCAGTTCCAGTCACAGCTGCTCTTTGTCGAAAACGACCAGCACGTGAGGCTCTTTGTTGAAAATCAGGCCAACGAACCCGTGTTCTTTCACATTGTCGGGGAAATCCTTGACAGGGTGACGCAGGGCAACAGGGTACAGTCGGCGGCAACTGAGACATGGCTTCTTGGCGGTTCACAAAACATGATAGTAGACGTTGTATTTGACGAGCCGGGAACCTATGCGGCGGTAAACCACGACTATGGCGCAATCTATACGGGAGCGGCGACAGTCTTTGTTGCAGGCGATCCGTTTGGATTGAATCCAAGATTGGTGGATGCCGGCATTATAGATGCGGCCGTACCGTCATATGCGCACGTCCTAGGCAACCCTAGTGACGCAGTTCCGCCAACGGGACTCAACAGCATTGCGCATCCGGCAGTAAACGTACACGGCATGTATACTGACAAAGTAGCTCAAGACAAAATAAATGAAGGGGCACTCCCGTTGTGGGAGATTGTTCCTACCCTGCCTCCATTTTAGGCACTCATTTTTTTTTAAATATCAATGAATTATATTCCGTATGTCCACTCACACCGGCATGGGCTTTGATGAATCCGTGCTGATATGCGACGAGGTGGATCCGGTACTCAACAAGATACTTGCAGACAACGGCCTTGGGGTGACCTACGAGCCGGCAATCACGCCGCAGCAGCTTCAGGAGCGGATCGGCCGGTTTGAGATAATCATAGTGCGCAGCAGGACAAAGCTTACAGCCGAGATGATCAAAATGGCCGGCAGGTGCAAAATCATAGCGCGCGTGGGGGTGGGCCTTGACAATATCGATCTTGACGCCGCAAAGGCCAAAGACATACGCGTAATTAACGCAGCAGAGGGCGCAATGACTGCGGTGGCAGAGCTTGTCCTGGGCTTCATGCTGGGACTTGCAAGACAGATTCCGCGCGCAGACAGGGGAATCCGAAACGGGCAGTGGCTCAAAAAACAGCTAAAGGGAACGGAGCTAAAGGGCAAGTACCTGGGAATAGTGGGCCTTGGAAACATCGGCAAGCGCCTGGGAAGGCTTGCCCGGGGGCTGCACATGAACGTAATAGGGTACGACGTGGTGCCAATCGACGAGGAATTCTCAAGGGAGGTCGGGCTGATGAAGGCAGATCTTGACACCCTGCTGAAAAGCTCGGACTATATATCGCTGCACGTGCCGCTGCTGGACTCTACACACCACATGATAAACGCAGACAAGCTCTCAATCATGAAGCCCACTGCCAGGATAATCAACACGTCGCGCGGCGGCGTAATAGACGAGGATGCGCTTTATGACGCGATAAAAAACGGCCGCCTAGGGGGCGCGGCACTGGACGTCTTTGAGTCCGAGCCTGCCACGGCCAACAAGCTAGCAGAGCTCGACGAGGTGATTCTGACCCCGCACATGGGGGCCATGACTGCCGAGGCGCAGTCGCTGGCTGCAAACGTGACGGCAGAAAAGATTGTCCAGATTCTCAGAGGCGTCATTTAGGCCAAAATCCCCAAAAATTGACTGATTCGTGACAGCTTTTCATCCTAGTGCTTTTAAGGGAGTGCCACAGAATCAATTCAACATTGATGAGAAAACTTGGATGGATTGCCGCACTGGCGCTGGTTTTGGCCCCGTCGACGGCCTTTGCGGTACCGGAGACGATCGAAGTTGATCTTGACGGCACGACAGTACAGGTGGACTATGACGCAACGGGGCTTGCCGTATCGGACATTGATGTGAATACGACTGAAAACCTGCTGACGATCTCCATTGACGTTACCGGCTCGCCGGGAATACTAGAGATTACATTTGATAGGATATTTTTCGACTCAGTCTATGACGGGACTGACGAGGAGTTTATAATAATTGCAGAGGGAGACGAGCCCAGATCCGAGGAGATAACGACTAGCGACGAGAGCAGGACGCTTAGAATCGAGCTGCCAACCGGCACAGAAGAGCTTGAAATTTTCGGCACCTCGTTTGGCGGCAGTACTGACGATTCTGACGCAGAACGGGAAGCAGAAGAGCAGGCCGCAGCCGATCTGGCAGAGGCAGAACAGCTAGAGGCAGAGCAGGCCGCAGCCGATCTGGCAGAGGCAGAACGGCTAGAGGCAGAGCAGGCGGCAGCCGATCTGGCAGCGGCCGAGGCGGCACAACAAGAGGCGGCTGATCTGGCAGGCGCCGAGGAGCCCGAGCTCTCCGATCCATGCGGGCCCGGAACGGTCCTCGAGGACGGAGAGTGCGTACTAAAAGAGCCTGCAGCAAAGCCAGTCGGGAGCGGAAAGGACCTGATATTTGGCGCCGCAGCCGGGTTTATAATCGCCATAATCGTGGTGCTGGTCCTCTGGGCAATCCGCAAATCAAGCTAGGGCCCGCAGTCGCCGGCGTTTACAAGACTGTAATAGTCGTACGCCGGATGTTCTTTTGTCACGGAATACGGGATTACGCCGAGTATCGAGGTCTTGACGTCCGTCCTTACAAGCATCATGCCGGGATCCAGCCTGGCCGGCACGTCGCCGGAGAACTGCCCGTCCATGTGCAAAAAAATATACTGTGACTCTGCGTACGACTCTGAGCGAAAGGTGCCGTTTAGGATTGAGGATGCGTATGGCGCAAGTGCGCCGGAGGCAAAGCTGTACGTGCCTTTTTCGTCGCCCTGGTATAGCACGGTAATGTCCAGTCCGGACATGCTCACATAAAACGGCGACGCGTTGCAGACTGCGATTGCCCGGCCGTTGCTGGCCTCAAAAAAGCTAAACGCCCCGCCGTCTGGGGGGCCGACCCGGAGATCCTCTAGTGCCGTAATGTTCCATGCGGAATATGCAAAAAATACGGCGATAATGCACGATGACGCGGCCACTATTACGGTATGTCTGTCCAACTTTATACCGTAATCACGCCTGACCGGATTAAAAACTGGATGTTTCCTGCAAACTCGTCGTCGGTGACATGGCCCTGTACCCACCATTCCGCGCTGGCCTTTACCCACGGCGGGATGGCAGTCTCTGCGGCACCATGGGGGGCGTCTATCATGCCGTTTTGAATCATGAACACTATGGCGCCTGCAAACGCCTCGTCGGCAATCACGCCGCTTGTCCACAGCCTGCCGACGTCCTTTATCCACACCGGTATGACAGTGCGTCCCGAATCCCCGAGATAAAACCACGTCTCTGCCTCGGCGCCGTCGTACTGTACACTTATGGTGTATCTTCCCGTGGGGTACACCTGCGACTCGAACGGAAACGGCGAGACCAGGGTGGTGTTCTTTTGCGCTATGGCCATGATGATGGGCGAGCTGCCTTTTCCATACATGTCAGTAATGTATAGGGTTGCAGTATCGCCGCCCACATGCGGCACGATTATTTCAAGTGACAGGTAATCCCCGTAATAGTATGTCTCTTGCTCTGTGCTAATCAAAAGATCCTGCTGTGCAAGTGCCGGTGCGGCGCACAGCGCAACCAGGACTCCGGCAAGCGCCATTTTGTACAACGGGTGGACTGCGGGCATGCCCAATAAATATCCCAAAACCCCCTCCTTTGGGGATTCAGTGCAGACGGGCCGGCAGAAAGACAGGCGGCCATCCGGTGCCTGCGGATTCAAACGTCCCTCGTAAACCCAACCGATTGCGCAAAAAGATACGTTTCAGATATTAAGGGGGTTTTGTCTCCTGTCGATATGTCCAGCCATCAGGATCAGACTTGGCTCAAGCTATGGAAGAGCAACTCTTTTGACGCCCGCGAGAGGATAATCGCGTGGAGAAAGGAGGATGCCATAACCAGGATAGACAGGCCAAGCCGAATCCAGAGGGCAAGAAGGCTCGGCTACAAGGCAAAGCAGGGAATCGTCGTAATCCGAATGCGCGTGGGAACAGGCGGCATGAGAAGGCAGCGCCCCAGGGGTGGCAGGAGGCCAAAACATCTTGGCGTCACCCGGATAAAGGCCGATTACAGCATGAAGCAGGTCGCCGAGCACAGGGTGCTAGAACGGCACCCAAACATGAAGCTTTTGGGATCGTACTTTGTCTACAAGGACGGCGCACACTATTGGTTTGAGGTTATACTGGCAGATCCTCAGCATCCGAGGATTGCAAAGGACAAGGAACTGCGCAACAGGGTGCTTGTAGGTATAGCATAAATTGATGGCGCTAGCGGGACTGTTGCTGCTGGCAGCCATTCCCGCATACGGGTTTGAGAATCCCGGACTAAAGCAGACGCTCGGCGTCGATGCCGGCGGATACGAGTTTGTCGTGGACACGGTTTCAAACTTTGATATAACTGCGCACGAGTTTGACCCGGACAAAAAGACGCTTACATTTTTTATCAGCAGCACCATACGGGATAACCTCTCGGAGGTTACGATTCCATCCGATCTGATCGGGGGAAATTTCACGTTTTATCTTGACGGCGAGGAGATATTTCCGAGGGTGGTGGGCAGCCCCACTGCGTCGCTTGTGATAGTCGAGTTTGAGGGCACCGGCGCCCACAGGCTAGACATAATCGGGACCACGTACCTGCCGGAATTCTCAGAGATTGCAGTGCTCGTGCTGGCATCGTCCATGATCGGACTGGTGCTGCTAAAGCGACTCAAGCTGCCTATGTTGCATCCCGGCCCTCCGAATAGCAGTTAAAGGCGTCTGCCGCATCGTTGCGCTCGTCTAGCAGCGCATTGTATTCGTCGACGTTTTCATTGATCTCCTGTTGCAGGTCCAGCATTTTATAGTACAGCGCGCTTGCCTCCGCGTATACAAAATCGTCATAAAACACGTCGGGATATTCTGAGAACTTGTCGTTCATGGCGTCGTACTTTTCCCTCCCCTCGTCTATTATGACAAGCAGATCCTCGAGCTCCGAATCAATCGCGGCTATCTTGCCGTGAAGCTTTGCCTGTCCTGCAAATATGTTTGCGTCTGCCTGGCGCGCGGGCATTACATAGCCCATCTCGTCAAATAGCGCGGGATCCGTGCCGTTTGCGCCGTACATCAGGTGGTCCTCATCGGAGGTGTGCTCGAGGCCCAGGTGGTGTCCTATCTCGTGCGTGATAATGTCCCGGATCGTGTCGTCTGAATGAATCACGTAAAAGCCGTTGCAGTCAAAGTCGCCCAGTATGTAGTGGATTTCTGCGTCCGGATGCTTGTAGTATCCGGAATGGCTGCCCAGCTTTTCATAAACCTCCTCGTTTTGGGACTCGTCGGAGAATATCATCAGCGTAGAGTCACGTATGCTGTATACGCGCTCAAACTCAAAGTCCGGGTTTGACTGCCGCCACGCAACAAACGCATTGTGTATCTCCTCCTGGTGCCGAAGTGCAGTAGAGTCCACATGGTATCTTGTTGCGGTGCCAGAGTGGGAGCCCTGGCCCGGATTCGTTTCGGGAGCCAGCACCGGCTCGCTTATGTCTGGTATGGGCGATATCGTGTGTGAAAATGTCGCAATCAGGCGCCATCCGCGCTCCTCCAGCCTTGCGGCGGTATCAGGATAGACGCATGCGGGTTTTTTGCCGGCTGATTCCACCAGGGTCTTGCCTGCAATGCACTGTATCTCGTGTATGGGCACCCCGGAGTCAAACTGCTCTTGCGGCGTGGTCAGTGCGTGCACCTGCATGAATGATATTGCCACCAGGGACAGCAAAAGCAGGTAAAGCATTTGCCTATACTATGGCAGTTAAAACTAATAAACTGATCACGGGATTGCGCGCAAAGACAGGATCGCATTATAAGACGCGAATCGACGCAGCCGCAGCTCGGACATTTGAGAAATGATCATTGCAGAATCGTTCCCTGGCCGGCACGGCCAAAAAAGTGCAAAACAGTAATATTCAAACCAGAAAAACCATAGACATGTCTCTGGCAAAAATTCACGGGGCGTTTCTTGGCCTGTCTGTTCTCGGAGTCGTAATACTGGCAATAGGGGTCACAATCAACAATGACTCTTACTGGTTTGCGGCAAACATTGCAATGGGGGGCATATTTGCCTCCAGCGCGGCAGTCTTTTATGCCACCATGCGCAAAAGTCGGCCAGGCCTGGACTAGGGCGTTATTCCGGGCTGTGGTCTTGGAAAACAGCCCTGTCTGCTGTAGGATTCCATTGGGGATGAACTAGCAGATGATGCCCGGCAAGGATCACATAAATAGTGCGACAGGCACAGTTTATGTCATGCTTGGATCTGCATTATCCGAATCCCCCCCCTAGCTTTGAAGCACTGGGCATACGCAGTCCTTGCGATCGGAATACTGACACTGTCAATTGGTGCGGCACATGCCGCGTCTGATGATTCCCCGCCAGCAATACTAAACACGATTCAAAACTTTGAGATTTCAACGGGTGATACGGCAAAGCTGTACCTTCACACAAAGTTTACCGATGATGGTACAATGACGTACACTGCCGATGCGGCAGATTCCACAATAGTGTCCATTCAGACACACAAAAGCCGGGTTGCAATGACCGGGATTGTGGAGGGCACCACGCAGGTTACCGCATGCGCCAGCGACGGCACAAACGATCCCACATGCCAGACGTTTCGGGTCAGCATACAGCCATCTGCCACGCCAATAAAAACATCAAACACGATTCAAAACTTTGAGATTTCAACGGGTGATACGGCAAAGCTGTACCTTCACACAAAGTTCTCCGGCCAGGGCACTCTGGAATACACGGCCGATGCGGCGGATTCCACAATAGTGTCCATTCAGACAGACGGGAGCCGGGTTGCAATGACCGGGCTAAAAGCGGGCACCACGCAGGTTACCGCATGCGCCAGTAACGGTGCAGGCGAGTCGCTCTGTCAGAAATACAGGGTAACAATCACCGCAGGACTGATAATAGTGCCGCCATCGGATGTCACCGCAGAGGCCACAGGAGTGCTGACCGTGGTGGATATCGGCACTGCAAATCATGACTCAATCCGAATTACCAATGACGCGCCGGATTCATTCCCGCTGGGCGATACCATGGTGACGTGGAGTGCAGACGGCCACGAGAGCGCGACTCAGACTGTTACTATACGGGACACGACCCCGCCCGAGTTTGACAGACTGCGCGACATAAAGATCGGAGTGTCCCCGGAGCTGCCGCTCCTGTTCTATAATATTCCGGATGCAAGCGACCTGGCAGACGACTCTGTCGACGTATCGTGTACTCCTGCGCGTGAGACGGCAGCCACGTTTGGCACCGTCAATGTAGTATGTACTGCAACTGACGATTCTGGAAATTCCAGCACGGGATCCTTTGATGTTACAATAGTCCCGTTTGATGACGATCTCACGCCAGATACCGTGCAGCATGATCTTAATGCGCCAATCATTACGGCCCCCGACGACATAACCGCAGAGGCGACAGGCAATCTCACAACGGTGGATATTGGCACTGCCGTCGCAAAGGATGCAGACGGCGACTTTCCCACGGTAACTAGCAATGCGCCGGATTCCTACCCTCTGGGCGATACTATAGTGACGTGGACTGCAACTAATAGTGACGGCTATGTCGCGCGCGTACACCAGAGAATTACCATTCAGGACACGATCCCGCCCGTCTTTGCATTCGCACATCTGCCACTGGTGACCTTTGAGCGCTCCATACAGGAGGTGATTCCCCCGCCGGTTGCGACAGATATTTTCGGCATTGATAATATAACATGCGCGTATCCTGCGTCCAACATTTATCACCTAGGCGACAACGACATAACCTGCACAGCTATTGATGCAAACGGCCTCAAAACGGAGGAAACGTTTACGGTAAACGTGATACAAAACCACACCAAGGTAAAACTTGTCCCAGATGATACCTTTAGATCCTTCGGGTTTGGCAGATACATGGAAAAGGTGGATGACACGCTAATAGTAAGCGGTGAATACAGAATGACACGTGGTCACGATCCTGCCATATACATATTCAAGATGGGCGAATCCGTCGAGGAATGGAGCCAGACTCAGCGCATAGACCATATAGAAGGCGATATCGACAACCAATTTGGACGCGCAATATCATTTGACGGACGCACCATAGTGACAATATCAAAAGGTCTTTCCCAGAATGTCACCCAGAACAACGGTACAATACATACCTATGAGATGAATGATGCAGAAAAATGGGAACAAACACACATGATACAGCTTGATCATCTGATCAACCACACTGGAAATCTTCGGAGCATAGCGATAGATGAAGGGACGATTGTAGTGGGCACATACGGTACGACTCACGACGGCCATTCTGGAATAGTGGACGTATACGAGCGAAACAATGACGGCTCGTGGAGCAACACTTGGACACAGAATTCATACATTACAGATGAACCGTATGGACAATTTGGAAAAAGCGTGGACATAGACGGGGACACCATAGTCATAGGTTCCCCGTACGCAAACGGGGCGGCATTCCGATCCGGTGTGGCCCACATACTTGAAAAGAACTCTACCGGACATTGGTTACTTGATGCGGCGCCTAGTCCGGATGATCTTAGGCCCAATGCGGGATTTGGAGACGATGTTGCGGTGGACGGTAATAAGGTCATAGTCGGTGCAAAATACCAGCGTGGTAGCGAAAAGGGCATCTATGGTGCAGCATACGTGTTTGAAAAAAAATCCGACACGTGGTTGCAAACGGAAAAACTAGTACCAGAGTCACCACAGTACAGATTTTTCGGGGACGATGTGAACATACATGACGGGACAATATCTGTCAATGCACACAATCCCAGTTCTCAAGGATGGAAGTCGGCAGTGTATCTATATGAACAAGAGGGCGAATTATGGAACAAATATGCGACAATAAAGCCGGGATATCAGATATTCTCTTTGCCCGACTCGCTCGGATCAGACCAGGACGTCCTGTTGGTAGGAAATATCAATGACCGTACTGGACCCCAAAGATCCGGATCGGCATACCTGTATTTCGGAAACCTGACCGCATACGACGCACCATAAACAGAGGCATATGTCCGCACAGCATGATCTTGTTGATACTGTCATGTCTTGATTTGGACTTGCAGGATGTGCAAGTGCAATTTTTTAGAGCTTGAGACAGAATAGACCGATGCTTGGCATGGTGATTGCCTCAAAAGGCAGAGGTGGCCGGCCTAGCAAAAAGCGAGGCAGGCCGTCCGGTGGCGGCAGGGACAACAACTATAGCCTCGTTTTTTGTCATATTTCTGCTAGCCCGCCTGCAAGACAATGTCCAAGATCGGCATTTTAGCAGTTGCCAGAATCAGGCAGGGCAGTGGGGCCGATACCCGTTCCGCGGCTGCACATGGGGGAAGATATACGGTATTTCCGATTTGCCGGATTCTAACATTATAATGTTATAATATGCCGGATATGGCCGGTTTTGCCATCAAACAGTCTTAGAATATTCTAACCTCAAATAGGGCCATTTGCCGGATTCTAACATTATAATGTTATAATATGCCGGATATGGGGCGGTCCTGATTCTAACATTATAATGTTATAATGGGCAAAATAGAGGCTTTTTTGCCCTCAAATATTGTTATAAGGTTATAATATACCAGATATGGCCGATTTCTAACATTATAATGTTATAATGGGCAAAATAGAGGCTTTTTTGCCCTCAAATATTGTTATAAGGTTATAATATACCAGATATGGCCGATTTCTAACATTATAATGTTATAATGGGCAAAATAGAGGCTTTTTTGCCCTCAAATATTGTTATAAGGTTATAATATACCAGATATGGCCGATTTCTAACATTATAATGTTATAATCTCAAATGGAGGCATGTTTTGTACCAAAAGAAAATATATAATAATCAGATAATATGACAATTAGACATTGGCAAAACCGAGTAAAGCGACTCAGGAACAGCTTCGAAAGTACCATAGAGAATATCAGAAAAAATACTATAAAGAAAACAGGGAGGAGATTCTGGCCAGAAACAGGAAAAACCAGGCAAAAGCCAAGCCGGGCAGAAAACCCGGACGACCCAAGGGCAAGCCGGGTAGGAAACCGGGTAGAAAGCCCAGGGCAAAATCCAATCTGTCTGCCAAGGAACGACTTCGAATTTACCGTGCAAAATACTACAAGGAAAACAGGGAAAAAATTCTAGCTAGCAATAGAAAATCTCAGGCAAAATCAAAGGGCAAGCCCGGCAGAAAGCCAGGTAGGCCCAAAGGAAAGACCGGCAGAAAACCCGGACGACCCAAGGGCAAGCCCGGCAGAAAGCCAGGTAGGCCCAAAGGAAAGACCGGCAGAAAACCCGGACGACCCAAGGGCAAGCCGGGCAGAAAACCCGGACGACCCAAAGGAAAGACCGGCAGGAAACCGGGTAGAAAGCCCAGGGCAAAATCCAATCTGTCCGCCGAGGAGCGGCTCCGGATATACCGTGCAAAATACTACAAGAAAAACAAGGAAAGGATTCTGGCACAAAATAGAAAATACCAGGCAAAAGCCAAGCCGGGCAGAAAACCCGGACGACCCAAGGGCAAGCCGGGTAGGAAACCGGGTAGAAAGCCCAGGGCAAAATCCAATCTGTCTGCCAAGGAACGACTTCGAATTTACCGTGCAAAATACTACAAGGAAAATAGGGAAAAAATTCTAGCTAGCAATAGAAAATCTCAGGCAAAATCAAAGGGCAAGCCCGGTAGAAAACCCGGACGACCCAAGGGCAAGCCGGGTCGAAAGCCCAAGGCAAAGACACGCAGGAAATCAAGTGGATCTTCCAAGGAACAATCCAGAAAGTACCACCGGGATTACCAGAGAAGATACTACAAGGCAAACAGGAATAAAATCCTGGCAAGAAACAGAAAACGCCAGGCAAAGCCTGCAACCAGACGCCGCAGGAGATAACATTTTCCATCTAGCAGAAATTCTGCGTGTGGTAACCGTCCTCATCCTCATTGATTGCCACACCTATGCCTATCCTGGTATAGTCCTGCTCCAGTATGCTCTCCCTGTGTCCCGGACTGTTCATCCAGCCGTCCACTATCGCGCGGGCCATGTCTTCTTCGCTGTCGTACCAACTGTAGGACGTCTTTAATGCCTTGGACATATAGCTGGTGTATGTGGCATACATGGCTATGTTCTCTGTCAGACCCTCCGTGTAATAGCCTCCATAGTATTTTCTACAATCATAACCTGCCTTTTTTCCCCGGTCACTCGGACCATGACCCTCGGGCGAATCGTGGGAGTAATAATTTCGCGCGGACATGTCCTCGCTGTGTCCCCGTGCAATGGCATCAATCCTGGAATCTCTGAGAAGAGGCCCGACATTATGCGAGTCCCTCTCCATGTTTGTAAATTCGTATATGTGGTTCTCGACTAGCCGGGGATCAAAGCCCGACTCTATACGGATGGGCGGAAGGCCGGAATTCTCGATTGCCATCCAGACAGACGAGTTGCCTATGGTTTCGGCCACTTTGGAGTTTTCAATCATACCCGATACGTCGCCCTCTATGTCTCCGATGACTGCGAGCGTCTGCCGCTCTATTGTATTGGAGTCAATATTCCCATACTGTACCAAGAGAAATCCCCCGATTGCCGCCAGGGACAGCAGGGCCAGTATTGCGGGTTTTTTTGATGCCCGTCTCCTTTTGAACTCCCTGATGTGGCCGCATTTTGTACAGCAAAAGCCCCCCTCGCCATGGACATAGCTGTGGCCGTCGCATTCTGACACGGGGAGGGATTATGCCGCTTTTGATAAAAATTTGTCGCAGTGTTTGCCGGAATATGGGGCTCGTAATTGGGACCTTGGTCGGGGCAGGCTCTGCTTTTCCGGACCGGAACTCTGGCCCGACGGTACAGGCCTCCTGCCAGGGAGCCAGATATCTCTCCATAATGACAAAAGGCGATCTGGACGCTTAGAGTATTCCCGCCGTTTTTTATTTGATGGTTTGATGATGGGTCTGATAGTAATTGCAATTATGTCACAATATGGGCGACTGACCAAGACTCTGGGAATCCTGGCTCAAAATCCAAGCTTGCCGAGACGGTTGTGGCATCACGCCCAAAGCATCGTATTTTGGGGGAGTTGATGGCCGACGTCATCCGGCAAGGATCACATAAATAGTGCCTATGGTGCAGTTTATGTCATGCTTGGATCTGCATTATCCGAATCCCCCCCCCCTCTAGCTTTGAAGCACTGGGCATACGCAGTCCTTGCGATCGGAATACTGGCGCTGTCAATTGGTGCGGCACATGCCGCGTCTGATGATTCCCCGCCCGCAATACTAAACACAATTCAAAATTTTGAGATTTCAACGAATGAAACGGCAAAGCTGTACCTTCACACAAAATTCACCGATGATGGTACAATGACGTACACTGCCGATGCGGAAGATTCCACAATAGTGTTCATTCAGACACACAAAAGCCGGGTTGCAATGACCGGGATTGTGGAGGGCACCACGCCGGTTACCGCATGCGCCAGCGATGGCACAAACGATCCCACATGCCAGACATTCATGGTCGACGTACAGCTTGCAGACGTGCCAATAAAAATATCAAATGCGATTCAAAACTTTGAGATTTCAACGGGTGAGACGGCAAAGCTGTATCTTCACACAAAGTTCTCAGGCCAGAGCGCCCTGGAATACACGGCAGATGCGGCAGATTCTGCGATAGTGTCAGTACAGACAGACGGGAGCCGGGTTGTAATGACCGGACTAAAAGAGGGCACCACACAGGTTACCGCATGCGCCAGTGACGGCACAAACGACCCTACATGCCAGACGTTTCGGGTCAGCATACAGCCCTCTGCCACGCCAATAAAAACATCAAACACGATTCAAAACTTTGAGATTTCCACCGGTGAGACGGCAAAGCTGTACCTTCACACAAAGTTCTCCGGCCAGGGCACCCTGGAATATACGGCCGATGCGGCGGATTCCACAATAGTGTCCATTCAGACAGACGGGAGCCGGGTTGCAATGACCGGACTAAAAGCGGGCATCACGCAGGTTACCGCATGCGCCAGTAACGGTGCAGGCGAGTCGCTCTGTCAGAAATACAGGGTAACAATTACCGCAGGACTGATAATAGTGCCGCCATCGGATGTCACCGCAGAGGCCACGGGAGTGCTGACCGTGGTGGATATCGGCACTGCAAATCATGACTCAATCCGAATAACCAATGACGCGCCGGATTCATTCCCGCTGGGCGATACCATAGTGACGTGGAGTGCAGACGGCCACGAGAGTGCGACTCAGACTGTTACTATACAGGACACGACCCCGCCCGAGTTTGACAGACTGCGCGACATAAAGATCGGAGTGTCCCCGGAGCTGCCGCTCCTGTTCTATAATACTCCGAGTGCAAGCGATCTGGTAGACGACTCTGTCGACGTATCGTGTACTCCTGCGCGTGAGACGGCAGCCACGTTTGGCACCGTCAGTGTCGCGTGTATTGCAACTGACGACTCTGGCAATTCCAATACGGGATCCTTTGACGTTACAATAGCGCCATTTGATGGCAGTCTCACGCCAGATACCCTGCCGTACGACCTCCATGCGCCAATCATTACGGCCCCAGATGACATCACCGCAGAGGCGACAGGCAATCTCACGGAAGTGGATATCGGCACTGCCGTCGCAAAGGACGCGGACGGTGACTTTCCCATGGTAACTAGCAATGCGCCGGATTCCTACCCTCTGGGCGATATCATCGTGACGTGGACTGCAACTAATAGTGACGGCTTTGTCTCACGCGCCACTCAGAGAATCACCATTCAGGATACAACTCCGCCCGTCTTTACATTCGCACATGAACCGCTGGTGACCTCTGAGAGTTCCATACAAGCAGTGATTCCCCCGCCGGTTGCAACAGATATTTTCGGCATTGGCGATATAACATGCACGTATCCTGCGTCCAACATCTATTACCTGGGCTCCAACGACATCACCTGCACGGCTGTTGATACAAACGGGAATGAATCAACGGAATCATTTAATGTAGAGGTTTTGTCCCGGACTGGCACTATAATCCAAATAACACCAGAACACCCTGACAGAACATCCGGATTCGGCAAATATGTGGAACGGATAGACGATTCCATGATAGTGAGCGGACGCTATCTGACTGGATCAGATCGGATCCCGTCCATATTCCCGTTTGAGAACGTTGCCGAATCTGACGGGCCAGAACGATGGATAGCAGACGGGCGCATAACTGATCCCGGAAATTCACCGAACAACAGGTTCGCAAATGCCATATCCTTTGACGGACAAACCATAATGGCCACGTCAAACGATCTGACTTCGGCTTCAGGCACCCAGAACAGCGGCGCAGTATACGTCTTTGAAAAGAATGCCGAGGACGAATGGACGGAAAAACAGAAAATATCGCTGGGCCACCTGATTGAATCCACGGGAAACTTTCGCAGCATAGCAATGAATGGCAACTCTATGGCGGTAAGCTCTTACAGTTCAACCCCTGATTTCCCCTCCGGCATAGTCGACATATACGAGCGTCAAGGTGCGGATCAACCATGGACGTACGCAGAGCGGATAAGCCCGTACATTTCCGGATTACACGGAAGCTTTGGACGTGGCCTTGCCATGGATGACAACTATTTGGTAATAGGCTCTGCATATGCAGACGCAGTAGTACAACAGTCGGGAGCCGCCTACATACTGGAGAAAAATTCCGCAGGAAATTGGATTCGCACCGCCACGCTTCAGCCTGCAGACCTCAGATCCGCCTCGACATTTGGAGAGAATGTTGCGATATCTGGAGATACGGTAATAGTGGGGGCAAAATACCTACGCGACAGGGACACGGGTTCATTAGGTGCCGCATACGTCTTTGAAAAGGACGATTCCGGTGCATGGCAGCAGGTACAAAAGCTGATGGCAGATACGCCGTCTCACAGGTATTTTGGTGTCGACGTAAACGTATATGGTGATACCATGGCTGTTAGCTCACACCATCTCAACGGTGGTTCGGCAAAATCTATCATATACATATATGAAAAGAACGGCTCGACATGGAACAATGTGGCAACAATTGATCCTGACTTTTACATATTTTCATCGCCGGACTCGCTGGAACTTGACACTAATTCGATGTTGGTGGGAGACGTAAATGGTGTTGCTAATTCGAAAAAAACAGGGCTATTGACGATGTATCTTGGCGATCTGTCATCATTCAACTCTCCATAAACGGAAAAAAACACGTCGGGACAGCGTGCCGTATCAATAACGGCTGCCAGAAACAGGGCATAGGCCGCTAATCGATTACCTGCACAACGACTAATGACTATTATGTGGGTGATTTATAACAAACAGATAACAGATGCGATCAAGGAACAGAATTCCAAATGGCTGGCGATGGAATCAGATGTCTGGCAGGCATCGTATATCCCATTTTGTAATTCGATGCATTATTGCAGCTTTGATGTGTTTTTTTGCAATATTGCTCTTGGTAGTTTCTACCGAACAATTTTATTTTGGAAACATGCACTATGAGCGGCCTATCGGGTTTTTCGTCGGCGCAGTCATATCCGGCATGACAGGATTAGGCTGCATATTATACGTCATAAATAAGACATATTTGAAATTTCTGGTATTTACACCAATATTTGCTGTGATAATACTCCGTCGATCATAAGTTATTTCGCCTCACAGACTGCGCTCTAAATAGCGATAGATGTCCAGATTGAATCTTTTGTTTCTGAAATACTCTGATACTGTAATCCACATTTTCTCTGCAGTCTCGTAATATTCGGAATGGACTAGCTCGTACTTGGCCTGTCGCCAGCACTCTTCGATGGCACTGAGTTGCGGTGAATATGTCGGAAGATAATACAGGATGACGTCCTTGTGCTTCTTCAGGTATTCTTTTACGTCACTACTCCGTCGATCATAAGTTATTTCGCCTCACAGACTGCGCTCTAAATAGCGATAGATGTCCAGATTGAATCTTTTGTTTCTGAAATACTCTGATACTGTAATCCACATTTTCTCTGCAGTCTCGTAATATTCGGAATGGACTAGCTCGTACTTGGCCTGTCGCCAGCACTCTTCGATGGCACTGAGTTGCGGTGAATATGTCGGAAGATAATACAGGATGACGTCCTTGTGCTTCTTCAGGTATTCTTTTACGTCACTAGATCTGTGCTGAGATGCATTGTCCACAATGACTAGAACTTTTTTCCATTTGAGCCGCATATCCTCAAGATATTGTACAAACGTTTCGCCGTTAAACTTTGGATATAATCGGAACAGTTGTGAGCCATTACCTGCTAGCGCACCATATACGATAATTTTCGTGTGGGATCCGGTACTTTTTATGGGAATTCTTTCACCCCGCAACGACCAATATTTTTTCCCTGCCATAGAATCATGTACAAAAATGGACTCGTCCTGGATTACAACTGTAAATCCTTGCCCTTCCATGCGTAAAATATCCGGCAAATTCTCGTTTCGCCACCTTGTGCATTCCGACTTGCTGCTTGCCTTGACGTATGTTCGTGTTGAGGCCTTTAATGTATAATTAAACCAATTCAGGATTTTTCGAATGTTGCACATGCTGTATTTGACCCTGTATTTATTGTAGATTTTTCTTTGAAGCTTTTTTGGTGTAAGCTTTCCTTTATTACACAACCTCTTTGCCATTTTCTTAATTCTAATGCGCGGTACAAGAGGAGGCCTGCCCTCCTGCGGCAGAGTCCTGAGACCTTCTATTCCATCATTGTCGAAATATTCCAGCCACAACTGTACAGAACGCTGTGTGACGCCGACTGATTCGGCAGCAAAGCTTGTGGAACATCCCTTACTACGTACCAAATTGACTGCAATCAGTTTCTTGTGTATTTTGACGTTTTTTTCAGACTTTATGGCCTCCATGAGTGATGTTTTGATCATGATAATTGCCTAGAACCGCTGATCCTTATACTTTTCTGTTCAAAATTGTTCAGTAGGCGAAATTATTTTTGAGCGTCAGTATAGATCTGTGCTGAGATGCATTGTCCACAATGACTAGAACTTTTTTCCATTTGAGCCGCATATCCTCAAGATATTGTACAAACGTTTCGCCGTTAAACTTTGGATATAATCGGAACAGTTGTGAGCCATTACCTGCTAGCGCACCATATACGATAATTTTCGTGTGGGATCCGGTACTTTTTATGGGAATTCTTTCACCCCGCAACGACCAATATTTTTTCCCTGCCATAGAATCATGTACAAAAATGGACTCGTCCTGGATTACAACTGTAAATCCTTGCCCTTCCATGCGTAAAATATCCGGCAAATTCTCGTTTCGCCACCTTGTGCATTCCGACTTGCTGCTTGCCTTGACGTATGTTCGTGTTGAGGCCTTTAATGTATAATTAAACCAATTCAGGATTTTTCGAATGTTGCACATGCTGTATTTGACCCTGTATTTATTGTAGATTTTTCTTTGAAGCTTTTTTGGTGTAAGCTTTCCTTTATTACACAACCTCTTTGCCATTTTCTTAATTCTAATGCGCGGTACAAGAGGAGGCCTGCCCTCCTGCGGCAGAGTCCTGAGACCTTCTATTCCATCATTGTCGAAATATTCCAGCCACAACTGTACAGAACGCTGTGTGACGCCGACTGATTCGGCAGCAAAGCTTGTGGAACATCCCTTACTACGTACCAAATTGACTGCAATCAGTTTCTTGTGTATTTTGACGTTTTTTTCAGACTTTATGGCCTCCATGAGTGATGTTTTGATCATGATAATTGCCTAGAACCGCTGATCCTTATACTTTTCTGTTCAAAATTGTTCAGTAGGCGAAATTATTTTTGAGCGTCAGTATAGTAGGGCAATCAAACGGCTCAATATTTATTACATAGAAAAATGAGCAAATCTTTAAGATCAGGAATCTTTGACTAATTTTTTTGATCACTGATTTTTCACATGCACCATGGATGCAAAAAATGAAAAACCCTCCTGGGCCTATCAACGTAACAAACACACCATGGATTCGACCGTATGGTTGGAATGATTTTTGTATCGCCTCCTGAAATCCGGGATAACATTATCCTGTATGGATCGTGCGTGATGCCAATCGCTGAATTGTCCGAATTTTTAAAAATTTTCAGCCAAATCAGTTCATCGGTTTTTTAAAACAAAATCACATGCATATCTGATTAATGAATCTGCCACTAATGATTCAGGTATATGTGGTATGATAACTCTGACTATCGACCAATGATTTGTTGTCGTAGGACATAACATTGTTAAATGCGAGACAGGAGTTTATCCACCTTCAATCTATTTTGCACGGCAACCAATAACCAACATCATCCTCCTCCCAACACCCTATACCTGTCTCTAGTAATTTTTCATTTGGGACTCTATTGCCTGATTCGTCAATAATTTTACAATTTGGTTTTTGCTGAAAACGTGGTTCACACTGTATATCATAACCATAATCCCAAAGTATCGATGATTCGTGTAATTTCTTGGAATTATTTAAAGAAATTTGTCGATCTGTCAGAATATATGCTGTCATGACGATAAAAATTATTATGACTATATAATATCTTAGTTTCATGATAAAAAATAAAAAATGGGCTAAATTAATGATGCGGATCCGACTGAAAAACACCATAAATGATGTGTTTTTGACGTGATTTCCAACAATATTGTTTTAGCAAACTCGAGATATCGCGATATCGTGCTCTGATCCACGTCAAATATGGAGGTCGGATCGTGAAAATGACGGCAGAGGTGATTGGAACGCCTACAATATTCCTACCTATTTTTTTACACAAGAACCGGAATGAATTATATGGTGACTTGGTCTGAACCCTACGGGTTGATCCTATCCAAGAATCAAAAAATCATATTATGGGTAATGATCGGAGGCGCCATAGGATATTTTATAGCAGATATGGTGGCAGAAACAGTGGCAGACATCGTAATTGAGATAATTGAAGGACGTTAGATAATGATATACTTGCTACGAAAATAGTTTCTATAATGACGGCAGAAGGCGATCGGGACGCTTACAGCATCCCTACCATTTTTTATTTTTTGATATCATTGGGATTTGACACGAATAGGTTTGCCCCTGATCGGATTATGTGGCAACTTGGACATTCACAAAATAAGAAAAAATAGGCTAGTTCAACGCAGCCTTATCACGTAAGATCTGAACATTAATACGATGAATGCTCTAATAAACTTTTTATGGATCCGTAGTTCGACGATAGAATCATCACGCAAGATCTGATAGACCGGGGCTCAAATTCACACGCCAGAATCCTCTTGAATTCCTCTTTTCTCAGCTTTATACTTTTAATCCGTGGAACCGATAAAAGGAAAAATATCCTAATGGACCGGATGGGATTTGAACCCATGACCCTTGCGGGATTTGTAAATCCTTACGCAGTGTGAGTGCGTCATCCTAGCCGCTAGACGACCGGTCCGTATTATCCATATTATAGGAAGTTTTTGTATCTTTGGGCTTGCCAAAACGGCTATTTCTTGACGCCCAGATTCCTGTTTTTCAGGCGTAAATAGTTGTTTCTGCACTTTCTGCACCGCGTGGCGGCAATAGAGTTTCTTGCCCCGCAGTAAAAGCATATTTTCATGTGGAGGCGCGCCTTTTGCGCTATCTGTTTTTTTACAACATCGGTTATGGGCATGCCTGAACCTACCTCAAAACCCCTCACTATTAATTTAATCGGACTGGCCTGATATTTTCGTGGCCAGCAGCACGGGTACCTCGGCGGGGCGCTTTGCCACCGGAATGTTTGCCCTGTTGAACATCGATATCTTGGATTCGGCGGATCCATAGTTTCCCATCACTATGGCGCCGGCATGGCCCATCCTCTTTTCCTTCGGGGCGGCCCTTCCGGCAATGTATGCCACGACGGGCTTTTCAAACCCCGAGTCTATTATTTTCTGGGCCAAAAGCTCCTCTGCATCCCCGCCGATCTCCCCTACGATCACCAGCCCCTGCAGCTTTGGGGCGTCCTTTACCATGTCAAATGCGTCGACAAGCCTGGTGCCGTTTACGGGATCCCCGCCGATTCCAAGCGTCATGTACTGGCCGAATCCCATCTGCGTCAGCGCATTGGAGATCTCGTACAGCAGCGTCCCGCTCTTTGATAGCACGGCAATGTCTCCTGCCCTGAAGGGGCTTGCGGGCATTATTCCCACCTTGATTATCCCGGGTATTATCACCCCCGGCGTGTTGGGCCCTATCACTATGGCGTCTTTTTGCTTTGCCATCTCTAGCAGCTCAAGGGTGTCACGTATGGGCACGTGCTCCGGAATTGCAACCAGCAGCTTGACTCCAGATTCCAGCGCGTCTTTTGCCGCACCCAGAAAAAACTTTGCCGGAACAAAGAGAATGGAGATTTTCGCCCCTGTTGCGCCGACTGCCTCGCCTACAGAGTCGTATATCGGAACACCGTCGAATTTTTCGCCGCCCTTGCCCGGCGTTACCCCGGCTGCAATGTTTGTGCCGTATTCCCGCATGAGTCTGGTGTGCGTCGAGCCGAACTTGCCTGTTATTCCCTGGACGATTACGGGCTTTTTCTTATAGTCCGAATCCCCGGGATCGCCGCACAGCAGCTCAAAAATGTCGGTCATTTTTTTACCCCCATTACGGCGGCATTGATTGCCTCCTCCACCGTGTCATAAAGTTTGGTCTTTGAATCCTTTAGCATGTCCTTTGCCTTATCGGACTCTGCACCGCGGAGTCTTGCAAAGACCGGCAGGTCGATCAGGTGCGAGTCGTACGCCTTGATGAACGCAGCCGCAACCGTTGTCGTTTTTACGATTCCGCCATACAGGTTTACCAGAATGCACCTTACCCTGTCCATCTCGCTGATCAGAGTCAGCGCCTCGTATACGGATTCCGGCGTGGCGCCGCCGCCAACATCCAAAAAGCACGCGGGCCTTCCCCCGCTGTCGGCAAGCATGTCAAGAGTCGACATTACGAGTCCGGCGCCGTTTCCTATCACGGCTATGTTGCCGTCAAGCTCCACGAGTGAAAACCCGTTTTTCTCCGCCCTTTGCTCCAGCTCGGATATCTTTTGATACTTTGCCATCTCGTTGTGCCTGAAATTGGAATTGTCGTCTGTCATTATCTTGCCGTCAAGCGCAAGCATCGAGCCGTCGCCGGTTATCACCAGCGGATTTATCTCTACTAGCTCTGCCTCCTTTTCTATTGTAAGCTTTGAGAGCCTCTGCAGTATGTCTGCAAGGGCGTCAGCCGACCTTCCCTCGAGGTTCATCTCTTTTGCAATTTTGTGTGCCGTACTGCGGTCGACGTGCCCGCGTCCCACCTCCGTTATGATCTGATCTTTGATCGACTCTATCTCCATTCCGCCCTTTGAGGACGCAATCACCGTATAGCACCTCTTGCTCCGGTTCAAAAACAGCGACAGATACAGCTCTTTTTTGATGTCTGCCATTTTTTCAAGCATGACTGCCTGCGCCCGTTCGCCCTTTATGCTCATCTCCAATACCTGCGGATATTTCAGCTCAAACTCGTCGTCGCTGCCGCACTTTTGGATTCCGCCTGCCTTGCCCCTTCCGCCGACTGGAACCTGGATCTTGATTACAAACGGATAGCCCAGCTCCCCGGCGTCCTTTCGCCCCTGTTCGATGTCCCTCGAGGTCCTGCTAGGCGGCATGTTTATGCCGTATTCCCTGAAAAGCTCCTTTGCCTGGTACTCCAATAGGCGCATGTAGGTGTCATCCCCGTAATGCCTTATATTCGTATTATCGCTATTTCAGCTGGATCTCTAAAAGCGAGACAATCTGCAAGAACCGGTCGCGGCTTTTTCGAATCAGCCTGCTTGGATACTCGTCTATGGAAAAGACAAACTGCTCGTGAATGGTGGGCGGCATGACGCCACCGGAGACTATCCTCTGCTCGACTATGTGGCTTCTGCCCAGCGTGCAGACTATCTCCTCGTAGGAGCCCTCCTCCTCCTCTAGTGTCTGCCTGTACAGCACGATGGGTGCATTGGTGCGGCTGACCACGCCGGAGCCCTTTCTTAGCAGCTCGACTAGGTGCCGTATCTGCCATGCGTCAAGGCTGATCTGCTTGACCATGCTGGTAATACGCAGAGTTTCTATTTATCATGCACGTGTAAAGATTTTTTGTCATTACTCGACTGAAATTCGGATTTTTTGACCGTCTATATCGTCGTCCTTGTACTGCCTGCACGACTGTACAAAGTCGATTTTTTCGACCCTGACTAGAAACGCGAGATCCTTTGTCTTTTCCCCCAAAAGATCCCGCTGCCCCTCATCCAGGCCCAGTATGGATGCCACGCGCAGCATATCGGTGGGATTGTACCCCCTCTCCTTTCTGAGTGTCTGAAGCCGTCTTGCAATGTCCTTTACCAGTCCACGCGCAATGTTTCGCGACGTGGAGACGAACACCACAAAATCCCCGCGACTCGCCACCGCGTGGCCCTCCTTTGAGTCAAAATCCACCGTGAAATCCTCGCTGTCCAGGGTTATCCTGCCTTTGCCTGCGTCAAACCCGCATGTTCCGTCCTTGCGCAGGCTGGCGACTATCTGCCCGGGATCTGTGGCCTCAAAGCTGCTTACCAGGGCGCCCATGGACTGTTTTGCCCTGGGGCCGACTCTGCCCCTTTCCAGCCCGATTCTGGGGGCTACGGGGAGGTTTAGATCCATTAGCTCCATCAGCCGCCCCAGGCCGCCGGATGCCTTGATCTCGTGTATGGTGTATTTTTCCACGTTTAGCTGCGAGAGCAGCAATCCTGAGAGCGACTCTAGCTTTTCTTTTTGTTCTCCGACCACACAAATGACTGCCTCATCAAGCGGCCACCTGCGCTTTAGCTTTCCGCTCATCCTTGCTGCGGCGGAAACGGAGACTGCCTCCTTGAGCAGATCAAATGACTCCTCGACTGCGTCGTTTTCCATGGCGTCTTGCGCTGTAGGCCACGATTCAAGCAGGATGCTCTCCTTGCCGGCAAACGTGCCTAGGTACAGATAGTCACTCGTGTACGGGCACAGCGGGTGCACCAGCACGTCAAGCGTCCTGAGTACTTTTGAGAGTACTGCGTATATCGCGCGCCGCCTCCCTTTTTTGGAGTCGTCCTCGTCCCACAGCTCCTCTCTGATTATCGGAACGTAAATCTGGCTTAGCAGGTTGATTATATAGTCCTCAAGCGCCCTTGCGGACTCGTGAAACCTGCACGCGTCGCTTAGCTCGCCGCATTTTTTGATCAGCTTTTGCAGCTTTGATAGGAGCCACACGTCTGGCGACTGCAAAAGATTCTCCTCCCTTGCCCATGCGACAGTCGTGTTTTTGTCAAACCCGTCATACTCGCTGTTCTGCCTGAAATACAGGTGCAGGTGGTACAGCGTGCTGAGTACCTGGTACGGCCTCGACATCATCTCGTCTGTGCTAAAGCTCAGCGGCTCAATCGGGCTTGACTTCCACATAAAGTAAAACCGAACCAGATCCACCGGATATTCTGTCAGCAATTCCTCCGCGTCGATTACGTTTCCGAGGCTCTTGCTCATCTTGCCGCCGTTTTTGTCAAGCACGTGGCCCTGAAACAGAAACGACTTGTACGGGGACGTGGGCGAATCACTGCGTATCACGTTTTCAATCAGCAGCGTGTACGCCCAGCCCCTGGTCTGATCAATGCCTTCTGTAAAGAATTCTGCGGGAATGTACCTGGAATATGCCTCGTCTGTCAGCGAGGAGAACGGCGCAGCACCGCTGTTGTGCCACGTGTCTAGCACGAACTGCTCCCTCTCTGTGTCAGTACTGCCGCATTTTGTACACCTTGTCCTGATGCCATCTATCCACGGCCGGTGCAGCTCAAAGCTCTCCCCGTCGGGAAGATCCACTGCCGCATTGATAATCTCCTGCCTTGAAAAAAACCAGTCCCTGTTTTTGCACTCGGCACAGTTCCACGCGGGAATGGGGCATCCCCAGAACCTCTCCCTTGAGATGCACCACGGGTGCCTCTCCCGGACTATTCCAAGAAAGCGGTTCCTTGGGGCCTCAAAGAAATATTCGACATTTTCAGCGGCCCTGACTGCCTTGTCTTTTAGCCTGTCCAGCTTGTAAAACCACCCCCTTCGCGCCATCCATATTATCCTGTGCCTGGAGCGCCAGCAGAGCGGATACTTGTGCCTGATTTTTCCAATCTTGACTAGGGCGCCTTTTTCCCTCAGATCGTCGACTATGCGCCTGTCTGCGTCCCTGACAAAGAGCCCCGCGTACCTGCCTGCATCTGCGGTGAATCTTGCCTCGTCGTCAATCGGGTTAAACACGCTTACGTTGCGCCTCCTTGCAATCCTAATGTCCTCCTCGCCGTTGGCAGGGGACAGGTGCACCAGCCCGCTTCCCGTGCTTGCGTCGACAAACTCTTCGGCCACTGTGGTGTGATAGTTTTCCTTTTCTGCGAGCTTTTGCAGCGCCGGAATCTCGTCGTACAGCGGGTGGATGTATCTCTTGCCCTCAAACTCGGAGCCTTTTGCAGTCTTTATAATGCGGTACTCTGTGATTTTTGCCTCCTGTAACAGCTCGTCGGTCCTGCTTTTTCCGACTATCCACATCTCCTCTCCCACTGTAATGTAATTATAGTCCTCGTTCGGATTCAGGCCCACCATTGCGTCTGTTACCAGCGTAAAGGGCATCGTAGTCCAGACAATCAAAAACGCGTCGTCGTCTGCCAGCCTTACCTTGTAGTAGAGCGAGGGATCCTGCACCTGCTCGTATGCCTGGCCCACCTCTGCATGGCTCAGCGACGCCTGGCAGCTGGGACAGTATGCGATTACGGTATAGTCGTCCTCGAGTATTCCGCCCTGCATGGCCTTTTTGAGCAGCTGCCACTCCCTTTCGATGTACCTGTCGTCATACGTCCAGTATGCGCCGTCCTGATCAAGGGACATGCCGAGCAGGCCGTCCACCTTGACCCACTTTTTGCTGTATTTTTTTACAATTTTTTTGCACTCGGCTACGAGCTTTTCTATTCCGACCTCCTCCATCAGCTCCTTTTTGCCCCCCTTTACCCCGAGCTCCTTTTGCGCCTGCAGCTCCACTGGCAGTCCCTGCGTGTCCCATCCTGCGTTGAAGACTATGTCCTTGCCGCGCAGCGTATTGTACCTGTACCAGAAATCCTTTATCACCCTCCCCCTGAGGTGTCCTGCGTGCGGCGTGCCGTTCATCGTGGGGGGCCCCTCGATGAACATGATCCGATCCCTTTTTGACCCGGAGATCTTTTCTTGCAGGTCTATTCCCGCAAGGTGCCGCCTCATATGATCCTCTATCTTTTTGGAGTCGAACTCTTTTGAAAGATCCATGCGTGAATTCCAAGCAATAACACGGCTAAATTAGTCTTACAATTGATTACCGCGGGGGCCAAGGCGGCGCCGGGCACTTGCCGCTTTTGCGCGCAGGCGCCCGCACCTTTAGGATCGTTTCGTGACCCTGATTATCTCGTCTTCTGTGACAATCCAGTCCATGCCGACATCATCAGAGGTGACCGGGATGGATTTTACCATCTGTCTTGAATACGACACTGCAAATGACACGGTGTCGGTTTTTGCAAGAAACCGGTCATAGTATCCGCGCCCGTATCCGAGCCTGGAGCCGTCCCTTGAGAGTCCGACAGACGGGACTATTGTGACGTCGGGATTCTCGCACGGCGGGGCGTCCTCTCTGGGCTCCATGATGTCATATGCGCCCCTCTCCATTCCCTCCATGCCCGTTATCTGCCTAAAGTGCATCTCTTTTTGTGCAATCCTGGGAAGGCAGACCTGTCTTCCGCGGCTCAGCGCGTCGAGCATAATGTCGTGCGTCAGGATCTCGCTTCCCGTCGGATAATAGCACGCGACTGACTGTGCATCCCTGAACTCCCTGATGGTGCCCAGCTTGCGGAATATCTTTTGGCTGACTATTCCTATCATGTCGTGCGAGTTGGCGTCCCTTCTCTCAAGCAGCATCTTGCGGAGCGCCGACTTTTTAGGATCCTGGGCCAAGTCCCCCGCTCAGTGACGCCGCCATTACCGTGTTTTTTAGCAGCATTGCGACAGTCATCGGCCCCACGCCCCCGGGAACCGGGGTGGCGTACGACGCCTTTTTGATTATCTCGTCATAATCCGCATCCCCCGCAAGCTTGCCGCCGCGTCTGGAAATGGCGACATCGATGACTATTGCGCCGTCCCTTATCATGTCCGGGGCAAGCTCAAATGCGTCCCTGTTGCCCACTCCGGTAATTACAATGTCTGCGCTCCGGCAGTGTCCTGCAATGTCCCTTGACTTGGAATGGCACACGGTGACAGTGGCGTCCCGCTCTAGCAGCAGGTTGAAAAGCGGCCTTCCCACAAGGCCGCTGCGGTTTATGATTACCACGTGCTTTCCCGCAAGCCCGATATTGCAAAAATCAAACATCTCCATTATTCCAGACGGGGTGCATGCGATCAGGGCGGCCTTTTTCATGGAGAGCAGCCCGGCATTGTGCGGCGTCAGCCCGTCGACGTCCTTTGTCGGCAGAATCCTCGAGACTGTCTCAAACGCATCCAGGCCTGCCGGCAGCGGCATCTGCACGAGTATCCCGTGGACCGCACCGTCGCAGCTTAGCCGCTCGACGAGCTGGTTTAGCTCGTCTTGCGATGCGGATTCGAGCCTGTGATCTCTTGTGGCGATTCCCACCTCCTGGCACGCCCTGTGCTTGTTTTTTACGTATGTTGCCGACGCGGGATCATCGCCTACCAGCACGGTCGCAAGGCACGGATTGACGCCCCGTGACTTTAGTATGTCCACTGATTTTTTTACCCTGTCTTTTACTGACTGTGCGATGAGATTGCCGTCGATCTTGGTTCCGGGCATTGCGTGTAGTGCGGTTTTTTGCTATTTATTCCTTGGATTGTACCGCATTGATCCCGTTTATGGCATTACCCGTGGTTTATATCAAATCCCGCGGCCATTACCTCTGATTTGCCCGGAAAAGTGCGCATGACAAAAAACGGAATATCATACGAGACTCCCCGGCACACGGTGGCCCTTGATCCGCGGCGGGCAGACAGGTGCGGCATAAACTTTGTCTCACACGCGCACATGGATCACCTTCCGGCCTGCAACGGCGGCGTGATCCTTGCATCAGTCGAGACCGGCCGGATTGCCGGCCTGAGGGGATTTGGGATGGAAAACCGCGTCGAGAGCATGGAGGGATTTACGATGATAGACAGCGGGCACATTCTCGGGGCGCGGGGGCTGCTGACTGACGATCTTTTTTACACGGGGGACACGTGCGGCAGGAGCAGGGGGTTTCTTCCCGCGGCGCGAATCCCGGAATGCAAGACCATGATTACAGAGTGCACGTTTGGGCTGCCAGAGTTCGAGTTTCCGGAAATCCGGCATATAGTCTCGCAGGTAAACGGGATAATTGCAGACATGTACTCCAAGGGCAGGCCCGTAATACTGATGGGATACGAGCTTGGCAAGGCGCAGACGCTCAGCGATTTGTTTGGGCACTGGGAGCCGCTTGTATACCACGACTCTGTAAAAAAAATGAACGACCTGCACCGGGATCTCGGAATAAGCCTGAGGCCGGCACCGGGGCACACGGAGGCAGAATCGGCGGGAATTCTTGCGAAAAAGCCGTGGGTAATGATTGCCCCGATGATGTCCGAGAAAAACCCGTTTGTTCTCCGCATGAAGTCCGAGTATGACGCGATAACTGTGGGCTTTAGCGGGTGGGCAAAGTCCAGACGGTTTGCATTCGGACGCCGGTGCGACTATTCGATTCCGCTCAGCGATCACTGCGACTTTGGCGAGCTAGTCGCGATGGTAAAAAAATCCGGCGCCGAAAAGGTGTACACGACCCACGGGTTTGTCGGCGAGTTTGCAGCCAGCCTCAACGGAATGGGAATCGACGCGCGGCCGCTTTTGGCCTAGGTGCGCACGAACCTTTTGCACGCGCACTCTGGCACTAGGCACGTCTCTGATTCTCCGATGTGCCTGTCTGCGCCGTGGCCGCACCGGACGTCCTTGCACGTGCCCCTGCCTGTCTCCCTCCGGATCACACTCTGTGCGATAGAGTTTGCCTTGTCCCTGGCGTACCCCTTTTTGTCCATGTAAAAGTGGACAATCTTGTTGTACAGAAGATCCGAATCAATCCTTGCCAACTAGCGTCCGCCCTGGGAGGGTATCTGGTGAAGCGTTACGGTGGAGCGAATCCTGGGAATCTTTCTTATCTTGCGGACCGTCCCGTCAAGGCCCTCCTTTGACCCTGCCTGAATCTTGCAAAAAATGTCATAAATGCCGTACGTGCCACGCACCTCGATTACCTCCGATATCCCGCCCAGCTCATCTATGATTTCCGTCTCCTTTCCCAAGTCGCACTGGATGAGGACGTATACTGTCTCCATGTCCATTGGCATGCGGCTGTATTTTATATAATCATGCCTGATCCCAATTCCCGCAAGAGCCGTGCGCCTAGAATCATATATGTGCGGCCTCCCCTTATACATGGCAAGCCATGAGGGCCATATTTTACGTGATAATTCCCGCCGTGGCGTTTGCACTCGTGCTTGTAAACGCGTTTTTTGGCCACATGATCTTCGAGTCCGGCGATCTGGTTCTCAACAAGTATGCCATTTACATACACCTGCAGCCAGAATGGGACAGCCATCCAAGGAACATAATCTATGACGTCACCAATTCGTGGTACAGGACCGGTGACGCACCCGGGCCTGCAAATGCGACATACAACGAAAACCGCCTGCAAAAGATCAACGGCAGGCAGTTTGTGGAGCTAAAGCACGGCTTTAGCGACTGCAGGGACGAATGGAGCCCGATCATATACCGGCAGGCCATAGACGCCGTGCGCCACGAGGTGGACTATCTCTACGGCGTGCAGCTAAGCGCCAATCCCGGAATCTCGGTTTATCCCGACGTGGAAAACACGGGGCACGACTCTGGACAGCAGGCTCAAAAAATCCGGGACGGCTATGCGCAGTTCATACCCGTGTGCACGTCAAGGGAAAAGACCACCTACGACTATAGCATAAGGACCGATGACGTGGGATTTGACGTGTATTTCGTGGCATCGCAGCAGCAGGCAGAAGATTTCTACGGCGGGGATTTCGGCCATTACGGCGAATCCGGATGCTTTGCTCGCAACATGAAGAGCTTTAGCGGCACGTGCGACGTGGAGAGGGGCGGCGGCCTGCTGGTGATAGTTCCCGACGAGCTAGAGTCCTCCACAAGCAAGATTACCGTAAACCTGTACGAGAGGGACTAGCCAAAGCTGACATACCTGTCGTAGCGCTTTTCAATCTCCTTGTTTTGGCCGTCCATTATCCTGCGGATCTCTGCTGTCTTGCGGTCCCTGACGTACTGTGTAATCTCGCCATATGCCCCGTCGGCAGGATACGACTCAAAGACCGGCGCGAGCATGCCAAAGTATTCTGCCGCCTTGGCGCGAAACTCTTTTCTTGTGGGTTTTTTATGCCCTGCCAGGCGGAACCAGACGGTGGCCCAGCTTGCCCCCACTATGTGCGGCAGCAGATCAAAGGCCCTTGCAATCTCAAACTCTTGATCGTATCTCATCTTGCATCATCTCTGCGGCGGTCTTTGCAAAATACGTGACTATCATGTCTGCACCGGCCCTCTTTATGGAGTGCAGTATCTCGCAGACCAGATCCTTTTCTTGCACCCATCCTTGCAGCGAGGCTGCCTTGACTAGGGCGTACTCGCCTGATACGCTGTATGCGGCAATCGGGACGTTAAAGCGCCTTTTTGTGTGTGCGATCAGATCCAGATAGGACAGGGCGGGTTTTATCATTACCACGTCTACGCCCTCGTTAATGTCGGCCTCTATCTCCCTGAGTGCCTCGCGCGCGTTGGTGTACGGGACCTGGTACGTCTTTCTGTCGCCGAATTTTGGCGCACATTCGGCCGCATCGCGAAACGGAGAGTAAAACGACGATCTGTGCTTTGCCGAATGCGACATTATCGCCACGTCTGAAAACCCCTGCGCGTCAAGCGCAGCCCTGATTGCTGCGACCTGTCCGTCCATCATCGCCGACGGGGACACCACGTCGGCGCCTGCCTTTGCCTGGCTTGCCGCAATCCTGGCAAGAACCTCCGTGCTTGAATCGTTGTCTATCCTGCCGTCCTTGACTAGTCCGCAGTGGCCAGACGTCGTATACTGGCACAGGCACACGTCTGACATGACAGTAATCCTGTCCGTATAACTGCCCTTGATATCTGCGATCGCCTTTTGCGTGATTCCGTCTGCGTCAAACGCAGACGATCCTGCGTCGTCTTTATTTGCGGGGATTCCAAACACCATCACCGACGAGATTCCAAGCCCCAGAATATCGTCGATCTCGCCGGCTATGTCGCCGAGCGGAATCCGGTGTATGCCCGGCATGGATTCTATCTGCGTTTTTTCCCCAAGGCCCTCCTGTACAAAGACTGGACAGATGAGATCACCTGGCAGGAGTGCAGTCTCCCTGACTAGGCCCCTCATGCTTTCTGACGACCTGAGTCTCCTGAGACGCCTGGTTGGAAATGACATGCCGTTGTCTTGGCTTTTGCAAATATAATTCTAGTCGGATTCCTTTTTGTAATCAAACAGCCTCGAGGCGGCATTGACGACTTGGGAGTCGCCCTGCTCTGAGGCCTTTCTCAGGTTGTTCATGGGGACTGACACGGTGCTTTCAATTATTGCCTTTGTCAGGTCCTCGATTATCTTGATCTCGCCGGCATCCCTGCTGCCCAGCATCTGCAGCGCCTTTTGGAGCTCTTTTTTTCTCAGCGAGTCGACGCTTTTAAAGACGTCCTTTACAATCGGTTCGGCATCCAGTCTGTTCATGACGGCATTGACTGTTGGGATTTCATCGTTTATTATGCTTTCAACTGTCTTTACCTTGTTCATCCTGTTTCTCATGTTCTTGTCGACCATCTCTGCAATCTGATCCAGGTTCATCAGCTTGATTCCCCCGAGTGTGGCCACCTTTTCATCAACCGTTCTGGGGTTGGACAGATCCAGAATCATCATGCCGCCGGCTCTCTCCTTTAGCGCCCCGACTATCCTGTCGTATGTCACCAGAAAATACGGCGCAGTAGTGGCCACGAACAGGACGTCATAGTTGTTGAATCCCCCAAGCACGTCCTCGAACCTGGCCGACCTGCCCCCCATCGTCTCGCAAAAGGCCTGCGAGCGCCTGAGCGTCCTGCTTGTCACATCAAAGCCGTATCCCCTCCTGCCGAGCGACTTTGCGACAAGCGTTGATACCTCGCCGGTGCCGATGATCAGGATTTTTTTGGACTTTAGGCCGTCAATGTTCTCCTCTGCCAGCTTTACTGCCATGGAGCCCACCGAAATCCCGCCCTGGCTTATTCCGGTAGAGTTTCTAATCCGGACCCCTATCCGGATTGCCTTGTCAAACAGCGTGTTTAGCTTTTCGCCTGACGCCCTGACTGATCTTGATGCCGTGATGGATTCCTTGATCTGTCCCAGAATCTGCTCCTCGCCTATCACCATCGAGTCCAGTCCTGATGTGAGCCTCAGCAGGTGCTCAAGGACGCCGCCGTCTGTGGCGAATCTCACCTCCTCGAGTGCCTCCTTTTCCAGTCCGGCAAGCGACGCCCATGTTTTTTTGATCTTTTCTGCGTCAAAATCCGGCGACGCGCCGAACAGCTCTACCCTGTTGCAGGTCTGCACTATAACGCACTCGTCCAGGCCCGAATGTTCCATGAACCTTGCCAGCGCCGAATCCCGGTCCTTGAAGGTAAATCTTTCCAGAACGTGTATTGGCGCGGTGTGAAAGGTTATCCTTGCATTTACCAGCTTTTGCTTCATTTCCATTCCTTTAGAAGAGTCATTGCCCGTCTCTGTGCCATGTTTAGCTTGCCGTCTTTTATTAACTGTTCAATCTCGCCGTCGCCTGCCAGCCTGTACAGGTATCTTTTTCGCTGTGCCTGCGTGCCAAGCCTCTTTTTTGCCTCCTCCCTCATGCGCTCCTGCAGCCTTATCTGCAAAACGTCCTCTTTTTTTATGACCTCCCTTAGCACTCGTTCTGCCTTTTGCGTTATTTTTTTGGCCATGACGGGGCTTTTTCCGCCAGTCGATACGGCCACCTGGACTGAATCCAGTATGTTTATCACCGAGGGGTGTGCAAAATCGCTGGATTTTGGATCATCAGAGGCGTAGGCAAAACAGTTCATCGCCCTTGCCTTTTTTGCGATTTTTCTGTTCAGCTCGTGATCGTCTGTGGCGGCCATTACCATGCGGGGCCTGTATCCTGAGAGAAATCCGGCGCCTTTCAGCCTTGCCTCCTTGAAGCGGATTTTTTTTTCAGCCGCGTATTTTTTGATCTGAGGGCCTGCCGTCTCGGCTATTACCAGTATCTTGCAGTCCTGCGTGCGCAAAGAGTTGATTTTTTTCAGGGCCTCGGCGCCTGCCCCGACTATGATTACCAGGCCCCCGTGAAGGTGCAAATCGACGATCAATCGATTCTGCAGGTGTGATTTTCTATTTAAAACTATGATCGCCTCCTGCAGGCGACGATCCCGGCGGCCGGGAATCTTCTTTAGGTACTGCCTGCATATTGTGGCCGTGGACAGATACAGGATGCTAGTGTGTGCCGGAATTGTGGCGGTGGCCGTCATGGCGGTGTTTTTCGGCAAGGACGTGCTGCGCGGACACATTGCATTGCAAGAGTACGAGATCTATGTCGATCCGCTCATCGACAAGCAAAACCTGTTTGTCACGGGCCGCGTCACCATACAGAACACCGGCGGCCAGCCGCTAACCAACGTGGTTGTGTACTTTGGCGGCGGCGACACGCTGGAGCTTGGCACGCTTGATGCGGGGCAAATGGTGATAGTCTCGCCCCCGCCTGAGGACGCGATGCGCCACGTCATGGTTTCCGCCGATCCGGACATCTTTGTGAGCAAGGCATACCGGGAGCCGCCAAAAATGGTGGGCATGATGGGCTCGTAGGTTCTTACGAGCAGTTAAATGACATTGCCTGCAAAACACCCTGTTTGAGGTTTCTGGCGTCGGGAAAGGTAAAGGACATTTACGAGCTAGACGATTCTAGCCTCCTGTTCCGGTTCAGTGACAGGGTGTCTGCGTATGACGTAAAATTCAAAGAAGAGATACCCAAAAAGGGCCGCGTCCTGTGCGCATTTGCGCAGTACTGGTTTGAGAACATACCCGTGGACAATCACTTTGTCAAAAAAAAATCCGACACTGAGATTGTGGTGAAAAAAATGGACATGGTGCCCATGGAATGCGTCGTCCGGGGCTACCTCTACGGGAGCCTGGCAGACCGGTGCTCCAGGGGGCTGGCAGATCTTCCCGACGGCGCAAGCGGGCAGCTTGCATCGCGCCTTCCGCGGCCGGTATTTGATCCCACCACAAAGTCCGAGCACGACGTCCCAGTCGACAGGCAAAAGGCGCTGGGAATGAACCTTGTAACTGCGCGCGAGTTTGACTGGCTTGAATCCAAGTCCATTGAGATCTATGAGGCCATGACTCGAATCGCAGACGGTGCGGGATTTGTTCTTGCGGATTTGAAGCTGGAATTTGGCAGGCTTGGGGGCAGGCTGGTGCTGGGCGACTCGATCGGGCCCGACGAGCACAGGCTGTGGCTCAAGGACGACTATCGTGCGGGGCAGATACAGCAGGCATACGACAAGCAGATTCTGCGCGACTGGCTTGCCGCACAGGGATATCAAAAACAGTTCGACGAGGTGCGCGGTGAGGGCAGGCAGCCAGTTGCTCCGCCCATTCCGGATGCAATCATACAAAAAATGACACAGCGGTACACTGTTGCCTGCCAGAGAATCACCAGTCGGGCACTCTGACTCGAATTAGTTTTTGCCTGACGCACGGCATGGCGGGTGTTTTGCGGCACATTTGGCACATTTTGGGGCATTGCCGCAAAATCCGGCATTTCTGACTGTTATCAAATATGTTGGTCAGTTATCATGCAAATAATAGCATAATTATACGTATTATAGTACAATTATACATATTGTAGCACAATTATGCACATTGTAGTACAATTATACATATTGTAGCATAACCATGCATATTGTACCACAACTATACATATTGTAGTGCAACTATGTATATGATAGCATATTTATGAAAATAGTAGTGTTAGCAGATATGTTGGTCCGGCTACGATATGTTTGGTAGCAAAAAAAATTAATGCGATTGGACAAAAAAACCTGATGCTGGTAATTTTTAGCTTGGCTGCAGATATCACAACACATGTCTGCGCTGCTAGAAAAGCAAATCCGGGTGAACCGAATAATGACTACGAGCATAAATCAGGCAAAGGCCATAGAGGACAAATCCCGCGCAAGGATAATCGAGGTGCTGTACCACAAATCGATGAATGCCGAGCAGATTGCCAAGCAGCTAAAAAAATCCGGCCAGAACAAGGCCCTGACTACCATAAGGCACCACCTTGAAATTCTCAAGGAATCGGGCCTAATAGAGATAGTAAAGATCGAGGAAACGAGAGGGGCGATAACCAAATACTATGGAACGTCGACCAAACTGCTAGGGTATAATGCCCCAGAGGATTTCGACAAGAGATACTCCTCTGTCATAAAAAACACCTCCAAAAAACTCGAAGACATACTGGAAAAAATTGCCCCAAAGGCAGCAATGTCTAAAAAAAAGCCAGATCCGTTATACTCCCAGTATGTAGTAACGGAGATAGTCAACAGGGCCATGGCGCAAGCCATGGAATGCACGCAAAAACCCGGAAAAAAATGAGGGATCCGGAGGCTGCGCCGTTTTCCCGTAAATGCCGGCCAAAAGACAAAATGACTGCCACGGTGCCAAGAAAATGAGCGGCGTACCTGATCCCGGGGTAATCCGCCTATTCCGGGAAAAAAATCTGGTCTTTATCGCCACCGTAATGGGTGACGGTTCACCGCAGCTGTCGCCGGTCTGGGGTGATTTTGCAGACGGCCACATACTGATAAACACCGCACAGGGAAGGGTAAAGCACAAAAACATCCTGCGGGATCCCAGGGTGGCAGTCTCTGTGGTCGGCAGCGCCGATTCACTGGACATGACTGCCATACGAGGCAGGGTAGTTGAGATAATCCCGGATTATGACTATGTACACGCCGACAAGCTTGCGAAAAAATACATGGGCCTAGAAAGATATCCGTACAGGCGCCCCGGTGAAAAAAGAATCATACTAAAAATAGCGCCCGAAAAGATTTTTGTCATGCCAGAGATGCGCACCGATCCGTAAAAGTGATATATTTCTAAATTCGAATTTAGAAACATTCCAAACCGTCAGTGCGGAATCATTGCGCAAAAGACAGACAGGGATTCTTAAAAAAAATAGTTGACGGTGCTACTAGCGACGTTTCCTACGTTTTGGCCCGCTCTTCTTTGCGGTGGTTCGTCTCTTTCGACGCTTTGTGACCTTTTTTGTAGTCGTTCGTCGCTTTCGGCGTTTTGTAACCTTCTTTGCAGAGGTTCGCCTCTTTCGGCGTTTTGTGACCTTTTTTGTAGTCGCTCGTCTTTTTGTTGTTTTGCGCTTCGCCCCGCTTTTCTTTGCGGCAGTTCGCCTTGTTCGGCGCTTTGCGCCTTTCTTTGCGATGCTGCTCTTTCTTTTTGTTGCAGCTCGCCTCTTTTTGGTGGCTTCTGCCTTTACTTTTGCGTTGCGCTTTCTTGTGCGTGCACCTCTTTTGGCTGCTGCACTGCGCTTAGCTTTTGATATTGCCATTACTTGACACGATAAACATTGTCTCTTATGTGGTACAAGTCACGATTTTTTGCTTTAATGATGTATTTTTTTGATCAAATTGCAACATGCGATCACATTATTACATGCGATCACAACGATCTGTATCCGGCTTATGGGCTGGGGCAGTTCAGCAGGCAGACTATGCCAATGTCCTGTGATGACTGGATTTTTGTAGGTATGATTCCAATCTTGTACTGTCCGTCCTCGTCAAATGGAATGTCAAACTGCGTGGTCCACGTGGATTCCTTGCCTGGCTGCAGGTAGTAATCAAGCAAATCCTCGTCTGAAAACTCGCCAAAAACGGGCTGTGTTTTTCTGTCATTTTCGTCTATTATATGGAACTGCCCGCCTGACATTCTTGTCTCCTCCTCGCCCAGATTGGTGGCCCTGATCCGTATCTTTACAAAGACATTATCTGGCGTATTTTCCTCGTTTCCGCCGTGTGTTCCCTCGTATTCTATGACATACCTGACCGGACCCACCTGTACTGCCTCCCCTGCATCCACATAGATCAAGTCCACCTGGAATTCGTCGTAATAGTATATTGCGACTGCGACTGAGATTGCCACTCCGACCACCACCGCTATCATTCCTATTTTTACCATTTCCTGACCATGAAATCCGGCCGTATATAGATGATATTTGCGGCAAACGGAGGGGTTTAGCTTTTGTTCCTGAGTATAATTGATCACAAGAGTTGATCTGGGCCATGTGGGTGTTTTGGGGCTTGGATGCCGCATACACGCACGAGTGTTAAACCCCCCCTCAGATCGGGTGTTTTTGAAAAAACCGCGCCGTGCCTAGGACGGGTGGATGTGCCGGGGGGTTTAGCTTTTGGGCGCAAATGCCGGTTTTTGGCTCAGAACGTCTTCATCAGATAGTGGGCCGTCTTGTCGCTCATCTCTGCCACTCTTTTGATTGCATCGCCAAAATCGCCCTGGTTTAGCTGCTCTTTTTTGTCCAGGACTGCGTAAACGCCGACTAATTTTTTGCCGTCCTCGTCTGAAAACTTGCATATGGCCTGAATCGACTGGCAATAGTCTGCAACCTTTTCCTCAAAGTTCTCCTTTTCGCTGTCTGTGAGCTTGAGATATCTTGCATTCTGGTTGTTTTTTAGGGGGCATTTTGCACCCAAAACCAGCACGCCGGGCTGGGTTTTTGGCTCAAATATCTCCAGTCTGTTGCCAAAGCTTCCGATGTGCCTTATCAAAACCCGAAACGAATCCTCGTCTGTCTTTGCATTCTTGAAGGAGTAATTCTCGTGCACCAGCCACCGCTCCACGCTGTCCATAAGATGCCTGTCGCCCAACACGTGCATGCCGTCTTTTGCCTAATATTATGATGCTGGTTGTTTTACTGCGTGCGTTATTCATGTTTCAGAACTCGAGTTTAGAAATATCGCAAACTGCGGGCGCGCAGTTAAATGTCGAGGCCTATGCCGCGCTCGACTTCGACTTGCGGCCAGACCAGCAGGTTAAACACGATTCCTATCACGGCGAGCACTATTCCAAGATACATGCAGTTTTTCGCCTTTCTCGGATCGTCGCGACGCAGCACAAAGTATGCTATTATGCCGCCCACAAGGCCGAGAAAAATAGGGAGCAAAAACCACCAGTTGCTTTTTTGCTTTTCTGGATACATTACACGCAAAAACTCCGGCCGATGTAATTATGTCTTTGCTGCAAGTTTTTTTTGCTCCTGTGTTATCTCTATTTCCACGGACTCTAGTGGGTCTGCCACCTGGTTGCGCCTTATGGCGAACATCTTTGGACGATCAAAGTCTGCCGTGCAGTCGGGGCATGCATAGACTAGTATCCTGTGCTCGTTTGGGGCCTTTGGATTTGAGAGCCTCGGATAGTATACCAGCCTTGCGCCGCAATCAACGCAATACCTGTTGGCTCGCCGTGTTCTGGCCAATGCAAACCTCCTGCATTGTATGGTATATGCGATCAGTTATTTGATCTATCTAGTCTAATTAGATGCACCAAATGGTATTCTGCGATCAATATTTCTAAACTCGAATTTGGAAACATTTCTGCATGGCCTGCCTGAGAGTATCTGGCGTGCCTGACTGCAAGCCGAGAAATACTCAAATAAAAAAAACCGCGCACCGTACCCATGACAAAGTCGTACGGCAGGATGGATTCGACATGGAATGAGGCCAAGATCCGCGCTATGCTTGAGGACGCATCAAACATGGCAAGAGAGCACGATGCGTCATTTTGCGTCGGCCAGAGCGGGGATGGTGACATTGTCATATCACCCGACAAAAAAGGCCATCCGCTCTACATATTTGCATGCGGGGTGACGCCTCAAAAAACTCGCAATTATCGGAAGGACGCCTCTAGTCTGAAAGAGATTGAAAGGAAACTAGAGGAAGAGTTTTGGGATGACGCGGCGTATCATCATTATGCCATAGATGCGATGGTTCCAAGGGTGTACGAGTGTCTGGTGTATGGAATAAAATCATACGGCGCCTTGAGGTTTCTCTCGGAGGGACGGATGCAGCTTGCACACGTGCTGGGGGATGCCAAAAAAATGACAAATAAACACGGTGTGCCGTTCATTGTGGGCTGGAGCAAGGAAAACGGGATAATGATGGCCCCGGTATCCAGACAATCCCGGTTTGTGGAATCTCTGGCATGTATAATCAGCAAGTCAGGATACTGGAATATCTCTGACATGCATTCATCGAGGATATTCCGCCCGGATTACTATGTTGTGGGAAAACATGAAATTGATACTCTGGATCGTCTTGACAATACGGGCGCACTGTTCATGCTGTATGAGGGCATGGCGTATGGAAACAAAAGGTACGGGGCATTTCGCGTCAATATGGGCCGGGATATGGCAATTGCACAGCTGGAAAACGCATTCGAGGATGCGGCAAAACTCTCCACGTTCCGTAAAGTGCAATTTTACGTTGGACTGAATAACCAATCCGGCATATCTGTGCAGAAGAAAAAAGAAGCGCTGTCGGGCATAATACTGTACGTATCGTTTACTGTGAATCCAAACGAGCTGTATGACGGGACCATACTGTCGTATGACGGGATAAAATCCGCTGCGCGCGATGCGTATGATGAATGTTATGATGAATTCATGAGGATGCAAAAAGCCAGTCAGAAATAAAGCATCCTGCCGTAGACACTAGCCATTGCCGACACGCCCGCATCCGTCTGATATTGCCTGCTAGAAAACACGCATGTCCGGTATTTTTGATCCCGTCGTGCCGGACATGGCTAAAAAACCCAATCCTTGGTACTGATTCATCATTACGACCCTGGGTCTAATCGTCCACGTCACAGTCTTTTCTGCAACAGTCACATTGTTCTAGCCTGCATTGCCATTCGATATAGCAATCACATTCGTCACAGTCACACCATACCAGCATAAAACAATAAAACCTGACAGCCTTATTAAACTTCAATCCCTGCCGTGGTGCGGGACTCGTACTACACCCATATGCAAAACTCACGCCTAGTCGCAGCGGGGCACGACTTTGCACACGGCCGTGGCAGGATGTCGGGGGTGTAAATTTCCGCATTGTATGACTGGCATTGTCGGGCCAAAAAAGCCAAGCGGCAGAACCGGCCACGCATGAAGGCCCGCCAATACGGGCTTTCACAAAGGCAAAATCGCGCATTTGCACGGTTTTTGAATCCTGCATGCGCGTCGATATTGAAAAATAGGCGCCGCCCGTCAGATTTGAACTGACGGCCAACGGATTAACAGTCCGACGCTCTACCACGCTGAGCTAGGGCGGCAACAGGATCGTTTGGCGCTAGAAGCGATTTAATCCTTGCGTAGCTAGTTGAACTGCCCGAAATAGTCCCTTATCTGGCCGGCGTACTGCTCTACAATGTCGACTATCTCGGCGTGCTCCTTTTGTGCCGGCTCCCTCTTGTGAAACACCTGAAACGCACTCAGCGCAGAGCCGACCATCTCGCCTACGAAAAACCCGCACAGAAAATCACCCGGCCTCTCTGCCCTCCACACTTCGCCTATCCGGGGAGACGCGCCGGATTTTTTGTACAGCTGTAAGGTCTGCTCTATGAGAAAGACGGTCTGTTTTTTGAACTCTGGATCTAGGGCCATCTGCGATTCGAAGCTATTTTTCAATTCCCTTTTTCTTGTCGTATACGTAAATGCCGTCTAGAAACACACGGTGATCCTTGTTTTTCACCTTTGTCTTTTGCTGTATGTTGGCCGCCGTCTGGGTGACGTCTGTCAGAACCGTCCCCGTCACTATGACGTCCTCGCCTTTTGCAGTCACGCTAGTCTTTCCCACAATGCTGGCAACTCGGGCCGCGCGCTCGCCCTGAAAGTTCTCGACTAGGATCTGTCCGTCCTTTGTCTTTACCGTTATGGGAAAGTGCGCATACACTATCTTTAGCTTTATGGTGTAACCCTCCTGCACCCCCTCGAAGAGGTTCCTGATTATAGAGTGTGCCGTGTTTAGTATGGCATAGTCCTTTTTTCTCGTCCCGGTCGCCTTTAGCTTTACCTTGCCGTCTGCAACCTGCAGGTGCACCGGGATCTTTTTGAAGCTCTTGTGCGCCTTGCCGAGCTTGCCGCTTATCTTGAGCATGCTCTTGTTTAATGACGCCTCGACTCCCTCGGGAATCGCCATTTCGCGCTCTGTGTGCGTATTAGTAGACATATCCTATCAGCAGTCCCCCTATTCCCTTTTGCAGCGCCTCGTGGTGCGACATTACGCCCTGGTTTGTAGTCACAAGCAGCATTCCCCTGTTGTATGACGGGAGGTACTGCTGCTCCCAGTACGTGTATTCGTCCTTTTTTACCTTGAACCTGGGCGATATTGCGCCGCATTTTGTAATCTTGGCCATCAGCTTTATGTGGAATTTTCCACCGCGCTTGTCGTCGACGTGCTCAAATTCGCCGATATAGCCGTCCTTTTTTAGCGTATTGAGAACCTCGACTCCGAGGTTTGAGGTGGGGTATACCAGGCAGTCCCTTTTTCGGCGCGTCTCGGTATTGTACAGCGTCACAAACAGGTTTGCAAGGATATTGGTGGCAGGCATCTTATATCACCGGTGTTTCTTGAATCCCAAGGATCCTGCGACTTCTCTGAAGCATCGTCGGCATATCATGAGGTTGTACTTTTGAATTACCGCCGTATAGTCTCCGCATCTTTTGCACCACTTTGAACCCCTTCCAAAGTCGTGCTTTTTTCTTCCCGTAAACTCGTATGACCTGTTTTTTACCATTATACTATCTCAACTCCAAATTCGCCGGATACAAAATCCTTTGCCTCCGGGGCAGTTATCCTGTGGGCCTTTCCCACGCTTGCCTTGTGCTTGCTCCTGGTCCTTATGCCGTATCCTGGCCTGGTAAGCACCATTGCTACATCAAGGCCGAGGATGCCTATTGCCGGATCGTACTTTACCCCCGGAATGTCGATATGCTCGCGTATCCCGAATGAAAAATTTCCAAAGCCGTCAAACGATCTGCCCTTTACCTGGTTTGCCTTTGCCTCAAAGAGCCGCTTTGCTAGTGCGATGGCGTCATCCCGGCGTATGGTCACCGTGACTCCGATCGGCTCGCCCTTGCGCACCCCAAAGTCCCTCTGCGTCTCTTTTGCGTTGCGCGAGCACGGCTTTTTGCCTGAGATCTGGGCCAACGCCTTTTTTGCCACCTCGATTGCGTCGCCTGACTTGCCCACTCCCATGTTGAGCACTATCTTTTCAAGTGAGATCTTTTTCATTACGTTTTGTACCTGTTGCGCCATCTTGTCACCTGATCTGTATTACGGGTTTGTCCTTTCCTACCGCCATTATAATGTCCGTCGGAATCTCGATTTTCCTCTGCTCTAGCTTTATTGTGGCCATCTTTGAGAGCACAAACGTGCCGTCTCTTATCTCGACTACCGTGCCAATCTGTCCGGCGTTGATTCCCTTTGTCACTATAACTTGGGTGTCTTTTTCCAGTCTTATGGTCTGGAGTATCTTTTGCTCTGGAACCTGTATGAGACAGGAATCCCCTATGCCTACCTTTTCCTCGCTGAACAGTGATCGCCCGTCATGCAGGCCGATCTGCGTCTTGCCGCCCTTTGTGGACACCTTGCTTGTGACCTTGCAGAGCTTTTTGGTCTTTTCTGCCGCGTCGATTTTTATCGGCTTTAGTATGGTGCCGTCATTTGGAACCATCCTGTATATGTCGCTTACATTTGCCAGCTCTACTATATCCATCAGTCCGATTCCGTGGTGAAGTGATTTTCTTTTTACGCCGTCTACTGTGACGTTTCCAGAATAGATTGACGTCTTGGCCTCCCTCAGCGTGGTCACCTTTTTTATCGTGTCCCTCAGAAACACCGCAGACGGAATGGAGACGTGCTTTGAGTGCGCGCCGGGCCTTACCGTGATGACAAACCGCTTGTCTTTTCTCGTAATTCCCCAAAACTGCGGGGCCATCTGCCGTTTGAGCTTTTTGCTGCCTGCAATACTTACCATTAATCGTCATCCTCCGCCGATTTCTTTGCAGGCTGATCTGGCTCACCCTTGGCAGTTTCCTTTTTCTCTGTGGACTCTTTTTCAGGGGCCTGCTCTTTTGATCCCTGCTTGAAATCCTTGCCCTCCAGCCTTGAGATTCTCCACGAATCCGACGTGTTCAGGCCGGTGACTATGACGTTGGACGTGTGGATTAGCACGTCGAACTTGTCGCCCTGACCCTTTTCCTTTTTGATTCCATCTATTGCCACGCTGCACGCCTGAGTCGAGACCCGCGAGACCTTTCCGCTGACATCCGTATACTCGCCCCGGACGACTTTGATCGTGTCGCCTTCCACAACCCTTATGCTTCTCTTGCCGTATTTTTTTTGCAGATCCTTTGAGAGCGCGCTTCCCATCTGGTTGCTCCTAGTGCGCAGCGATGCCCGGTAGATCTGGTTGTTTCTCATCTTTGTCGGCTTCATCTATACCACCATCGACGCAAGATTTGCCACCCTTGGCCATTTTTCTGAAGCTTCTGCGGATACGGGACCCTTGATGTCGGTGCCCTTCATCTCGCCCTCCGGCGTTGTAAGGACGGCCGCATTGTCCTCAAAGGAGACCCTGACTCCGTTTAATCTGTGAATTGCATACTTTTGCCTGATTATTACCGCGCCGTGAACCTGCTTGCGCAGCTCCGCCGGGCCCTTTTTCACTACAACATTTACAAAATCCCCTACCGCCGCAGCAGGCAGTCTGGATACCCTCGTCTTTGTCTTTTGCACCATGACTATCTCTAGTGTCTTGGCGCCGCTATTGTCTGCGCACACTATCTGTGCGCCGACGGGCAGTGATCTTGTGACGTACGGCCTGAACTCCTCTACGCCCTTTGCCTTTCCGCGATTCCTGCCCTGTGACATTATTCCTTAACCTCCACTATGACATAGGATACCGACTTTGCGATGGGACGGCATTCGGCCGCAAGCACCCTGTCGCCTTCCTTGACGTCCAGATTGGAAGGCACGTGCGCGTGAATGCTGCTCTTGCCGCGTGCGTATCTCTTGAACTTTGTAAAATAGACTGGCGATTCCCTCTCTATTACCACCGTGTTTTTGGCCTTTGCGCTGACGACGTTTCCCTCAAACAGCTTGCCTCTGATCGCAAGCGTCCCGTTAAACGGATTGTTCTTGTCGTTTTCGTCTGCGGGCCTTTTGGGCTCTGGCACTGTGAGGCCTATATTGCGGGTCATTTCCTTGCCAACCTCTCGTGCGGCCTGCGTGCCAGCAAGGCCCCATGAACCTCCCTGTGGGCGCCGTTCCACGAAAACCTCCACGTATTGACGTCTTTTGGGATCATTTTGGAACCTGATCCGGTGTCTATTACAAACATGTTTTTTGTTTCATTTATCACGGTTCCATTTAATCCTATGATTTGGGGGTTGCGTGACTGCACAATCTCCGCCCTGAGGCCGATTATCTCGTGTGACGGCATGTTCTCTGGCGTGATCATTCTTCTTTTACCTCGTTTAGCCTTGTCATAATCCTTGCAATGTCGTGTTTTAGCGGTTTAAGCTTTCCGCTGTCCTTTCTCAGGGTTCCCTTTGCAGCCTCTACTTTGAGCTTTGCTAGCTCCGAGCGTGATTCCTGGAGCTTGCCTTTTAGATCCTTTTCATTGAGGTTCCTTATCGTCTTCATGCTGATTCTGCTCATTTTAGCTTGTTCTCCTCTTCTTCTAGCGTCTCCATGTCCTTCATCTTTTCTGCCTCGACGGCAATCTGCTCTGACTCGGTGCTGATCTTTGGCTGGCCGTTGTCGGGTGCGGAATCGGCAGTATTGTCCGGCTCAGAACCGCCCCCGCCTGCTGTGGAATCCGCAGTCTTGTCCGGCTCAGAACCGCCCCCGCCTGCTGTGGAATCCGTAGTCTTGTCCGGTGCTGAATCCTCCTTTTTGTCCGGTGCGGAATTCTTGTCTGCTGTGGAATCCATCTCTTTGCCTAGCGAGGGATCCGTCATCTCCTTGACGTCAGTCTGCGCTGCTGCCTTTGGGACGTCCTTTGGTTTTTGGACCTTTAGCTCAAACTCTGGGACAAACTTTTCCTTTCTTGCGATTCTTATCCTTATTCCAATCAGGCCCATTGGCGTCTTTACGTGCGCAATGTCCTCGTCCACTATCACCTCTGCGTGGTGTCCGGCCCTTGGGAGTATCCCGGCGGTGTGTTTTTCAAACGCGGATCTGTCGCCTCTGAGCTTGCCGGAGATTGTTATCTGCACGCCCATTGCATTGTTTTCCATCACCTGCTGCAGGGTCCACATGGTGGCGCGCCTAAACGCAGTTCCGCGCTCTATGTGGGATGCCATCCTGTTGCACATTACGCTCGGCGAGAGCTCCGGCTTGTCTATCTCGATTACCGTTATCTGCGGGTTTTTCAGCCCGAAATCCGTGCCAAGCTTTTCTGTGAGCTCCCTGATGCCCACGCCCTTTCTTCCGATTACTATTCCGGGTCTTGTGACGTGCAGCGCCACCTTTGTTCCGGTGGGCGTCTTTGAGATCTCGGCGTGTGAGAATCCTGCCTCCTTTATCTGATCCCGCAGATAGTCCTTGAGCAGCATCATGTTATAGTTGTCCTTGATTACGTTTTTGACAGTCGACAATTCTAAACCTCCAGTGCCACGAGCTCCACGTGGGTCATTACGTTGTTGTTCGGCGTCGCCCTGCCCATTGCGCGCGGGATGAATCTTTTTACAATAACTCCCTTGTGCACGGTGGCATTGACTATTCTCAGCCTGTCCATGTCCATTCCCTTGTATTCGGCATTGGCCTCCAGGTTGGCTAGCAGCTTTATGAACTCAGTTGCCGATTTTTCGGGATACCTTCCCGACATGACCCCCGGATCGGACCTGTGGCCGACTTGTTCCTTGAAGCGCTTGAAGGGAACCGCCCTTTTCTTCTCGATTACCGCCTGAAGAAAGTCCTTTGCCTTTTCAATGGACATTCCCTTGATTTTCACTGCAATCTCCCGCGCGTGCTTGTGGGATATCTCCTTTTCTCGCAGGGATGCGCGCACATGCCGCGTCGGATCATAACCCTGAAAAGCATAGCTGAACTGTCCCATATCCATCACTTTAGTGGCACATAGAGGCTGGATCTTGACGCGCCAACGCCGGGGGCGCCGTGTGAAACCCGCTTGTTTGTAATGACGTATTCGCCGATATAGTGTCCTATCATCTCTGTAACAATGTTTACTGCCTGAAACTCCTTTCCAGAGTACACGTTTACTGTGGCACCCACCATGTACGGCAGGACTATGAGATCCCGTATGTGCGTCTTTATGGGATTCTTGCTTTTACCCGCCTTTGCGTCCTTTATCTCCTGAATCAGCTTGCGTTTTCCGTCGGTAATCCCGCGGGTAAGTGATCGTCTCTGCCTCGAGTTAAACAGCCTGAATATGTTGTCCAGCGACATGCCCTCAAGCTCGGCCAAGGGCCTTCCCCTGTATTCAAAAATCTTGGCCATCGCTGCTCTCCATTGGTAAGAAATTGGATTTTGTGACCATATTATAGCATTCCTATCTTTGTTGCCAGATCCCTTGCTTTTTCGGTGTTTTCAAACTGTATGAACGCCTTTTTGCCGTAGATGGTTCTTGCCGTATTGATGCTCGTCGCCCTTTGGTTGTACAGTATGTCGACTGCCTCCATTATCTCCGGCTTGCTTGCCGTCCTTTCCACGATAAAGCAAACCTTGCTCTCTTTTTCCACCATCTCGAATGTCTTTTCCGTAATGTGGGGCTTTATGACGATCTTTGTGGCCTCTTCTATGTTCATTTGATTTTCACCATCAGTTCCAGATGCGGGGATTTTATCTTGGCGATTTCCGCTATGGCGCCCTTTGAGTATACGGTTAGCCTTATCGGATCGGATCCCGGCGCCAGATCCAGCACGCTGAGATCCCTTACGGCCCTGGCAGTGACCCCGGGAAACCCGCCTATGGCCCTTGAGATCATTTCTGCCGACTTTGTGACAAACAGCACGCTTGTGCCGATCTTTTTTGGCCTGCCCCTCAATGCGGACTTGCCCGTGCGGGGCTTTCTCCTGCGGAGCCTGTCGATATCCCCGGTGAGGTTGAGCGCGTCGAGAACCTGCTTCATCTCTTTTGCCTTGGATACCTTTTCAATGTCATCGGACACTATAATCGGAAACGACTCGATGCCGTCTATTATGTGTCCCCTTGATTCTACCAGACTTTTTGATGCAGTAGCGGCAATGGCCGAGCACAGTGCCAGCCTGTTTTCCTTCTTGTTGATGCCCTTGTGGATTTTCTTGTCCACGTTGGGGGGGTGCGCCTGTCTTCCGCCCCTGACTGATGCCACCTCGCCTGCCTCGCCGCCCCGGCCGCCACCGCCGCCCTTCATCCTGGCCACCCTTGATCTTCCGTGACCCGTTGGGGGATCTAGCGAATCCGCAGAGACGTCCATTCCAGCGGTGGGATGCGTTCCCTTTGGCTGGAACCGGTGCGTGTTGAGGTTGGTGTATACCCTGTGAATCAAGTCCTTCCGGTACGGCGTCTCAAACACCATCGGAACCTCCACTTGCGAGTCCTCCTTGCCGTCTATTGCAAGTGACTGCACCTTCATATTACGATCTCCAGTATGTTGGGCTTGATTATTTTTTTGGGCGCGTTTCTTATCTGGGATCTAAGCTTTATCATTCTCTTGTACGTGCCGGGTATCGAACCCTTTAGGATGATAAAGTCGCCCTTTACCTCGCCGAAATGCTTGTAGCCCCCGTCGGGATTGATCCTAATCTCGTCTTTTTCCGTGTTGCCAATTGCCATTATCCTCTTGTTGTACTCTAGCCTCTGGTGGAATCCCATCTGTCCGGCCCTTGGAACGGTATACATTACGTTCTGCGGCGATATCGGTCCGAGCGAGCCTATCTCTCTTACGGTCTTTCTGGACTTGTGCTGTTTTCTTTTTGCGCCCATTCTCTGGATTACGCCCTGCCATCCCTTGCCCTTGGTAATCGACGCCACATCAACGCTAGAGCCAAGCTCAAAGACCTGGCCTATCTTTACCTCCTTGCCGAGAAGATCCTTCAGGTATGCAAACTGCTCCTGTATGGTGCCTCCCTGCACCGAGGCCTCAAAGATATACGGCCGTTTTTGCTCCAGTCCGGCGGCACGCGGCGATACTGCCACTATTCCAAATATGTGGCTGATGCGGCCGAGGGATTTTTCCGCACCCTCAAGTGCGCCCTCTTTGTTTTTTAGCATAATCTGTTTTGAAATTGCCTTGGGCATGTCCTCTGCAAACACGTCGAATTTTGCGTGCATTCCATAGTGATCCTTTGCGTATCCCCTGATTCCAAGCACCAGAATCGGCGGGGTGGCCAGCACCGTGCACAGGCTTACGAGCTGTTTGCCGGCATTTGGCGTGTGCTCCCTGTCATCGATGCTTGCAATCTGGATGCATCCTGCCTTGAATCCGACGTGGGCAAGCAGCTTTGGCTCCTTGGATTCCACCTGCGGCCATCCCCTGATTCGGGCCTCCATGCTTTTGGCGCGTCCCCTGGGGGAATATGCCATGCTTCCCCTGCGGGGCTGGCTGTGTTTTCTGTGTCCCATTGATAAACGAAAATCATGTGCCGTTTGGTTTTATATGTATCTATGAAATCCGGCGCGTTTGATCAGTCGGGAGCTGGCGCGGCAAAATCCGGGAGGTGCTGCGGGCATTGCGATTCTGGCGACACGCTGTTTATTAGTATGACGGGGCCAGTTTTTTGATGAGTCTTGCGCGGGCCGTAACGGACATCAAGGCAGAGTTTGCACAAAAATACGAGGGAAACGCCCACGTCTGCGAGGTGATTCCCCGCGGCCCGACACAGTCGCTGCCAATTGATTCGGACACCTTGAAAATGCTGCACGCATTTGCAAAAAACAACCCCATATACTGCAGCTCCTTTGTGATGCGGCTAAAAGGCGCCGACTGTACCGTGTACGAGGGGGACATTAACAGCTACTGGATAGACAGCATCAAACACGACACGAGCTATGCCCCGTTTTATCCCACCTGGATTCTTTCTGCATACGTGCTTGCCGTCACTGCGAGGGGCCTTGGCGTCTTGCATGCAGTCGATGTCGGCTCCGGCGACGGGCGAATCGCCTACTGCTGCGCGGTGGCCGGACTGAAGTCGTACGGCCTGGAGATAGAGCCGAGTCTAGTCGAGCTTCAAAAAGGCATTGCGGCAGGTACGGGAGTGGGGTTTGACTCTGTACTTGCAGATGCGACGCAGTTTGAGTACTCGTCGCTGGATCTGGAGCGTCCGGGATTCTTTATTGGGGGACTGCCGGAGGTGGGGGAGATTCTGGCAGGAAGCGTGATTGAAAAAAACCTCGCCGTCGCGCACTCTGAGTTTGTCCTGACTGGCACCAACGCGGCAAGAAAGACGTCCCGTGACGGCTCAAAGTGGGGATGGGGGGATCTCATCGGGCGCTTTGGACTAAAAGTGGACGAGACAGTCACGCTGCCGACTAGGTGGACGATGGATCAGCTGCTGGGCACGCCGTACGTGTTTGCCTCGCGCCGCGTCTAGCCTGACTGCGGATCCAAAAAAGCCCGGATTTGAATTACAATAAAACGGAAAAAAAGCTAGACTTGTTGCGCTTGCATTCGTGCAAGCCAGTCTGGCTTCTGCGGCTCCTCGTGCGTCTCTGCAGTAGGCTCTGGAAGAACGGCAGTCTCTGGTGCATTTGGAAGGACTGTAGTCTCTGGTGCATTTGGAAGGACTGTAGTCTCTGGTGCATTTGGAAGGACTGCAGTCTCCGGCTCTGGCGCCTTTGGAAGCTTTGTCTCGACGTCGGACTGTACGTCAAGGTATGACACTGCGGAATCCTGCAGGTGCTTTGGAGGTGACTCTAGCGTCTGCTGGACTTCCATGTTGAGATCAACAATCCTGCGCTGGACGTTTGAAATTTCTGCATTCTCGTGCGTGATTCGCTCTATCAAATCAGTCGCACGCGTGGTGACCGTATCGAACACCGGTTCGGAAATCTCGTTGCTCTTGAATTGCACCTTTGCGTCAAACACCAGCATCTTTACTGCCTTTAACTGCTCGTCTAGATCCCCCTGCCTGACTTCGAGCTTTGAATTGATCTCTTTTTCGGTATCGGTAAATGCGACTAGCTGGGACTTGTACTTTTCGTTGATTATCGCAGCATCCTCTTTCATCTCGTCGTTTTCTGAGACAATGTCCATCATGGCCTTTAGGCGCCTCAGGGTGAGCCCCTTTTCTCGCAGCAGCCGCTGCGACTCGAGCCTCCACTTTGGAATGTATATGACAGTCTCGCCCTGCACGACTAGCTGCTCAAAGGATGTCTGCTGCAGGCCCTTTGAACCGCAGTCTATGCCGACAGTCTGGATGCTTCCGTCAATGTCAGTCATTGTCCCAATGACCCTTCCCATTATACTGCCATACATGTCCTTGACGGATTTGCCGATGAATTCCATATTGTCGCTCATGGGCTAGGATTTTGGGATGCCTATAACCGGCAGGATGTGAGAAATATTTTGAATTTTGGTTAGAATAAATTAACCAAACAAAACCAGGCCCGCGTTTAGCAATTTTAAAATCTAGCAGATTCCATCCCATATCCATGTTAGACAAAGACGGCCTGTCTCAGATACTAGGCGTGGTCTCAAAGCGGTGGACGGACATGTCCCGGGATCCGGGCAACAAGGCCCTAGATACGCTTCCGAACAGCTTTTGGATGAATGCCGCCGGAGGAAGGGCCGGGGGCGGAAAATGGGTCACCATGCTGATGTACACCGAAAACGCCGCAGACGCAGACACGTTCAGGGAGGTGCTCCAAAAGTGGCAGATGAAGGGAATGCAGCCAAAACAGGAATCCGGACCGGATCTGATTCAAATCGGCAGAAAGAAAAATTAAAGCGTTATGCGGCCTGATGTGCGTTGAGAAGCGAGTTTTCTGCAAAAGAGAGGAGGGATTTGCTGTCCCATTTTTCAAACGCCGACGGGCCCGTGTTTGCGATAACCACGCCGCGCCAGGTTGATCGCGGCGCACTGATGTCGAGATACAGCCGGACTGACAAAAGCATGCGGCGCGTATTTCTTGACGAGTTTCTAAAAAACAGGGATCGCGGAGACGAGTTTTACAACAGGGTCCTAATAGAGTACGGTGATGATTCCGTGGCGGAGCTTGGCGAGGCGCAGATTGCAATCGAGGGCATCTCAAATATCGCCGTCAAAAAAATAGAGGACAGGAGAATCGGCCTGTCGTATCTGGAAAAATCCTCGAGGTACGTGGCATGGGACAAAAAGACCGGCGGCCGGTACCGTTTTTACTGCGATCCCGACATTATGGATTCCAGGTTTGCAGATGACTATGTTGATGCGTGCAATACGGCGTTTGACGTGTACTCTGAAAACATCGAACCGATGACCAGGTACATACGGGAAAGATATCCGATTGAAAGGTACGACTTTAAGAGCTCGACAGGCAAGGGCGAAAAAAAATTCTCCGGCCTAAGGGCAGAGTCGGACATAAAGTCGGCACAGATGGTGTACCGCGGGTCTACCAGGGCCAAGGCCCTTGATGTTCTGAGGGGACTGCTTCCCGCATCAACTCTGACCAATGTGGGAATCACGGGAAACGGCAGGGCCTTTGAGTACCTGCTGACGGTACTTTACGGCTCTGGCCTGCGCGAGGAGCGCGGCTTTGCCTCAAAGATAAAGTCCGAGCTGGAGACTGTGATAAAGTCGTTTGTCAAGAGATCCGACGAGCCGCACGGCAGGGCCCACCAGAAATACCTGCGAGACATCAGGGGCGTGGCAAAAACACTGGCAAAAAAACACGCCGTGAAAAACCCGGTACGCGGGCCGCTCACCAAACTGGTGGAATACGAGCCTGAGAAAAAGGCAATCGACAAGATAGTGGCGGCGCTGATGTATGAGCAGTCCGGCGGTGCAATGCTGCACCAGACGCTGCAGGCGGTCAAAAAACTCCCGATGCGAGAAAAAACGGGGATAATCTCAGAGTGTGCCGGACTGAGGCAAAACAGGAGGCACAGGCCCACGAGGGCCTTTGAGATGACAGACTATACGTTTGACCTGCTAAACAACTTTGGAATGTTCCGTGACTTTCACAGGCACCGCGTCCTTACGCTGGGCAGGCAGCTGCTAAGCGCGGATCACGGATATGCCGTGCCAGAAGAGGTGCGCCTGCTGGGAATCGAGGGATCATACAGGGACTGCATGGACCGCTCAAAGGCGGTGTTTGAAAGGATGAGAAAAAAACTCCCAGAGCAGGCCCAGTACGTGGTGAACTTTGGATACAACTATCCGTACTATATGCGGCTCAACCTGAGGGAGGCCACCCACCTAATAGAGCTGCGCACCGTCCCGCAGGGGCATGCCGATTACAGGAGGGTCGCCCAAGAGATGTTCTGGCAGATACGCCGGGTGCATCCCTCGCTGGGCGGGATAATCCGGCACGCCGATACCAACGAGTATGATCTAGAGCGGTTCGAATCTGAAAAAAAAACAGAGGAAAAAAGGCGCAAAGGCACAAAAAAACTATAATACGGAAAACCCGCACACCACGGTATTGGCAGACAGGATACCCCCGGGCATCAAGGAAAAGCTCACCGCCGCACAGTACGACGTGTGCGTCAACAAGGGCACAGAGCCCCCGTTTTCGGGAAAATACCTCGACTGCAAGGACGACGGGGCGTACTGCTGCGTCTGCTGCGGCGAGGATCTCTTTGGATCCGATACAAAATTCGACTCCGGCTCGGGCTGGCCGAGCTTTTGGGGCGCGCTCTCTGAGGAGAAAATAGAGCGTGTCTCTGATACGAGCTGCGGGATGCGGCGCACCGAGGTGAACTGCAAAAAATGCGGCTCGCACCTGGGACACGTCTTTGATGACGGCCCCGAGCCGACCGGGCTTCGCTACTGCATAAACTCGCTGTCGCTGGATATGAGGCCCCGCAATAAAAGCCAAAGTGCGGATGATCTGGTGAGATAATGCGGATAATACTTTGCGGTTTTGGCGGCGTGGGGCAGAGCCTGGCAAAGCTGTTCGAGTCGCGCGCCGAAGATCTGTACGTCCGGTACGGACTAAAGCCCCGGATTGTGGGCGTCTTTGACAGCGGGGGCAGCACCTCGGATCAGTCCGGACTGGATCTCGGCGTGCTGGTGGATGCAAAAAAGAAAAAGGGATCGGTGAAATTTTATTCAAACAGGGGCGGACCTGCGGGGGCCGACATGATATCGGACATGGACGCCGACGTCCTGATAGAGACCACGCCGAGCAACTATACCGATGCAGAACCGGGCATGACGCACATTACTGGCGCGATGAGGCGCGGCATGCACGTGATATCTGTAAACAAGGGCCCGCCGGCGCTGGCGTTTCCGTCCCTGGTGGAGCTGGCAGCATACAACAGGGTGCTGTTTCGCTTTAGCGGTACGGTGGGTGGCGGGACGCCTATTCTAAGCTATGCAAAAAACAGCCTGCAGGGCGAGAGGATTATATCGTTTGCGGGGATTCTCAACGGGACTACCAACTATATCCTGACTGGCATGGCAGAAGGCAAGTCGTATGCCGCCGCCCTGGCTGATGCCAAGCAGAGGGGATACGTCGAGGCAGACGAGTCCCTTGATCTCGACGGACTTGATGCTGCGGCAAAGCTGGTGATACTGGCAAACTGGACGATGGGCATAAACGCGGTACTTTCTGACGTGGACAGGACGGGAATCCGCAAGGTGACTGCAGACGACGTCAAAAAGGCGGCGCGTGACGGCTGCGCAGTAAAGCTGGTGGCGTCCTGCGACAGGAACCTTGTCGTCTCGCCAAAAAACATACCGCTAGACGATCCAATGTGCGTCAACGGCACGCTAAACGCTATTGCATTTACGTCTGAGCACTCGGGAACACAGACCATAATAGGCCGCGGGGCCGGCGGGATGGAGACGGCAAGCTCCATACTCCGGGATCTGCTTGACATACGCAAAGAGATAGCGGGAAATTGAGATCCAACCTGGTGTCCAAGACGGAATCCGGCGACATGCTCGAGGAGATCTCGGCTGCCTGGAAGATGGACGTTCCGAGGACAAAGAACCTCAGGGTCTACAGCATTGCCGATGACGCGCAGCTCATAGTGGGAAGGGGACTCAGGGCGCTCCGGATAGGCGGCCAGTACGTCCCGTTTCTCTCAGAGACGCAGACGCTTGAAAAATTTCCCCGCGTTACAGTAGACATGGGGGCGGTACGGTTCATGTGCAAGGGGGCAAACGTGATGCGGCCGGGAATAAGGGAATTCTCAGAGTTTGAAAGCGGGGATTTGGTGTGTGTTGCAGAGGAATCCCACAACAAGTTTCTGGCAGTAGGCAGGTCGCTTGTGTCCAGCGGGGATGCGCAGTCCATGGAAAAAGGCGAGGTGTTAAAGAACCTGCATTTCATATCCGACCGGTTCTGGGACTCTGCAAAAGAGATTAACGACTAGGCTGCGTTGTGGCCCTAGAGCCGTCCTTGTCGATTACAAGAATATCAATGCCGTCGCCGCTAAAGGCGTCCCGTATGGTGGCAGAGTGTATCGCCTTTGTCGCAAGATCCACTGCCTGCTGCTCTGTCATGTTTTCCTTGAACTGCGGATCAAGCACGCCGAGGGCCATCTCTGCTCCGGTGCCTACTGCCGCATAGTCGTCTGGCAGGACGGAGCCCAGGGGATCAAGCGTGTAAATGACGGCCTTGTCCACCATGCCGCCCACTATGACCTGTGTTAGCAGCGGAAAAAACCGCCTCTCGTACATCATGTTTGACATCATTTTTGCAATCGAGTTTGGCGGCACGTCGCGTTTTAGCTCCATTTTGCGGATCTTGGCCAGCGCCGAGATTTGCAGCGCGAGAATCTGCATGTCTGCTACGAGTCCGGCGCATGCGGCGCCCACGTTTGGGGTTATTTGAAATGTTTTCTTTGTGCTCTTGCTGACCAAAAAGTTTCCGTACGCAATCCTTTTTTCGCTTGCAATGACTACCCCGCCGTCGTACGTTATGCCCACTGCTGTGGCGCCTGGCATGTACATATACGACATGACACAGGTGGATTCGGGGCATAATAAAGGGTTTTCTAAGCCAGGGCGCCTTTTGGCGCGGGGCGGCAAAGTGGCAATATTATTATAGAAATGCAATGCCCGATTCCGGTATGGGCGCAGAGTTCGGGGGAGGCAAGCTTGCAGACGCTGCGTTTATGGGGCTTCGCTCTGCAATCGGCGTCATCTTTATCGTTCACGGATACTCAAAGATAGGAAACGACGGTTTTATAGGCTGGATTGGATCGCTTGGAATCCCGCCGGAGCTGGGCATGCTAGTGGCAGTAGGCGAGCTGGTGCCGGGAATACTGCTGATAGTAGGGGTCCTGAGCAGGATATCTGCATCCATACTGTCTGCAATAATGCTCGGTGCGATATTTTACATCAAAAAGGCAGAGATGCTGACTGGCGAGAACTCTTACGAGTTTGACCTTGTACTTCTTGCGGCGTGCCTGGTAATAATGGTGATGGGGCCCGGCCGCATATCGCTTGCAGGCGCGGCAAGAAGGATTCCGCGCATACTGCACTAGCTTTTTGCAAATTTTTCGATAATCAGGCACATGCATCTGGTCGTCTTTTTGAGCAGATCGATGCGGGCAAACTCGTTTGGCGAGTGTATCCTTGCAAACATGTACGTGCAGCCTATGGCGACGCACGGCGCCCCTAGCACGCCGGCAAACGCATGCATCGGGCCGGTGCCTGCGTTGGACACGCTGAGAATCGACGAGCCGAAAACCTCGCCGGCTGCATCCCTTGCGTTTGCGACAAGCGGCTCAAGCGGGCTGGTGCGAGATGCGGCCTCGCCGTGATACACCCTTATGCGGACATCAGAATATCCGCGCGATTCGAGATGGCGCCTCAGCAGGGCCGTCTGTTTTTTGGGATCCATTCCGGGAACCAGCCTAAAGTCGATTTTTGCTGTGGCCTCCGACGGAAGCACGGTCTTTGCGCCCCGGCCCGTATATCCGGATGAGAATCCCGCAATGTTGCACGTGGGCTCTGCTGCCAGGGCCCTCTTTGCCGCATTTCCGCTTTTGCCGCCGACAAACTCTTTTACGCCAAACTCTTTTTTGATGTCCGCCGCATCAAACGGCTCTTTTGATATCATGTCCATGTCAGCACCGGTCAGCCGCTCTGCATCCCTGTACCAGTCGCGGATCAGTATCCTTCCGTCCGAATTTCGCATGGTGTGCAGGGCGCCTATCAGGCGCCACGCGGGGTTTTTAATCAGCACCGCAAGGCTGGAATGCGCGTCCCTCTTGGACTCTTTTACCGTCATCTCTACGAACAGCAGCCCCTTCATTCCCAGGCTGATTATCGGAACGCCCCGTGCATTTACAAAGCCAAACTCCCATATCACGCCGTCGCACGCAAGCCTGGACTTGAATTTTTTCAGGTACCGCTCAACGTGGGCGCTGCCGGTCTCCTCCTCGCCTTCGATGGCGAACTTTATGTTGCACGGCACGTCGCCGTGCGCCTTTAGGTGCGCCTCGACTGCCTTGATTCGGGTCATCAGCTCGCCCTTGTCGTCTGATGAGCCGCGCCCAAAGATCTTGTTTCCCCGTATGCGGCCCCCAAACGGGGGGTCCTTCCACAGCTCAAGGGGCTCTGCTGGCTGCACGTCGTAATGGTTGTAGAACATTAGCGTTTTGTGCGGATTTGATCTCGACTTTACGTGGCCGTACACCATCGGTGCTGCGCCGTCAATCCTCAAAATCTCCGAGCGTATGCCGGATTTCTCGAGGGTTTTTTTTACCAGCCTTGCGCATTTTTCAATCCCCTCGTTTTTTGCCGAGACGCTGGGCTGCCTGATTAGCTCCTGCAAGTCGGCAATCAGGCCGGGGAACATTCTGTCTGCGCAGGCAAGCACCTTCATGGGACCGTCACATCATACGGGCGCATTACTGCGGCAATCTCGCCGCACAGGTCAGTCGCCACTGCGTGCAGGCCCAGCCTTTCTTGCACCCCTATTCCCGCAAGGCCGTTGAAAAAGGCCGCCGCTGCCGCCGCCTCTAGCGGATTGCGGTTTTTTGCAAGCATTCCTGCGACTAGTCCGGAGAGCACGTCCCCCGTGCCGCCTACAGTCATGGCAGGCGCGTTTTTCGGATTAACATACGTGGTGGTGCCGTCAGATATGACGTCAGTTGCGCCCTTTAGCAGTATCGTAACTGAGTGTTTTTCTGCCATTCTCTGTACTGTGGCGCTGCGCGGCCCGATTGATTCCTCTGGCAGCACCCCAAACAGCCTCTTGAATTCCCCCGCATGCGGCGTGAGCACCGAGTTTGTGTCCGGAACAGCATCCAGCATGTCCCCTACCAGCGAGCCTGCATCCAGGACCATTCTCACATCGCAGTCTGCAAGGGATTTTATCAGTATTTTTAGCGCCTCATTGTCTGCCACTGCAAGGCCCATGCCTATTGCGGCAGAATCCGTCCCCTTTGGAATTTGTCCCAGCAGCTTTCTTGCCGCGCCGCGGGTGAGCTTTTGATCAACTAGCGGGATTGCGATCAGGTCCGGCGATGCGCTGCGCGTCGCCTGTATGTTGATCTTTGGGACTGCCGTGTACACCAGGTCGGTGCCGCAGCGGAGCGCGGCAAGCGACGCGAGGATGGGCGCCCCGTGATAGAGATAGCTTCCGCCAACCACAAGTACCGTCCCGTTGTCGCCCTTTCTGGATCCGGCACTCCTTGCCGGGACGAATTTTTTTACCACATTTCCGCATAGTGTTTTTGCAGACAAATTACACCCTCAACTCTGTATTGACGAATAAACCTTGGCATGTGCCGGCAGGCTCAGTCGTTTTCGGCACCGGGAAAGCTTGCCTCATAGTCCCTCTCCATTGCCTCCTTGTTTTGCTCATCGACGCTGTCGGCATCCTGCTTTTGTACGGTGATCTCTATCCGCTTTGTGTCCTTTGTGAGCCACGACACCTTGATGAGCCCCATGATCTCCAAATCCAGCAGAATCTTGTTGAGCCTGTCCGGGGCCGCTGAGATCTCGTCCTTGACTAGCGCCTTTGTGAGCTCAACGTCCGTCATTGACTTGTTCTCCTTGATCTTTTCGAATATGGTGTTTTTTAGCGGAACTGCCATCACTCATCAACCGTAAAACATCTTGTCCTGTGCGCTTGGCACCACGTTGGACATCCCGTCCTTGACCGTGCTGTACCACTGGTCGACCTCCTTTGTGATTGACGGGTGAATCTTTTTTAGCGCCGCAGCAAAATTGCCGCTGTTGATTTTTGCCGCGCCGTCCTGCATGGCGCTTACCGCAGCTTCCCTGCACAATGCGGCAAGATCCGCGCCGGTATAGTTCTGGGTGGACACTGCAATCTCTGTAATCTTTACGTCCGGCGCCAGCGGCATTTTTTCTGTTAGTATCTTTATTATCTCCAGCCTTCCCTTTTCGTCGGGGGGCTGCACGTAAAGCAGCAGGTCCAGCCTTCCGGTCCTTAGCAGCGAGCGGTCTAGCAGGTCTGGTCTGTTGGTGATTCCCACCACGACCACCCTTGATGATATTCCCTCCTCCATCTCGGTGAGTAGCTGGCTGAGAGTCGTCTCGCCGGCACCGTCCTCGCCTGCCTTGAATCTTGCAAGCGAGTCTAGCTCATCAAAGATTACCACGCAGGGAGACGAGGCCTTTGCCTTTCTGAATATCTCGCGTATGGCCTTTTCTGACTCGCCGACCCATTTTGAGAGGATTTCAGGCCCCCTTACAAGTATCATGTTTGCGTTGCTTTCTGCGGCCAGCGCAAGTGCAAGCAGCGTCTTGCCGCACCCGGGCGGGCCGTAAATCAGCGCGCCCTTTGGGGGCCTTACCCCCATCTTGCTGAACTTGCCCGGATCCTGCATTGCCACTATAAGGTTGTCCATAAGCGCGCTTTTTGCGTCCTCCAGCCCGCCAACGCTGCTCCACCAGACCTTTGGCCTCTCCACGTAAAACTCCCGCATTGCGGTGGGCACCACCTCGTGCATTGCGTCATAAAAGTCGACTAGCTTTATCTCCATTGACTGGAGGACCGAGGAGGGAATCTTTTCTGTCTCGAGGTCTATCTTTGGCAGGTATCTCCGTATGGCCTTCATTGCCGCCTCGCGGCACAGCGACTTTATGTCAGCACCGGTGTATCCGTGCAGATCGGATGCCAAATCCTTAATGTCCACGCCGTCCGATATTGGCATTCCCCTGGTGTGGATTTGGAGCACCTCCAGCCGGCCGTCCTCGTTTGGAACGGAAATCTCGACTTCCCTGTCAAAGCGTCCCGGCCTTCTCAGGGCGGGATCGACGCTGTCTGGCCTGTTGGTGGCGCCAAGTACTATGACGTTTCCCCTGTCAGTCAGGCCGTCCATGAGTGCCAGCAGCTGTGCTACCACCCTTTTTTCCACGTCCCCGTACGCATCTTCCCTCTTTGGCGCGATTGCGTCTATCTCGTCTATGAATATTATGCTCGGCGAATTGTCCTTTGCCTCCTTGAATATGTCGCGCAGCCTTGCTTCTGTCTCGCCATAGTACTTGTTCATTATCTCGGGGCCGTTGATGAGGTACATGTTGGCCTCCGATTCGCTTGCCAGCACCTTTGCCAGCAGCGTCTTGCCGCACCCGGGAGGGCCGTACAAAAGGATGCCGCTGTGCGATTCCACGCCGAGCCTGCTGAACAGCTCTGGATGGCGCAGCGGCAGCTCTACTATCTCCCTCATGGCCTTGATCTCGGTGCGGAGTCCCCCAACCTCCTCGTATGTCACGCGCAGCTTTTTGTCCACTGCTGCCTCTGTGAGTATGGTGAGTGCGGTAGTGCGGTCTATCTTTACTATGTTTTTCGGGGAAATCTTGTTGATTTTAAAGTCCATCGAGTTTCCAAGTATCATTACGGATATTTCGTCTCCCTGCGAGAGCGGCAGCCCCTTTAAGCGGTTTTTTACGAAATCCGTAAACTCTTTGTCCACCGTAACAGAGTCGTTTACCGGCATCAGGACGACTGATTTTGCGGCCTTGCTTGCCGCCTTTTTGATGTGTACAATGTCGTTTAGCGTGGCGCCGATGTTCTTTCTTGTCTGCCCGTCAATCCTTATTATCTCGGGATGCTTTTCGTCCTCGTCAGTCGGCCACACCACTGCGCAGCTGGAATTGGCCCCGGATATCTCTATTATCTCGCCGGGGGTGACCTTGAGAAAATCCATGGCGTCCGGGCCGATTCGCGCGCGCTTTTTGCCTACATCCCTCTGCTTTGCCTCGCCGATTCTCATCTGCATGTGATCCTTGCGCGCCATACAACCACCTATTTCATGTCTACTGACATTCTGCTCATGTTTAGGACCTCAAACTCGCTTACGCCGTCGACTGAACGTACGGCCTTTTCTAGCGAGTCCATCTGTCCTTCCTTGTCGCCTAGGACAAACTCTGCCTTTATGAAGTGAAGCCCGAATGCCAGCGGCTCCTTTTGGTGCCGCCTGATCGTTATGCCGTCCTTGAGGGCGCCTTTTATGTTCTCGGCCACCCTGTCCAGATCTATCTCTGTTCCGGTAGGAAGGATCTTTACTACCAGTAATAACTGCGCCATTTTATGGCCCCGTAAAGCTGCACGAATCGCACGTATAGTTTCTGGCAGCCTCCCTGCAGCTCTGGCACCTCCAGATCAGCACGGAATCGCAATTGGGACAGTTGAATTTTACGCACTTGTCGTTGGGCATTATGTGTCTGTTGCAACAGCTGCAAACCGGAAGCGATATGGCAGATGACATGTATCACGATTCGGCTATGAACCGAATTTATATCTTGCTTGCTGTAATCTGGCTAATATCGATCAAAAACCACCCGGATTTGAAGGCCATGTCCAAAACCGGCACTAATCAGATGTCTCGTGCAGTATCAACCCTGTAGGGTTCGGCCCACATCTGTTTCAGATACGGGGGATTCTACGGGAAATGGCGGAATTCGGGGAACGGCAAACCTCAAAACAACCGGGCATTCCCACATGCTGTACTAGTGTGTGACCTAAAATGTGGTCTTAAAAACCCCGAGAAAACCGAACAACTGTCCGAATCATAAATGCGCATCACCTGCATGCCATAACAGCGAACCGAGAATTCTGGCTGATTATGGCCGGATTCGCATAATAACTTATAACAATCCTGGTGGTACATAACCTGATGCGTCGCTCCTATTACTCTGATGGCATTTGCAAATTTCTGGATTCAGACAGCAATGAAATACTGACAGAACTGCGTGAGAATGACATGTTTGAACCGGATAGAAATCAAGAGCAGGCATGGAAAAAACAGATCGAGATATTGAAAAGCCAGCTCCATGATCTAGAATCAGGACATATACTATTCGAATACACCATACCCAGAATGGGCAAGAGAGTAGACACTATTCTGATCTATGATGATTTTGTATTTGTTATGGAATTCAAGGTCAACAAGACCGTATATCAGAAACAAGACGAGGATCAATGCATTGATTATGCACAGGATTTGAAGAATTTTCATGAGGAGAGCCATTGTGCCTCCATAATACCAATTCTGGTTTCAACAAAGGCAAAAACAAAAGACAGCACAAAGATAACAAAATGCACAAATGGAGTATACGATATTGCATATGCAAATAAAGACAATATAATCAAGGTCATCAAACACGTATGTGATAAGACTTCTGACTGTCAGATAATGCCCTCAAAGTGGGAAAAATCAGCATACCATCCCACGCCGACAATTACAGAAGCGGCAATGGCACTGTGCAGTAATATTTCAGGTCTTGAGGACATAACCAGATCTGATAAAAATACGAGAAATCTGGGCATTACCACTGATAGAATTTGTAAGATAATAGAACATTCAAAAAATTCTGGCTTGAAATCCATATGTTTTGTTACGGGTGTTCCTGGATCTGGCAAGACACTTGCCGGACTCAATATCGTTTGTGGTACGCAGAATAAAAAAAATAAACATGCCGTACTGTTGTCAGGTAATAGTGCACTTGTGGATGTGCTAAAGGAATCACTTGAAAAAGGCGGAGGTTGTTTAGAAAAATATGGAGGATCTGCGGCGGCTGCTCTCATACAACACATCTCAAAATTTCGGGACACAGCATTTGGAGTTAAAGCACCTTTGGAGAATATTATTGTGTTCGATGAGGCTCAAAGGGCATGGTCTGCAAAAAAACTATCCAAAAACAACAGGAACAAGAATCGAAATGATTCAAAAATGTCTGATCCGGAATTACTGATCAACTCAATGAACAAACATAATGGCTGGGCAGTCATGGTATGTCTTATAGGTGAAGGCCAAGAAATTTATGATGGAGAGGTTGGACTTGCAGGCTGGCTTGATGCGATAAAAAAATATCCAAAATGGCATGCATATCACCCAAAAGAATTGGAAAGCATTGAATACATCGATGAGAATGCGTCAACCGTACTAGATGGCATAACACACACGAGATATCCTGAACTGCATCTTGACACATCCATCCGATCCTTTAGGGGTGAAAATCTTGCGATGTTGGTCAAGAGAATTCTGGACTGTGATGTTGACGGTGCACGCAAGACACTGGAAAGTTTGGAGAATTATCCAATCGTCATAACACGTGACATAAACAAGGCAAAGCAATGGATGAGAGATCAAGCTAAAGGCACGGCACGATTTGGAATTATAGCAAGCTCTGGTGCGGAAAGGCTAAAACCGTACGGCATATACGTAAGAAATCCCATCAAGCCTACAAAATGGTTCCTTGCAGACAAGGAAGACATGCGATCCTCGTATTATTTGGAGGATGTCGGAACGGAATTCTACATACAGGGATTGGAGCTTGATTGGGCGTGTCTTGCGTGGGATGCAAACTTGAGATATGAAAATGGAAAATGGTCGCACCACAAGTTCTTTGGAAATAATTGGAGATCCATTCGACAGGAGAGAGAACGCACTTATTTGCTCAATTCGTATCGTGTACTATTGACTAGGGCCAGACAGGGCATGGTCATCTTTGTACCTAAAGGTGATAAAACAGACAAGACCAGAGATCCAGAGTTTTATGACGGTACGTACGCGTATCTCAAAGACATAGGACTGGAAGAAATTTAGGGCGAATCCGAACATGCAGATCGTGTGAAAAATCTAGAATAAGATTGGCAATCTCGAATTGATTTTTTACTGTCTAGATGAATTCCTCAAAACTTCAAAGCGATTCTGTCAGATATTTCTGCACTCCGTCCTTGCCTGAACCGTATTTTTTCTCAAAATCTGTAGCAAGTCTGGATATGCACTTGGATATCTCATCATCAATAGAGTGATTCTTGAGTATCTTTGATGCCACATCGTCCACCCATTTGAGAACCTTTACGTGATAGTTTTTCTCCTCGCTAACAAAATCCCACAGTTCACGCCCTATCAACAGCCTTTTCTCCCAGTCCGTCATGTATTTCTTGACCAGTCCTATTGATACCGTGTTGAGGCCACGCTTGCCATATGTGATTCCTAGCCGGGCAAATTGGTTCTTTTTTTTCTCGGTTTCATCGAATTTTTGATTAAACCTGTCGATCTGATCCTTGTTGACGTTGTTTGGGCCGCTTTTAACCTGTATCCAATATGTGGAATCACCGATCTCCTTTACGATATCATACCATTCCCCCCGCTCTCCCATGCGGGCGCCACTGTTGCCGATCATGTATTCCAGGGACATTCCCATGGAGGTAACGATGGAACGGGTAACGGCCTGATAAACGTTGAATCTGATCACCTCCTCTGGAACCTGTAGGTTCAACGCCCGGATTAGAAACGGATTCATGTTTATCTCGCTTAGCGACAAACTGTTCATGTTGTGCAAAAACTTGTGAATTATCCTGTGCATGGTGAATCTTATCCAATTCTCCGGAAGGGACGAATTTGGATTGATATGCTCTTTGATTTTCTCTGCCATTTTTCGTTCGTTATCACGAAGTGTTATCTCTGTCTTGTCGCCACTGCGTATGAATTTGGCAGTTTTGAAATCGGTATTTTTGAAGGCTTTCAGGGTGGAGAATTGTGATGCCAGAATTTCAGCTTTTTTGCCGAAATTGCCTTCTTTTTTTAGCAATACGGTTAGAAAATGAAAGACTTCGGAATCTGGCAACACCAAGTCGTAATCGCTTTCAATATTAAGTATTTTCATAATGATCGGCACAAATCACATGTTGATGTGCCGTGTCTTCCAGCATGGCTTGATTTCTGTTAATATCTGCCCAAATTGCTGTGTGTATGAGTAGAAAAAATTACAAACTTTAAATGAATTTTTTTATCGCAGCGGCAATTGTCCTTGCTAGTTCTATTGGGACTGCCTCGCCAATCATCCGGTATTTCTGGGTGACGGATCCTACAAACTTCCAGTTGTCTGGAAATCCTTGCAGTCTTGCATATTCTTTAACTGATAGTGGGCGAAGTTCATCCGGATGACAAATACAGCTTCCAAGCTGTGCCGGCGATGTAATCAATGTTGGAGCCGGTGCGTCCCATGACAATCTGCGGTAAAATCCACGTCGTCCTCCCTGCTTGCCTTTTTTTCTTGGATCTGACGAGTCCGCAGCACCCCCCATTGCTTCTCTTTTGAGGCGTTCCGGCAAGTCAATCCAGCAACCTCCTGCCGGGACATATTTTAGATATTTTCCCCATTTTGGAAAATTGATGTGTTCTTTTTCGCGATCATCTAGTCCAACCAATGCATCCCGCAAAGTTCTCCACGGCTTTTTACCAATCACTTTGGTATTTTTTGGATCTGCAAACTTTGCCTTTTTTTCAATCTCCTCAAAGATCAATTCGGGATCCGCCACTCTGGATCCTATGAGCACAAGCCTCTTTCTTTTTTGCGGAACTCCATAATCTGCGGCATTTAGCAGCTTCCATTTTATTTTATAGCCGCTCACTTTTTCAAACTCGTCTATAATCTCCTCAAAAAGCGAGCCGTATTTTTGTGATTTGGTAATCTTTTTTCCAGAATCTGACATTCTGTCATAGAATGAGACGTGTTTTTTGGCAGCCGATACAAGACCCGGTACGTTCTCAAAGACAAAGAATTTGGGTTTTATGTCGTTTATTATTCGAATGTACTGCAAGAGGGCAAAGCCGCGCTTGTCCTTGAAGCCTCGTCTTTTTCCGGCAGTAGAAAACGACTGGCACGGCGGACCGCCTATGATGATGTCCACCTCTCCTTTCTTCATGGATGCCTTTTGGAGTATGTCTGATGATCCTATGTTCGTTATGTCTCCCTCATCGCATGATATGCGTGGCCTGTTCTCCCTTATTGTGTTGCAGGCAAATTTTGTAATATCGTTGGCGTATTTTGTGGAAAAACCGGCCTTTTCAAACCCCAGATCTAGGCCCATTCCGCAAGTAAAGAGCGATATTATTGTGGGTTGAATTATCTGCTGTTTTTGTTGTTTATGAGCAGGGCGGATTTTTTGTCTGTACATCGTATACGATCAATCCTTGTGAAATAAAAGTATTAATGTTGCTGGTTATATTGTAATAACCTTATAAGGATCTTAACCATTATATCTACTAAAAAACATGATAAAGTGTATTTAAATGAAATTCGATCAAAAAGGAAGACGAATAAAAGAGAAAATACACTATGCCGAAAAACTGAATTCAGGTGATATTGTAGCTGATTTGGAATCCAGATATGCGGGAATCGCAGATTCGGCCATAGAGGTGGTTTTTGAAATGGCTAATAAGGACGAGATCGAGGAGATTCATGCGGTTTTACGTGAGATACAGCCATATTCCTCAAAAATTAACACATTTATCTGATCACTGTGTTTGATATGTGTTGATTAGAACACATCTTGTGAAAGCCCTTTATAGCGATCTTCTTGGCCCAAAAGGTGGAAATAAAGAACGCTTTGAAGAACCATTTTTAAACTATGAATTAGGTATTTTGAATTCATCATTTTCTTTGAAATCTGATATTGAACAAATAATTTTAGATTCTGAGATAAACTCAGATCCTGCAGAAATTAATTATGAAGAATTAGATTCGCCAAAGATTGAGAATACTCAAAATTCAGATAACATACGTCAAGACATTGATACTGAACTTAATCTTAAATCTGGTGCTTTATCACTTGGCCTCTCATTTGTTGTAGAAGGTGATAATCCAAAATTGAAAATATGTGGTACATGGGCCAGATATTTACAGGATAAACAGATTAATAATACTGGCAGGATATTTAATCGATATCCTAATTTTTTTGTAACTGAATATGATGTAAAAAATTCTCAATCTCGAATAATAAAAGAATTAAAAACTGGTGTGGATGGAAGTAATATAACACATCCAGGTGTTGTTCTTCATATTTTCAAAAAAGAAATAAAAAACACTAAATGGATTATCAAAATTTTCTTAGAAAATAAGACAAAATATGATACAGAAAAAAATCAAACTGAAAAAGATAGGATCTTTCAACCTCAAATTAGAGTGAGATTATACAATTCCAAACTAGTTGATCTGGATTCAGATCACCAATTTGATCATAGAAATTATGATAGTGATGATTTACTTTATCTGAATTATAGAACAAAAGCTAGGGGTTATCTTTGTGCAGCGGTTTGGGACGAAATTGATCCAGAAAAAGATCAACAAAGTGAAATTGGAAAAATGACATGGCCAGATTCTTTATCTGTGCCGGAGAATATTAGAAACACATTCATTAATCCTAGTGTCAGAACCGAATACCTTCCATTATATACTATATTGCAACCTGATCAAAAGAATAAATCTACTTTTAGCGCATCAGTATTATCAGAATCATGGAATATTGAAGATATTGATGATCATTTACGATCAATACCACAAAATTACAATAATTGGATAGAATCACAAAAAACAATTTTAATGAAAAATAAAAATTTAGGATTAATTGATAAGAAATTAAAATCAATTGGTGACAACAACCTTCAACATTGTCTTGATATAAAAAATCGAATTGATGAGGGTATAGATTTTTTACAAACTAATGAAAAGGCTAGAGCAGCATTCTGTTTTATGAATGTAGTAATGAATGATAAACGACTTTATGATGAAAATAAATCTTTGGATTGGAAAGAATTCCAAATGGCATTTATTTTACAGAGTCTAAAAGGTGTAAGTGGTGTATCAGAAATTGATCGAGAGGTCGCAGATGTTCTCTGGTTTCCAACAGGTGGAGGGAAAACAGAGGCATATTTGGGAATTGTAATCTTTGCCATAGCATACAGAAGATTAACATCACGTGGCAAATTGAGTAATGATGGTGGCGTATCGGTAATCTCTAGATATACGTTAAGACTACTCACAATCCAACAATTTCAACGTGCATTGGGGGCGCTCATCGCTGCGGATATACGGAGAGTCGAAAATTGGCTGCCAAAAGATGCCAAGGGTGGATCTAGAAAAATCTCAGATCCATACATGCTTAAACGATTTGAAGGCGGTAAATTGTGGGGAAATCAACGCTTTTCAATTGGAATGTGGATCGGCAGTGAAACTACTCCCAAGGATTTTTGCTATGCAACTGGAAAAAAAGGCAAAATATTTCTTAACTGTGAAGGTGCATTATTACCGCAGTGGGATAAAAGAAGAAAATTTACATCAGACAGAGGAGGAGATCCGGCACAAATACAGACATGTCCTGTTTGTAAAAATATACTGTGTCTTTCCAAAGAACAAAAAAGTAGTGGAACCAAAACTTTAACCTGGATAATTAATTCTCCAAAATCATTAGATGATCTAAAAAATATTCCAAAAAAAGAATTTGAAAATTCTAGAATGACTCTTGAAAAAAATCCTATATTTGATTTCATCTGTGATTCATCAACAGATAAGCATTATTATCGATTAACCATGGAAATTTCATCTAAGAGAAGTATCGATAGACAATCAGTTGATTTGTGGTGGAGATCATTTGTCAAACCACAATTGGATCCTAATATTGATAATGAACCATTGGAGTCTACAGCTCCATCAATGCCAGGGTATTTTTTCTTGCAGATTCCTGGTTCCAGACGACCTCATGATTTTGCGATTTTTTGTACTCATAAAGAATGCAAGCTAAACAATACAAAATGGTTTGAAAAAATTGAAGGAAAATATAATGCAATAATTCCAGAACCATTTCAAATTATTGATTCACCTGGAATCTCTAGATCAGTTCCAATCTCTGCATTTACTTCTGATGAACAAATATATTTCCAATGTCCTAGTTTATTAATAGCTACTGTAGATAAATTTGCCAATCTTCCTTTTGAACCAAAATGCTCTTCACTTTTTGGAAATGTTGATGTAGTTCATCCTTGGTATGGTTATGGTAGACGTATTACTTTTGAAACACCAATACAACAAAGAAGCAGTAATCGACGAATTCAAACTGAATTTTCCGATCTGAAAGATATTGCCGGATTTAATCCTCCATCATTAATCTTACAGGATGAATTACACTTGATTGAAGGGCCACTTGGAAGTATGGTGGGAATATATGAAATGGCCGTTGATGTTCTTTCTAATGATGGAACTAGACCAAAATATATTGCATCAAGTGCAACGATCAAAGAATCTAAATCTCAGGTTGGTACAATTTTTAGACGTGATGTTAATGTTTTCCCACCCCTAGGAATCAATTCCTCTGATAATTATTTTTCAGAGATTAAAGAAGATATAGGATGTGTTGGTAATAATGCAGGTAGATTGTATCTAGGAATATCTTCAACAAAATCTACTGTTACACTTCCAATCAAAGCACAATCGATAATAATGAGTGAGATTTTTAAAATAAAATCAAATCCAGAAGGCTATAATCTAACTGATTATGAAAAAAATAATTTGGAGGATGCGATTGAACCATATTGGACATTTGTTTCATATTTTACTGATTTACAAATTTTAGCAAAGTTTGAAAATTATTATTCTGAAAATATCATTGATTATGTTTCTAAGTGGAGCTCGATAAAAATACCCAATTCTCATTCAAACGCATCTCCTAATTCTGTAAAACCAGGATTAAGGTTTTTTCCTATCAAACTTGATCGTAATATAGAAATTTCTAAAATAATAGTTTATTGTACTAATTCTAACGGAAAAATCAAAATTGCATTATATAAAAATGGAGATCCAATAGGAAATATGATTCACAAATTTGACTATCAAAATTGTAAGATTGGCGAAAATTTGTTTGAATTACCCGATCTTTTTAGTATTAAAAATAATGAAAAAATCTGGATAGCAATAATTAATGATTCTGAAGACACAATTTTTGAAACAGTTTCTACAAATTATGGTTCTCTTGAAAGTGTAGGTAATGTTCATGAAGATTTTCCAGATATAATTGAAAATCTAGATAAATTTTCTGGAAATTCAATAAAACTAAGTCTTAATTCTTTTAGGCAATTGCATACAAAAAATAATATTCGATTATCCAGTGAGACTAAATCTGAAGATCTTGTTAGAAATCTAGACCGACTTAAATCTCGCATGGATGTAGATTCTCTACAAACATCACCAGTTTTTGGAACTGGAATAGACATTGATCGTCTGGGTCTGATAGAAATAATGAATCAACCTAAAACAAATTCTGGTTATATCCAATCATCTGGTCGTGTAGGACGAACCAAGCCAGGATTGGTGATTAATTGGCTCCGTGCTGGAAGGGCTAGAGATCTAAATCACTATGAAAATTTTATCGGCTATCACAGAATGTTACATAGATTCGTTGAGCCTGTAACTGCATCACCATTTTCTGATGAGGCAATGAAATTATGTCTTGGCCCAATAATAGTGGCAATTCTACGTAATGCTAGATCCGTCTTAGGTAATCCAATCAATACTGGATGGGTTACAGATGCAGGAACGGTTAGAATGGATGAACATAGAAATGATCCGGAAATAATTGCCATTGAAAATATTTTGGAGCAAATTTCCTCATCAGAATTTATAGCAAAATTTAGAAGAATGCAGAAAATACATTTCAAGAATTTATTTAAAAAATCAAAAGGAAATTGGCATGAAATGGCAAAAGATTTGAAGGATAACATCACACCATTATTTACATATGCAGAAAGAAGACCACATGTGACACCATCAAATAATGTGGTACTTGGAACTCCCAATCACACAGATTTAGGATTAGAAGTCGTGTATGAAGACACTCCAAACTCTTTACGACAAACTGAATCCACATCAACTTTTTTTAAATCAAGTGTAGATACCGTTCAAATTAGACCATCACAATTCATAACAAGATATGGTCCGGGTACTCTGATATCTAGAAAAACATCCACTTGGGTAATTCCATCACTTGGAGAATTAGTCTCCAATCTAAACGGTATAGGAAATTTTGAAGAATCCGATACCTTGGGAAATCGAGAGCTCTATAAATATGAAGTAAAAGATTCAAGAATGAAACGTATCATACGTCGATTTAATCCAAAAACAAATTGGGAAAAACTGAGATTTTTCTCCATGCCGACAAATTCTTCACTTACTATAGAAGACATCAAACCAGTATATCGTTGTAATGAATTTCCACAATGGGCTATATGTCATAATAAATTACACCCTTCTAAAAAAATCCTATCTAAAACATCTTATGATAACCATATCTTGAGTGTCAAATGTCCAGAATGTGCTCGATTATCTAGCAATGCGTATAGTACTGAATTTTACAGTGTTCGATATGTACTGGCCTGCAAAAATGGCCACTTAGGAGATCTCAAATGGGAGTTTGAAATTCATCGATCGACGAATTCTAAATGTTCTGGGGATGTATTCGAATGGATTACATCTGAAAATAATGATAATGTGGAAATTATATGTTTAGGACATTGGGATAAAAATAACAATTCTTTTATTTCTAGTAATTGTCATGCTCGCACTACATATTTTGATCTTAAAATAAAATCAAAAAATGGACAGCTTGATTGTACTGCACAATTTGCCGAATCAGGTAATGATCCTAATGGATGTGATAGGATCAATGGAATATCACAAGCAAAAATGGTAAGCAAGACTCAGATGAGTATAAGAATGCCAGTTATAATGACCACGATGGAAATTCAAAGATATAAAGGAATTCTTTTTGAACTCTATGAACCACTGATATTGGTAATTAAAACACTTTTTAAATCAACAAATTACACGAAGGAAGATTTTATAAAATATTTGGAAGAAGAAAAAGAAGATGGAACAAAGGGAATTACCAATAATATGATCAGACAAACTCGCACTGCAACAGATTCAGTTTTTTATGATGTAATTAAGGAAATTATAAAATTTGCTAGAACTAAAGACTCAAAACACGGATCATTATCGGAATATCAATCATTAGAAGAAGAATTATTAAGCTTGGAAAATCAAACTCGTGATAATGGTACGGTTGTTCAAGTTGGGCCGGATGATCCTCCTACGGATATTCGATTTCCAATCTCATTTTCTGCTTCGGGAATAAATTTTGAAGCTATGCCATTTGGGGACATAAAAGTAACACAAATTCAATCTGGATATACTAGAGAAATTTCTCCACCCATAATCGAAAATTCTCAAGAGCTCGCTGACGAACAAAACGATGGACGACGAATAGGTAATTTTGTTTCTTTTTCTGCAAAATTTACTGATGAAAATGATAATACTTGGTATCTAGCAAATCAATTAAAAGGAGAAGGTATATTCATTCATCTTGATCCAGAACATCACAAAAATGCAATGGATATCTTTAATAATTTTAAATCAGAAGATTTTAAAAAATGGAAAAACATTCATGAACAGACAGTAGAAAAAAACACTCCTATACTTAAACAAATTCAAAATAAGGAAGACAAACAGAAAGATTTTGATGCATTGGAAATGGAAAATATTCTTACGAACCCTCTTTTTGTTTGGTGGCATTCTTTTGCACATGAATTAATCAATCAACTTGCGATTGATTCAGGTTTTATGGGAGTATCATTAGGCGAGCGTGTATACTGTATACAAAAACATGAAGGACGTTATTCTGCTGGCATATTCATTTATGCTTCTAGCCCTGGTGCTGATGGCACACTTGGAGGACTTACTAGCCTAGTCGATAAAAACATTCTTCCCAAAATTATTGAAAAAACTCTAACAAAAATCAATAATTGTTCAAATGATCCAATATGTTCGGATAGAAGAATTAATGACAAGAGACGTACTGGAGCAGCATGTCATATTTGTTTGATGAATTCGGAAACATCTTGTTCATATAGGAATAGATTTCTTGATAGAAATTTGGTAATGAATACATTATGAATTCATATTCTTTAGGCAATATTGAATCTATTGGAGCTTCAGGAAAAGCTTGGGTCGGATTTCATGCCGTTGATTTAGCAGATATGTTTTTTGAAGTACTTCGTTCTGCTAAAAAATCAATACAAATCTCTTCATTCTCCACAGGATATCAAAGTAAAGAAATGGATATTTTTTTTAATATTCTTGAAGAACAATTAGAAAACCCTCAAATGAAAATTAATATAATTATAAATGACGACGGAAAAAATAAAACTGTGACTCCATATGCTAGAAAAAACCTTGAAAAACTTCGTAATTCTTTTTCGAATCAGTTTTTTCTTCAATATTTCGAACAAAAAAATAGCAAACATCATAACAAGATCTTACATGCAAAAATTACTGTTATTGATGGCAAGATTGCTTTAATCGGCTCAGCAAATATTTCTAAAAGTGCATTAGAATCAAATTATGAAATAATGATGAAGATCTCTGGACAAGCTGCAGTGGATATCTCTAAAATGATATCCCATTTATCATCACAAATGAGGTTAAATAAAACATGACGGATATACAATCTGAAAAAGCTAAATATAAACAAGAAAATAACTTTGCTAGAAAGATGTTAGAAGTATTAATACCACAATATAATAAATCTCTTCAAATAGACATGATACAGGAATGTGGTGCAATAATGAAGAATATTAGGAGATTTTCATCTAAAACATCATCAAAGGATTTTACAACTCTGGTCAATTCATGGACTATCAAAGGTGCAAATGGCGAACCAGCATATTTCACTATGGATTTTACATTACCAATAATACAATATATTCCATCTGCATTCAAACCGATTCATTTTAAATTTAACTTTACAATCTACAATCAAGTAGAATATGTTCCATGTTATATGATGAATCTAAATCATGTAACATTGGTTAAAATCACACAAAATTTTAATTCCGATATATATAATAATCTAGATAAAAGCATATTTGCTAAATACGTATATGAGGGTGGAAGATCAATGAATTTTTCTTCATCAAATATTCTTCTTTTAGGTGCAACAAAAGAACACGTTCAAGCTTCAAAACATGATATCATTGAAAAATGTTTTGAGTATTGTTATTGGCATTTACCAACACCAAAAAATATGAATGATGTTTCCTGTCTACATAATTTAATTTATCATAAAAGTAAATATATTGTTAATGGTGGTGTGCTTCAATTAAGGAAAACAATATTAAAAATAATTAAAATTAATGGCAAATCAATGTTAAAAATTTTACCATCAGGATCGAGTATAAAATGTAAATCAGTTTTTGTTTCGATATTAGTAGATGATGGCAAAAAAATTTTCTCAGAAAAACGCCATATGTTTATTACAGAAAATATAATAAATTCACTTAAAAATAATGATATTATACATGCAATAATAATTACCCAAAATATCTGTCATCCAAAATTTTCTTTAATAATTGGAAAAATTGGAAATATAATAGATCTAAGTAATTTAAAACCGTTTCTCAGTATAATTTTTTGGAAACATTTACAAGATATAACAGAAAATTCCAGCATTACAAAAGTTGGACATTTAAAAAATATCACAGAATATACGTCTAAAATATTACAAGATAATTCGAATGAAGATGATCTTTTTTATCCACTATTTATTTGGAATACAAAACTTTCAAAGAATATAGAAAAATCAATCTTGGAATTATTTCCATTATATATATTCGATGATGATATAATTCATCAGTTATCGCCGACGATGTTATCATTTCTTCTAACAATCTCACCAGAAATCGTATCTGATAAGAAATTTATTAACACAATAATACATTTACTTGATCATTTGAATATTAATTCTAATAATTGGGGAAAGAATTCTACTTCGATATTAGATTCTAAAAACAACGTTGTAACTCCATCACTTAATACTATTCTCAGTAATTTACCAAAAATTGTAAATAGAATGACTTATTCAAGAATATTTTCTAAGCATTACACTTGTTGGAATTAAACTATAATCATTAGATCTTATATTCATCAAATAAAAAATTCTAATTGAAAAATAATTATCAAAGACCAAAATAAGCATCAAATCATGAATTTATTCACTTATGATGTATCTAGTAATTTTTGTGATATTTTTTGATTCTAACATCATTAGCTATATTTGCGATCTAAAACCAAAAAGATTTTACTACTATAGCTGCAAGACTTGTCTGTATTTTATATGTGGTTATAATATCATAACCTAGATCAACTAAAACATTTTAACCCATATCTCTTTTTGTATAATCAATGAAAAAGCTAACCTGCGTCATGATGGACGACTATATCTCGCGAACCAATTCTGTTCTCCAGCCTACAAGGCGGCCAAAATACTCGGTTCTGGATCTGTTTGCCGGGTGCGGCGGGCTCTCGCTGGGGTTCGAATCGGCGGGCTTTAAAAGCACGGGAATGGAGTACGATGCGACGTGTTGCGAGACGTACAATGCCAACCTACAGGGAGAATGCATTCCGAAACTCATCACGTCTAGAACCGATTTTCCGGAGGCTGATGTGATAATAGGCGGGCCGCCGTGCCAGCCGTTTAGCGTGTTTGGCAACCAGCAGGGAAGAATGGATTCGAGAAACGGATTCCCTCTGTTTATCAGTGCGGTAAAAAAGACAAAGCCCAGAATATGGATGTTTGAGAATGTAAGGGGGATGCTGTACCGAAACAAGGATTATTTTGAGGCCACGGTAGGAAAGCTAAAGGCACTGGGATATCGCGTGGAATACCGGCTTTTAAACGCGGTAAACTATGGGGTTCCACAGAATAGGGTGAGGGTAATTGCCATAGGCCACCACAAAAGCTTTGAATTCCCAAAGGAACACGGCAAAGCCGTGACCTCCGGCGAGGCACTAAAAGACACATATCGCAAATGCTGGCGCGACTCAAAGTTTTTGACGCCCAGCATGGACAAATACATTGCGTCATATGAGAAAAAATCCCATCTCATCAATCCGCGCGACATGCATCTGGACAGGCCAGCAAGAACCATAACGTGCAGGAACCTTGCGGGGGCGACATCCGATATGCAGCGAATCAAGCTATCCGACGGCCGGAGAAGACGGCTTACCGTGCGGGAAGGGGCCAGACTGCAAAGCTTTCCGGACTGGTTTGAGTTTCTGGGGGCAGAGACTGAGCAATTCAACCAGATTGGCAACGCAGTTCCGCCTCTGTTTGCGCGCGCACTGGCCACACAGATAAAAAAACACCTGGATGCGTATTGACTTGGCAAGCACAAAGATAGATGAGGTGCCAATTATTGCCCAAACAGGTGCGCCACAGTCACTTCCCAAGCAGCCCCCTCATCCTTCCCTCTACTATTACCTGTGCGGTCTTTAGCGAGGACTTTATCCCGAGCAGCTTGATAATTGCGCCGGCGTGAAAGTCAAAATCACCGCCCTGCGAGACCTCGCCGGCAATCTTTGGGGTGACAGAGTCAAAAAGCCTGTCGATGGAGCCGTTGTCTAGCGTCTCGAGGATTTTTCTGGCGACTAGCTGCCTTTGGAACTCGCCTTTGAATTTCTTGCTCCATTCTGCCTGATAGCCTGACAGTTCCCTTCGCTCCCCGGTGTCCAGGTATCTTGATATCGAACGCGCCGCAAGAATTCCGCCCATGCCGCACGAAAATATTCCGCCGGCAGTAGTGGGCTTTGTCTGTCCTGCGGCATCCCCGATGCTCACCGTGTTGTGCCTGACAAACCTACGTATGGATCCCTTGATCCATATGGGCGCAAAGATTTTCCTGACTATCGTGGATTTTTTTCGGGCCGCAAGAAAATCCCTTATGGTTTGGGCCGGGATTATGGCCCTTCCCGCAACTCCGACCTTGCCTGTCCCCTGTGCCGATGGAATTATCCACGCAAAAAACCCGGGATACCTTTGGTTGTCAAAAAACACCTCTACCCGGCCCTTTTGAATCCAGTCTGCGTGAACCTCGTACTGAGCAGACGTCATGACCCCTGAGCGGTCACTTTGTATCAGCGAGGATATTCCGCGCGCATCCACTATTATCCTACATTTGATGTCTTTGCCGCCCACCCTGGCGCCATTATCAGTCTCGCCCTGAAAGCTGGTACCCACGCTTATCTCTGCCCCGTTTTTTTGCGCCTGGTATGCCACCTGCTTGTCCATCTCGCGCCTGCTGATCCCGACTACCTCCTGCCTTGAGGCGTCAAGCTCAAAGCTCTTTCCGGAGGGCGAGAAGATCTGTGCAGTATCAATCCTGCACATGTGGCCGGAATACGGTATTTTCAGCTCTCTCAGGGCGGCAGTGCCAATCAGTCCGCCGCAGTGCTCCGGCGTGCCAATCTCGTAATCCTCCTCCACTACCAGGACTGTGTGGCCGCCTGCCGCTATCTCCCTTGCGCACAAGAGCCCCGCAATGCTGCCGCCTGCGACTATCACGTCATACATGAAATGGTGTTCTGTGTGCGATTATTTAGGTTTCAACACAACCCTGATTCTGGCCCCGTCGTGCCAAAAGTGCGCAAACACGGTGAAATTATTTGATTCAAAGGTTTTTCATGTACCGGTACGGTGGATTAACCATGGGAGACATAAAGCAGGTGGTTGCAGTCCGGACTGATCTGGGCATGGGCAAGGGAAAGATTGCCGCGCAGGTGGGACATGCCTGCGTGCTTGGGGCAGAGCATGTCCGCAAGTCCAATCCGGAATGGTTTGAGCAGTGGTGGCTAGGCCAGGAAAAGGTCATAGTCCGTGTGGACAGCCTCAAGGAACTCGAAGGGGTGATAAGGGCGGCAGTCGATCTTGGCATTCCGTGGTCCAAGGTGACTGACGCCGGACACACCCAGATCGCCCCGGGTACTGTCACGTGCGTCTCGCTGGGCCCCGCACCAGAGGAGTCAATTGACAGGATTACGGGGGATTACAAGCTTCTCTGAGGCTTGGCAACAAGATATAACAAGGTAATCCTGACACCTCATCTGTGAAAAAACAGACCAAGGGATTGTTCTTTGTGATACTTTTTGGCGGCGGCCTGCTGTTCTGGGCCACCGCTGCCAGCGTTCCGGGAATCACGCCCGGCAACCCGAATGCCACAGTCACCATAACCGGGACTCCGGCAGATAATTTTCCAGACGTGGAAAGATCCATGTTCTGCCAGACAGGGGATGCAAAATCCAACTCTTACGTGACGGAATACAAAATCCCCGCAGAGTGCACGCAGCCGCTGGCAATTACGACGGATCCGCGCGGGGATGTCTGGTTTGCCCAGACCAACACGGGAACGGTCACAAAGTTCGACCCCGACACGGAGGCCTTTGTGTCGTATGAAAACCCCCTGTGGCCCGACATGGGGCACTCTATGATGTGGGGAATGGACTATTCCCCGGATGATTCCATATGGTTTACCGACGACACGTACGACTCTGTCTGGAAGTTCTCGATTCCAGAGGAGGAATACCAGAGGATATCCTATCCGTCCTCCGGCAATTCGTTGCCGCAAAAGCTCAAAGTCGAGGGCTCACAGATTGTCGTAAACGACTTTGTCGGCAGCAAGCTCACATTTTTGGATCCGGCCCGTGTCGGCGACGATATTGTATATCTCAACGTGCCGTCGCCGGCAAACGGATCATTTACCAGCGATTTTACCGTCGATGATGCGGACAATATATGGTATACGAACTGGGTGTTCGGGCAGGGCGGCATACTGATAAAGTTTGATCAGGCCGAATACACCGTGATATCCTCGCGCACGGAGAATTTCCTGCCGCTGTTTGACTTTGTCGAGGTATTTGAGCTTCCCACAGACGTGTCTGTTCCAAACGGGATTGTCATAGGGCCAGAAGGCAGGGTGTGGCTGCTGGACACCGCCAGCAGCTTCTTTTTTAGCTTTGATGAGGCGACTGGCGAGTTTACACAGTATGTCACATCAGATCCCCCCGAATCGTCCTACGGGAACGCCACTGGCGTAATACAGATGCCGGTATCGCGCCCATACTGGTCTGAAATCGACGACTATGGAAGGATTGTCTTCAACGAGCAGACTGCAAACAGCATTGGGGTATTTGATCCAATCAGGCAGACACTTGTCGAGTATCTGGTTCCCTCAAAGAATCCGAACTGGTCGGACTGCGAGGGAATCGACGACTGCGGCCTGGCGCAGATATTTGGAATCGCGCCAGACGGCGACAAGGTGTGGTTTACGCAGTGGGTGGAGAACAATATCGGAGTAATAGACACGTCCGTCGTCCTGCCATATTCCGTGGAAGCAGACAGGGTGGCCGCACTCGGGGCGGGCCAGACAGCAGAGCTGATGATGACTGTCACCTCTTTGGATGCGACACAGGAGGGTGCGCATTTTGTAGTCTATAACACGGCAACGCCGGATCTTACGGTGTCATCCAGCCCCGTCCAGCTGGGGGCAGGCCCCGTACAGGATGTGACAATAACGATTGCCGTCTCCGAGTCCGCACCTGCCGCAAGCCACAAGGTGCTGCTAGGCGTGCGAACAGCCGACGTCACAGTATCGCAGTATGTGACAGTTGTAATCTCGGAATGACTAGGCCAAAACCGGTCATAACGTGATCGCAGGAACAATGCCTGCCGTGAGAATCCCGTGATCGGCCATACGATCCCGGAGCTAGTCGCACCTGCGCGGGGCCAATGCCGCATTATTTTGCGCGCGCAAACACCGAAACGCCATTCCATGACTGTGCGGCCGTTCCGGCGTAACGATCTGGAATAATTCTTTAATAATTTGCAACCCGAACCTGTGCTGTTTTGAATCCCAGACTAGTTGTGCCGGCTGTGGGTGCGGCGGTGTTTTTTACAGTAATGATTGCGCTGTACGGGGCAGACGATGCCGCAGACGTGCATACGGACGCGACGGATCCCAGAATCACCATTACTGACGGCGTAAGGCACATTATACCGCTAGACAAGATTCGCAGCGGGGGGCCTGCCAGGGACGCCATACCGTCGATAGACGCACCTGTCTTTACGGCGGCAGACGACGCAGGCCATGTGGATGACTCGGACATTGTATTGGGTCTCGAGATAAACGGGGATGCAAGGGCGTACCCGCTGTCAATACTTGTGTGGCACGAGATAGTAAACGACGTGGTGGGTGCTACTCCGGTAGCCGTCACGTACTGCCCCCTGTGCTATACGAGCCAGGTCTTTGAGCGCGTGCTAGACGGAACTATGGTGGAGTTTGGAACATCTGGCAAGCTGTACAACAGCAACCTGGTAATGTACGACAGGACGACTGAATCTTACTGGAGCCAGGCGCTGGGGCAGGCCATAGCCGGCGAGCTTGCAGGCCAGTGCCTGAAAATCATCGCCTTTGATGTGATAATGTGGGGCGACTGGAAGGCACTCCACCCGGATTCCCTGGTGCTTGGCACTGACACCGGTAATGCCAGACCGTACGGGACGGATCCCTACGGGGACTATTATACAAGCGAGGGCGTATGGTTTCCGGTAGAGAATTTAGACGGGCGCATGCACCCAAAGGAGATCATTTTGGGCCTTGATATGGGGGACACCTACAAGGCGTACAAGCAGGCCGACTTGGATGGTGCGGGGCTGATCAATGACCGTGTGGGTAATATCCCGATTCTGCTGGTGTCGATGTTTGAGGGAAACGCGCGCGCCTTTGACAGGAATCTGAACGGCGAGGTCTTGGACTTTGAATTTACAGGCGAAAGGATACTTGACTTGCAGACCCGCTCAGAATGGGATTATTCGGGGACGGCAGTCCTCGGGCCGCACAAGGGCGAGTCGCTGCAGCGGCTGGCGGCAAGCCCGGGATTCTGGTTTGAATGGGCGTCGTTTCATCCGGACACCCTGGTGTACGAGCAGACATGAGGCGAATTATAAAGTCCGCAATGGCAGGCTCGGCTGCCATACTGGCATACCTCACAGTGGTGGTCCTCACCACCCCGGCACTAGAGCCGCCTGCGGCAATCACGGCTGCCCTTGCGCTAAACTCTGTCGTGATTTTTGGCATGGGGGCAGGAGTCGGGGTGCAGGTATACCTCTCCGGGAAGGCCAGGCGGCTCGGGTGCTCTGTTGCCTCCAGGCGCGGGGCACTCGGGGGAAATTCCGGCGGCGTTGCGGCCACCTCGTTTTTCTCGTTTTTTTCACTGGTGCCGCTTGGATGCTGCGGATGGTGGCTCTATGTGCTCTCGCTGCTGCCAAGCGTGCTTGGAGTTGGGGCGTCTGCAGTACTAATCCAATACAGCCAGCCGCTTGCATATGCGGGACTGGCAGTAATATTTGGCCTTAACGGGATTTCCGCATACAGGCTGTACGCAAACAAGACAGGCCCGGTGCACGCATAGCGTGTAGGGTTTTATTATCATCCGGCATCTCCACTGCATGATTCCCGAAATTGACGGACTAGTCGGCATGTCCGTGTACAGCACGCCCTTTGAGGGGATTGGTGGATCAATCAAGAACACTCCGGAGGACTTTGCCGTCACCGAGGTCATAAACAAAAGGGCGCTTGAGCGGATCGGCCCGGAGCGCGGCTATGCCGTATATGTGCTCAAAAAAAACGGAATCGACACAAACCACGCCATACGGCAGATAGGGCGCAGGACGGGACTGCACCTAAAGCCGCTTGGCCTAAAGGATGCCATGGCCGTAACCGAACAGTACGTGTGCGCCACAGGCAGGGGCAGGAGCGTGGCCGAGTTTTCGGCAGACCGCTTTTCAATTAGGAGGCTCGGCTTTGTCCCAAGGCCGCTCTCAAAAAAGGACATGACGGCAAACCGGTTCTCAATCCGCGTCTCTGGCGCCCGGTCCCCTGTATCGGGCTTTGGGGAGTTTGGGCGCATTTTGAACTTTTTTGGATACCAGCGGTTCGGCTCGCACAGGCCGGTGTCCCACCTGATAGGAAGGGCGCTAGTCAGACAGGACTTTGAATCCGCAGTGGACTTGCTGCTGTGCTTTACGTCAAAGTACGACACAGACGCGCACAATGCGGCAAGAAAAGGGCTCGCAGAAAACAGCCATGCCGAATCCCTAAAGGTGATCCCGCCGGGAATGGATCTAGAGCGGATCGTTCTGTCTGAGATGGCCCGGCACGGCGATTCCAGGCGCGCCTTTTGCGCGCTGCCCGTGGCGATGCGCCGGTTTTTTGTCCAGGCATACCAGTCGTTTTTGTTCAATCTCACGCTTTGCGCCATGTGGGGTAAGGAGGACGTCTCTGCGCGCAAAGGCGACGTCTGCTATGCAGACGGGGTGCTGGGAAAATACTCTGGCAGTATGGGGCAGAGGCTGGCAGTGCCGCTTGTCGGATACTCTTACTACAAAAAGACAAGGTTCCACAGGTACATATCGGATATAATGGAGTCCCAGCAGGTCAGGCCGGCGGATTTTTTCATAAAAGAGATGCAGGAGGCAAGCTCGGAGGGCGGATTTCGCGACGCCCTCATACGCTGCGGCGACGTTGTGGCAGGCAAGAACACCATCGAGTTTACGCTCTCTCGCGGATCGTTTGCCACCGTGATAATGCGGGAGATAATAAAGCCACGGGAGCCCACATTGTGCGGGTTTTAGCCGCCTGGCTTCGCGCGCCGCCCCCTGGTTCGGGATACAATTCCCGCCACTGCGGCCATCGCACCTGCGCAGGCAATTGCCAGCCCGTAATGCGCCCAGTCGGGGTCTGAATACATGAATGAGGATTCGGGGCCCACTGCGGCGTTTGCCTGCAGGTAAAACAGCACGCCAAGCCCCACTGCTGCCAGCCCCGCTGCCGCCAGAATCCGGCCGTTCACGCGTCTTTGGGCGCGCCGATATATAAAAAGATAAACAGAATTGATAACTTGAACAAATGATTTTTCATCCCCTCTTTAATTCGCCTTTTTTGATGCCGTATGGTGTATAACTGGAACAAACCGTACGAGGCCGGATTCAGGCATTTCAATCTGGTAATGTTTGCAGCCGCCGCCTGTCTTGCCATAACCATATTTCTCGTCTTTCACCTACAGATAGACGAGATAAACCGGGAATCCTCAATCCTGCTCAACTTGCTGTTTGTGCCGTCCATGGCCATAGGGTTCCTGTACGGGGTGAGAATAACCTCAAAGGCCGTGGTGCCATCTGAGACTCGCAATCCGGTAAAGCGGTCCGTGATAAAGATATTTTTGTTCTTTTTTGTAATAGGGGGGCTGTTTAGCTCTGTTAGCTTTGCGCTAAACGGGGGAAGCTCAGTTCCGGTTTCGGTCATTTGGGATCTGGGGATTGTAGAGTGGGTCACGCAGTACGTGGCCGCAAACGGGGGCGGGACGTTTCTTATAGTCTCCAGCATAGCGCTCATGGCTGCTGCCACGCGCCGCCTTGTGGACATTGGCGGGAATCTCAACAGGCTGTTTACGTTTCTTGGAACCTTTATCTTTTTTTCAATGCTTGTGCTTAGCTTTACCCAGAACAACCCGTCAGAATCGCAGGTGTACCTGTTTACCTTTTACCAGGCAGGAATCGTCGGCGGCGCGCTCTTTGAGATGAACAAGCTAACCAGGCAGCACAACGACTGGGAGGACTTTCAAAACGGGTACTAGAACAGTCCCTGGTATTTCTGGCACAGCGCGCTTTCCGAATCCCTGTTCTCCCTGCATTCCTCAAATATGGCCGACTCGACCCACGTCCTGTACTTGTAGCACGACGGATCATCCAAGTCCCGCTCTGCCACGCACTGCTCGTACCTCAGGTGGATTTCATAGGACTGGCAGCTAATGTCGGCAAAGTCTGTCTCCTTGCACTCCTCAAAGTGCGCCAGCTTGCTTCTCTGGATATTGTCCGCATAAAGGACGTCATCGCCTATGGTGAGGCCAAGCAGGGCGATTGCGGTGAGTGATGCGGATACTACGATCATCGAGTATCCCACCTTTCTGTAGTTGTGGGGATTGTCCATTTAACGGGGCTTGTTACGAGTTGGATTTATTCCTTTCATGCGGTGCGGGGCGATCAGTCGGGTTGGGCATGCGGCGACTGGTACGTCAGCGGTGCCCGGCCGGGCCGCAAGACCGCAGAAAAACCCGCCATAACTCTGATCGATCACGGCTTTTGTGTGCAAATGCAGATCCCAAAGCGGCATCCGGCGTTTGGGCCGGCAGATTCCGGCATTATGTGCCTGCATGTGCGGGCCGCCGGCAGGCCGGAGAGGCTCTGCGATCTGGCAAAAATGATTTGGGGACATGAGCGGACAGCCGGGATGTATGTATGACCAAAGGCGGGTTGATTTTGGGATGACGGCTGACTGTTAAATGTGGCAAGGCTAATTAACCAATTTCTGGCTACAAAAGCATGCAAAAATACAAATTCATCATTGACTGCGCAAACAGTACTGCATGCAGGGAAATCAGAAAAGCGATGAGTTCTGAGGATTTTAAAAGGATACAAATGATAAAGGGCACACTACTTGGCGATCACAGTGCGGTAAAGGAATTTGCATCACTCCGTGATGCAAAAAAAGAGGCATATCGCTTTTTTAAAGAACACAAAAGCAAGATCTATCAGGTAACCATAGAATAGGTATCTGACACATGCATAGAAAACACGACCAAGCAGTGGAGATTATAATTGTCTCATTTAGCACCGTAAAAAACAGGAATAGTGTTGTGCGGTGCCTTGAAAGACAGTTTGGGAAAAACGGCCTATCGTTCACTCATCGCCTTAAAACCCAAAGTCATTCAGAAGAAATAATATTCAAATCACCGAACAACGATCAGTTCAACTGCAAGTTGAAAAAATACCGTGGTCAGAACATTTGCCAGTATAGGATCCGCCTCTTGTCTAAAAAACGTCATAGATTAGCCATGGATGTAAATGACATCATTGTAAAAATTACTGACTCGACTAGATATCTGCGTCATGTGATTAGTTTATTTGGTGACCGTTTTTTTGACCCCATCTGATTCGGATCAGGGTTGTCGAGTCAGATAACACTGCTTTGTGAGCGCACAAGAAATCATCAAAGACGGTGTTGGGAAAATGCACGCGCCATCGGCTCGATGCCGGACTGGAACCGCTTGGGGCAGATAATCTGCAAAACACCGGGACAAAAAGGCGGGGCGCTAAAAGGCCTGCCGGGGACCCGGGCCAACACGCCTGATCAAGGGCTTTGTACTGCGGCCTGAAAGCTGCATTACGGCAGCAGGGAGTGCCTGCCGGGGCGGCCACGGTGACTGGAACAGGCATATCATTCTGATCTAGGGTGTGGCCATGCGCGGGATTCATTCCCGTTTGTGACATACTGTTGTTTTTTCAATCCATTAAAAAAATCGGCGCCCGGGCCTGTGGGGCATCGGTTTTATAGCCGGTATTTTTCATCAGAGGTGATGAGTTTTTTGGATCTATACATGAGCGGAAACCCAATGATTACCGGCTCAGGCAGGGACGCTGCGGCGACGGTCTTCGGCGTGCCCTTTGACTCTACGCATTCCTACAAGCCGGGGACCCGGTTCGGGCCTGATGCCATACGGGACGCATTTAACAACATTGAGGTGTTTCATCCCGGACTGCAAGTCGATCTGGAATCGACAAACATCGAGGATCTGGGAAACACGGTACACACAGTCGTGGCAGGCCAGATGCTCGACATGCTAAAAAAGATAACCTCCGAGCTGCTAGAAAAAGACAGGCAGATTATAGTCCTCGGGGGAGAGCACCTCATCACGTACGGCACGTACACGAGCTTTCCTGAGGACACCGGATACGTGGTGTTTGATGCGCACTATGACCTGCGTGACGAGTATGCCGGCTCGAAGCTCAGCCATGCGGCATACCTGCGCAGGATAATAGAGGAGCGCGGCACGGACAGTATAGTGCACGTGGGGGCGCGCGCGTTTTCCAAAGAGGAGGCAGAGTTTCTGGCGGCAAACAAGATTGCGACCATAACTGACAGGGACATCAGGGACGGTGCCGGCGCCAGGCTGCTGCGCGATGCCGTGTCGGTGTTTGACAGAATGTATGCCAGCTATGACCTTGACGTGCTGGATCCGGCCTTTGCGCCGGGGGTGGGAAACCCAGAGGCCGCCGGAATAACGTCGCGCGAGCTCTTCGACATGATATACTCGCTTGCCGGCAAAAGGGTGCTCGGCGTGGACATTGTGGAGCTCAACCCCTCGCTTGACAACGGATCCACTGCGGCGCTTGCGGCAAAGATAATGTCAGTCATGATCGCCCTCAATACGGGCAATGACGCCTCGTAATTTTTTATATGCGGAACGGTGTGTAATCACATGCTCAACAACCTCCGGGGCGTGCTTGGCCCGGCTCTCGAAAGGATAGGCGCGGTGTTTGCGGCGACCCGCCTGCCGCCTGATTTCTGGACCGGCACGGGGCTGGCACTGGCGTTTGTTGCGGCCCTCGCATACGGGTGGAACTTTGAGTACGCGGTGCTGGCAGGAGGCGTCCTGCTTTTGGCGTCGGGATTTTTTGACGTTATAGACGGACAGGTGGCGCGCATTACGCAAAAGACCTCAAAGAACGGCGCGTTTTTGGACTCTGTGTTTGACAAGACTGCCGAAGTCGCGATATTTCTTGGAATCCTGATCGGCGGCCTTGCAGAGCCGTACCTGGTGTTCCTGGCAGTTACAATGTCGCTGCTAGTCAGCTATGCGCGGGCGCGGGCCGAATCGCTGGGAATCGCGCTGCAGGGAATCGGAATAGGCGAGCGGGCAGAAAGAATACTGGTGATTGCCATAGTCGGCATGCTGGGCTTTATGGAGTGGGCAGTAATAATAGTGATAGTCATTGCCGCAGCAACGTTCGTTCAGCGAATCGTCGTGACCCTGAGGGGCGCAAAGCCCTAGCGCAGCCTTCCGCGCTGCCGCCTTGATGACTCTGAGCGTATCTTTAGGATTCCAAAGTGAATCGCGCACGATATGCAGTACCATTTGAGGATCCTCGGCGACGCAATGTATGCCCCCTGGGCCCTAAGCTCCTTGGCAAGCGTGTGCTCCACCAGATTCAGCCTGGATGTGACCTTTTTTGCCTTGTCCTTTGGGACGGTCTGGCCGCAGTTGGTGCACTGTACCACGCCGGAGGATCCCTTGCCCCCCTTTTTCCTGCCCCTGCTGGCCCTTTTTAACGGCATGAATACCGTGAAATTCCTTCGTATATTCGTGTTTGGTTGTATGGTGCGGGCAGGGATGGCAGAAACCGGCCCGGAATGCCTGCAAAATCACAGCAGGTTTTAATCCTAGTGCCGCATCAGGACTTTGGATAATCGTTGAGGGGATTGTGTCACAAATGCCTGGCTTCAAACACGGAGCTGATCGTGCGCAAGGGCAGGATAATGTGCAAGACGTGCTTTGAGCAGGAGATGGCGGGATCACCTGATGCCGGCTCGACATGAAACTCGGAGTATACTCGCACTGCAGCATTGACACAATCAGGATAGGCCAGTCGTCGTACACGCAGGCAGGCGGCGCGGCGTGCTATTGCGGAATTACCGCAAGGCGCTTCAAGTTCGATGTGGACCTGTTTACGAGGTTTGGAGGCGACTTTGAGCAGGGGCACCTTGCAGACAGCGGCATCTGTCCCGTCAATGCCGCATCTGAGGCGCCGACTACGCGCTTTGAGCTCGAGATACGGGGTTCTGAGCGCGACATTTACCTGAAAAATGCGTGTGACGCCATTGCCTTTTCGCACTCTGATGCAGACGGCATACTAGTCAGCCCCCTGTTTGATGAGATAACGCCAGAGACGTACGGGCAGATCAAAGACGACGCAGGTTTCCTGTTCGTTGATCCGCAGGGCTTTGTTCGCAGAACGGACAATGACGGACGGGTGTTCCTGGAGGGGACCGACGTCGACCTCTCAGGAGTATCGGCAGTAAAGGCAAGCGCAGAGGAGGCCCGCTGTCTGGTGGGATGTGCGGGTCCTGAGGCAATGGGGCTCTTGGCAAAAAAGGGCGCAAAGCACGTGCTATACACGGAGGGCCGGGAGATATCCATGCTGGACGATGACAGGGTATATTCGCTGACCCTGCCTGACAGGGAGGTGCGCGACACCACCGGAATCGGGGATATTTTCTCGTCTGCCTTTGCGTGCGTAATGCTCAAGGAGCGCGATTCGCTGTGGGCCTTTTGTTTTGCGGGGGGCGCAGCCCAGGCCGCACTGGAATCAAAAAAGGTGGGGCTGGAAAAGATTCCGCCAAGGGGGGCAGTCGAGTCAAATGCGTCGTACTATTACAATACCGTAAAGTTTGCACACGTATGATCGGGTGTCCCACATCGGGCATATGGAATCCCGCCGCGGCGCCGGGCTTTTAGACTTTTATACAAACGGCATTCATTTTTTATCATGCATATTGGAATGTACGAAAAGGGCGCAGATGACGCGCCGCTCAGGGGCGTCAAAAAGACGCTGTACGAGGCCGGCATCCGGGCCGTGTTGCTGGGCCAAAAGCCAAAGCCCAGGGATCTTGATTTTGTCATTGTGTTTGGCGGCGACAAGGGGGTGAGGAACTATTTCCACAAGGTAAGGGACTCGACAATACCGGTGCTGGGCCTGAGCGAGGCCGAGTCCAGCGGGTTTTTGGCGCAGATTGACTCTAAAGAGTTTCCGGCGTATCTTGGGCGGCTGAAAAAACGCGACTATTCCGTAGAGGAGGTCCCGATGCTCGGCGTAAAGATTGACGGCAAGAGCGCATATCCCGTGCTAAACGATGTTGCCGTATTTCCCTCCAAAAGCGCCATGCTAATGGAGTACACCCTGACGGTGGGCGGCGAGGAGGTCTGGCACGACAACAGCGACGGGATTATAGTCTCAACACCGATTGGATCCTCGGCGTACTCAATGTCGGCAGGCGGGCCGGTGATATTCCAGGAATCCCGGGTCTTTGGGATTGTGTCTGTCAACTCGCTGGACGTCACGAGGCGGCCGCTTGTAGTCTCTAGCGACAGTACAGTCAAGATAGGCGAGATCTCGTCCCGGCTCCACTGCGAGGTGGTGCTAGACGGCATTGACAGGTACAGCGTAAAGGAATCCGTAGAGTGCGCCAGGTTCGCCTCGTCTGCAAAGATAGTCAGGATGAAAAAGGACTCTACTGCAATCTCTGCGCTTGCAAAAAAGGTGCATCTTGCAGAAGAGCTGCTCCGCATGCCCCCGAGCTCAAAGCTTCTGCTCAAGACGCTAGAATACGAGGGGCAGATGACCCAAAAGGAGATTGTAAACAAGACGCTTCTTCCCGACAGGACGGTGCGCCTTGCGCTAAGCCACCTGCTTGAAAAGGGGTATGTAAAGCGCAAGATATCCGTCCGCGACGCCAGGCAGAAAATCTACGAGATGACAAAGCCCGGCTAGCCGGCAGACGCCCTGACAAACGCCCCAAACACCCGCTCCGGAAATCCCGGCCGGCTGTCAAACTCTGGATGGTACTGCACCCCAACAAAGAACCTGTGTGCGGGAATCTCTAGTATCTCCATCCTTTTTCCGCCGTCGCTCTCGCCTGTAAATATCATGCCGCCCTCTTTGAAGCGGTCCTGGTATTTCTTGTTAAACTCGTACCGGTGCCGGTGTCTCTTGGAGATTGTGCCGGCGCCGTATATCTCTGATGCCGCAGAATCTGCCGCAAGGCTGATCTCGTTTGCGCCAAGCCGCAGCGAGCCGCCCATGTCTGCGACTGACTTTTGCTCCGGCAGCAGGTCTATGAGCGGGTTTTTGGTATCCGGGTCGATCTCTGTCGAATTGCAGTCCATCCCAAGCACGCCCCTGCCAAAGGCCACCACTGCCAGCTGAAAGCCAAAGCAGATTCCAAGGTACGGAATGTCGTTCTTTATTGCGTGGTTGGCCGTCTTGATTATGCCTTCCGAGCCGCGCGTCCCAAACCCGCCGGGAACCAGGATTCCGCCGTACTTTGAGAGCGTGTTATAGTCCGTTATGGACTCTGAGTCAATCCAGTCAATGTCGACTGACCTGCCAATAGTCGCCCCCGCGTGCCTTAGGGCGTGATTCACACTCACGTAACTGTCCGCCAGCGTGACGTATTTTCCGACCATCGCAATGCGAATCTTTTGATCCCCGTGATCCAGCATGGAATCGACTATTCTGTTCCATTTGTCCCAGCTGGCAGACACGTTGACCAGGCCCACCTTGCCGAATTTTTTAAAGATAGAGTCCACAATCTGCTGGTCGTAGAGGATTTGCGGGATTTGTAGTATGGATTTTGCGTCGTGGCACGACAATACGTCGTTTTGTCCGACGTTGGTAAACAGCGCGATTTTTTTCTTTGTCCTTTCCTGGAGCGGGGAGGTGCACCGTACTGCCAGATAGTCCGGCTGGATGCCGATTCTTCGCAGCTCCTGCACGCTGTGCTGCGTGGGCTTTGTCTTTTGCTCCCCCACCACGTCCAGCGACGGTGCAAGCGTCACGTGCACGAAAATCGCGCTCTGCGGGCCGTCCTCGACGCGTATCTGTCTTAGCGCCTCCAAAAACGGCAGGCTCTCAATGTCGCCCACGGTGCCGCCGCACTCTACTATAAGAACGTCAAGATCCTCGTCCCCGGATATCCTTCTGATCCTGTTTTTGATCTCGTCTGTGACGTGCGGGATGATCTGCACGCACGCCCCGAGGTATTCCCCCCTTCTTTCTGACTCGATTACCGAGGAATAGACCTGCGCGGTGGTAATGTTGTGGCTTTTTGGAATGCACTGGTTGAGAAACCGCTCATAGTTTCCAATGTCCATGTCGCACTCTCCCCCGTCCCGGGTCACAAACACCTCGCCGTGAGCTATCGGGTTCATGGTGCCGGCATCATAGTTCAGGTAGGGGTCTATCTTTATGCAGGAGACTTTTTGGTTGGATAACTGGAGCAGTTTTGCAATGGAGGATGTGACTATTCCCTTGCCCAGGCCGGACATTACCCCGCCTGTCACAAAGATGTAATTCGTCCGCACATACGGGTAAAGACAGTCTCATTTTTATTCCTTTATCTTGCGATTCGGGGCGTCCGGACTGCCTGCCCTTTTATGATCGCCTCGTGTCGGCCCCGGATTGCGGGTTTTACCGCCGTGTTTTCTTGCCATGGAATGGGCTTTGCCGCCATCCCGCTATCCGGGCCCCTGCCATGCGCCTGTCCACAAAGTCGGCAATTCTGGGGGTTCAAAGTGGGAAAAACCATCCAAAAATCCGCTGTGTAGGGTGTCAGAAAGTGAAATTAACGGACAATGCCTCTTGCCACGATCCGCTTATTTATCATGATTTTCCATCATATACTAATGACAATGCTCAAAATCTTGGGAATTCTGGCAGTATTGGCAGTAGGCATGATTGCCATACCCGATATATCTGCCGTACGGTGCAGTGAGGACAAAAACCCCATACAGTCACCGCATGGAAAACCGGCTTGTGTCTTTGATGATACGTTTGCCAAACTCTTGGAGAGGGGATGGAGTATGCCAACCTTGGATGGGCAGGATGTACCAACTGTTGGTTCTGTTGTACCGGATATAGACACATGGAACACGAGAGATCTTGCAATTCCATCTGATCCAGATGCAATGGGCGAATATATTGTCCTTAATAGTCTGTTTCCAATATATGAGGTAGAGATACCAAAAACTACACCGCTAAACGACGTCATGAACATAACCATACATTATGACTATTCGCCGCGATATACCTTCTATGATACGGAAAATCCGTCGGAGTTTGATCCTGCAAATTCACAAAATCTAATATCGTTACGCCCAACTGTAAATAGTGAATTTATAGGACCAGAAGTGTTTTTCAGACACACAAAACACCTAGAGATGATCAGTGACTTTCCTTTGCTGGAGCGTGCTCCACCCGGTACCGACTATTATGGAGAAGGAATGTATTCATATTGGATAACCCTCCCATACAATGGAAACATACCGCATACGGAACAGGTATCATTCAGGGTCAAAAAACCAATGTTGTATAATCAAGAGGAATTTCACATATCAATGCCATCTAGTGAATCCCCCCAGCCTACCACCTGGTATTCCTCAACTAATGATGGAAGACTGACCATATCCCCTGTTCCAATATATGCTGAAGGTGCCGACGATGAATTTCCACAAAAAGGCATAGGAAAGTTCAACCCTCCGGGTTATCACAAAAGCGAACCAGGTGAGGGACCCATTAGTCCGGATCAGATAGACAGTCTTGCTCCGGAGGTTCAAAAGGCGATACGCGAATGGCAGGCAAAGACGAACAAAACAAATAATGCACCGTAAAATCAAAATATTATTGGAATAAAATCAGTCGCTTTCAAGCATGTCTTTCTTCCACTGCGGAAGAGACTCGTAATAGTCGATCGCTATTTTGGCCTGCTCTTTCATCCAGCCTTCCCTAAATTTCAGCATGCCTGTTAAACGGGCAATTCCGTTATAAATCTTGATGGTCTAATTTTATTCCTTGTATAGCCCCTTTTCTTCCATTCTTTTTGCCAGATCCATGACTGCCAGAGTCTCATCAACCACAAATTCCAGTGGTTCTGCAAATATCGGACCTGTTACCTATTTTGAGTTCAAATCTAATGATGTTTTTATAGGTGGGCTGATCAATTCTCTCGTATTGTTTAATCGATAGTTGGGAGAGGAATTAGAGGATTCCCATCATTTTGACAAATAGCTAATTTTGGATGTGATTTTGGAGTGTTTTTGCCAAAATATGCCTTTTCTAGGCATCGATTCAGCGTTTAATTTTTATGGCAGGACGTCATAACATACATGGCAAGTAAGTCCACTGGTCGTGCCGCAAGGCGTAGGATTTATCCGAAGGCACGTGGCATTGCGTTTTAGTCATGATAGTTTGAATGAACCAGAATTTATAAAATTTGGCCTGAGCAGATCCATGTAGGTAGAATCACTGTGTTTTAATGCAAAATGAAACGCACCTGCAACAAAATCACCTGCCCATATTCCGGGTGTTGTTAACGAATCTGCATCATGAAAAGTAATTTGCCCACGGTAGTTTTTTATATTCTGATTAGAATTATCTGTATCAGACATCCATTTGTTGAATGCAATTGTCTGAGTTGGATTCAATCTTCCACGATCATAAATCACTGTTGGAGCTGTTTCAAGACGTATATTTGGTAACATATTATCGAATAATGATTGCTTGAAGAGAGCATTCCCAATATTCTCTGGAATATTATTCTTATTCATGATATCTATTTTATTAAGAATTCCAGCAAATATGCCATCAGATTTGTCAAGTATAACTTTAGCAATTTGATTTCTCACATCAGGATAATGAGGAATCCAATCTGATTTAATCACGTCATCTGTGTATCCCAATTTTTTTAATGCTCCTGTAGGATAAAATTTAATCTCTTTCAGTTTCGATGGATATAGATTATTTTTATGTAATTTTAGCAATAATTTATGAAGATGCTTATTTAATTTTTTAGGTTTTTTGGAATAGCAAAACCCCATGATAAAAAAAGGATGTTTTTTATTGTGATCTAATTTTCCCATACCTGCATTGCCAGATTCATCAACATAAATTACATCATGTCTCATTTTACGTCTGTTAGCGAATCTAGAATAATCATTCATAATTTTTCAACACACATGTCCATCAAGGATTTTATGCACAAAGAAATCATATCTGTTGCAATTTTGATCTCTTTCATGTTGATTTTTCTTAATTCTCATATTTTTTTTACTGCCAGAACTGCGGCAGAGTTTCCGCCCATCCTGCTTCACAGCTCATCTCCGCGGTTCATTCCGGATTCAATTCTGTCATATTCCGAATCATTCTTTTCCGGGTTTTCCAGCCCGACAATCTCCGTAAACAGGCCGCTGATCACAATCTTTTTTGATCTGTATCCGACCATACTCAGGGATCTGCCCAGAGAATCACAGATTTGATCCAAGTCAACTCCCAGCGGTCCGACCAGTCCAAAAACCATCTCCGACCTGGATTTGTTCTTCAAGATTATTATATATGTTAAATTCATATATTAAAATTTTGATCGTGAGATCTTGACAAAGCCCGTGCTCTATTTGATCCCGAACCTGCAGTCCTCAAATGATTCTGGAATTTTCAGTTTACGGGTAGGCAGTCATATGGTGTAACCGGAAAACAGCATCGATACGGATAAATCACTCCAGATACAACCCATATCAATGTCAGGATGCAGCATGCAGGATGCCTACGTTTTCAAATCCACTCATGTACGATATTCGTTATTTGCAGAAATCGGGCATAGGACTGCAAAACTGGAAAAACCTGAAATTATGCCTAATATTTCGAATCCCCCGCCTGTGCGGGATTCGAAATCATCAAAATGCGCCGGGACACGGCGCAGGGGTCTAGTTCTGCTTCCCTTCACACAGGCACACAGGGCGCAAGAGAAATCGTACTGGGAAGCGGAACAATTCTGAAGGGAAGCGGAACCATACAGGGCAGAGGTAATTATACAATAACCGGACCTCATGCCCGTCTCATACATCATGATATGGTATGGTAAAGGAATTATTTATCTCTTTTTTTGTGCGTGATTCTCGGTCTTGCAGGAAACATGTCTTGCGATTATCTGCCATGTTCCACTGAATTTCACACGTATGGGTTCCACACTGCTGGTCTTTTCTGCCTCTTGCGCGCGGGCCGAGTTTGAAGTCCTAGAGTGTATCTGTAGGGGAAATACAGTCCATCCAGAAAGGCCGGCAGATGGGTAAAATAACTGCCCCCAGTCATAAAATCGGCAAAGTCGGCAAAATCTGCCGACAATCCGAAAAACGGCAATTTTGGGGATCAAAGTGGGAAAAAACATCCAAAAATCTGCTGTGTAGTGTGTCAGAAAGTGAAATTAATTGACAATGCCTCATCCCTTATTAGTAGGTAAAAAGTCCATTTTTGCATGAACCAGCAGTACTATATCGTCTCTGCCCTTGCCGGCATGGCCATAATCGGCGCGTTCGTTTTTACGCATGTTCCCGAAGAAAACCCGGATGTGGAATTGCAGGATATCACTAATAACTATGATGCACGAGAAAATCTTACCATTATGGGAGGTGGCGGCGGTACCTCTTGGAGGACTACACACGTGCCAGACATTGCAGATGATATTTCACACACGATTCGAGGAACTGTACTTTCTGTAGGGGAACCTATACACTGGGCGGAGAGAGAAATTGCTCCTCTAGGACATGCAGCATTTCCAGTCACCATGTCAGTGGATGAAATTTACAAGGGAACTTGGAATTCTACTACTTTTACGGTTTATGATCATATGTTTTATTACACATTAGATGATGATGGCAATCATGACCTGGCTTTTATAAATATAACTGCGACATTGCATGATCCAAACAAGGTTTATCTCAAATTGCCAGAACGTCCCCGATATGATATAGGCAAAGAATTAATCATACATACACAACCAGACAACGTTATGATTGAAAATTATCATGCAATAGATGACGTTGAATATCTTGAAGAATTTCTGCCATTTTATATCACACCATTGGGCGTATACTCTACATATACGATAAGAGATAACATTGCCTATGATCACTATGACAGAGTTATATCAATTGATGTTATAAGTACAGAAGCACAATAAGTCATGACTCAAAACCACTCCCATATCTTTTTACTTGTCATTGCATCAGTTTTTTTAATAACAACTTTTGTAGGTGCAGATGCACAACGTGATAATGTGCCTCTTGACAGTCATAATCAAATAGTATGTTATGATGTAAATTTGGTCTGGACCCCTCTAGAGTAAGACCACGATATCGCAGGCAGACGACGGGCCAAGCGGCAGTACGGGCGGGATTCCGATCGTGTTTTCGGCGGCAGACGGGGACAAGCTGGTAATAGAAATCGACGCCGACATCCGGATGATCAACACCACACATGCCGAATCCCAGGTGCAGTAATTGCTGGGAACCACATCATGTGGTTAGAGATCCAGTCCAAGTTCAGTCCATTCTGATACACTAATGAATAGTGTTTTTTATATGGTATTACGATCTTGGAATCATGATGAATCAGGCCATATTACTTCTAGTTGCCGGACTCTTTACAGCACATGTGGCATATGCGTATGCAGAACAGGATATAGACAAAAATGGCTCATCCGGACAGCCGGAATGCCAGATATGGCCCAACTGTACCATCGAGGTGCGCGAGTCAACGGAATACGTGTGGGGCAACAACAAGACGGGAACCCGGACAGTAGAGCTGACCATAGAGTATCCGCCCCCGATCAAAGAGCTTGACGACTGTACAAAGGCCAGCGGTATCATACGGTGGGATGCAAAGTTTGAGGGGCCAAAGGTTCTGCCGGATCTGCAGGAGGTAATAGATTCCGGCGCGGAACGGCTGTGCGTTACAATAGTGCATAATGTGGATGCGGCCACAATACGAGACTATGATATAGTACAAAAAAATATTTTAAGCCTACTAGGTCACAAGGACGTACAAACAGAGAGGGCCCAGTTTGCCCAATACCGCACAATATGGGCGGCCATTCCCGCACACCTGCTCGATGATCTGGTAAAAAGCAATTATGTGGCAAACATTGATCTTTACGGCAAGGATCTTGAAATTCCGTGGCATATCACTCGGGGACTGGAATCCAAAGTTGACCCCCTGATATATCAAGAGATTGAAACCAAAATGAAACATTGTAGTCATTTTGAGGCCGGCTTGCCTTCCCCGACATATGACAGTAATTCTACCCTGATAGTACCAAGTGACTCGGATCTTGCATCATGTCCACTAGACAGGAATGCGGCCGGCTTGGAAACTCTCGAAGTATACATTGGATTGCCGAGGATTGAATTATGGCCAGATGGTTGGCCCGATGGTAAATACCCAACAAAAGAACAAAGGGTTGAGAGACGCATAGAAAAAAGCAAAGAAGTAGTAATGTCACAGCAGCCATTCATTGAATTTTTGGAATCAAACAATCAAACTGTAATATACAGATTTAATTTTACTAATTCACTTGAAGTCGATATTACCATTGATTTTCTGTCACAGCTTGAAGCAATGGATGAGGTGCTATATGTGGAGAGCCGCAATAATTTTGGCATACTTGCTGCCATAACGCCGGAGGAGCAAATGAAGATTGCCAACCAGTCCAGATCAACTTCTGATGAGACAGATGCAAAGTCCGACACACCTTCCAATAAAATCGACGTCAAGTTGGACGGAGATAACGCTGTAATCAACATTTACGCGGACATAGTTCCAAGATCACTTCCCATAACGGACGAAATTATAGGAAAAAACGTTACCCTCCACATAAACGACGGCCAGGTTCTGGACTATGAGGTGCTTCCCGGAGACGGACGATCAGATACCATGCTGGTGCTCTCAAACCCCGAAAAGAATACCTCCGAGCCCGCACCGTTGCCATCACCAAAACAGCAGATCGCAGATGGCACGTCCCCGGATATGGTACAGTGTAGAGAAGGCCTCAGCCTCGCGATAATGAAGGAAAAACCCGTGTGCCTTTCCGAGCTCAGTATAGAAAAGCTTGCAAAGCGCGGATTAGACATAATTCGCGTCCACTTTCCATAACCAATATAATGAATCATATCTCATCTAAAGCCATGCAAATTTCCCCAATACTGCTAAGTGGACTCATCTTGGGTATGACCCTTTTTGGACAAGCCTTTGCACAGTCTGCCGGTGGGGACACATCAGTTACGATCGACGAAGAACTAGTTCACAGGATGGTAAACGGAACCTTTGTCATAGAGAGGCAGCCAGTCCAGATAACCACTATATAGTCAAACGCATAAATAATTTGAAACTGGCATAACCTTCATGAAATATTTCATCACGTCTAATGAATATTTCTTTGTCCTGAAATACTCGCACAGTGCATATTTCATCTCGTCAAATGTACGGTAATATTCAGACACCATCAGGTCGTGTTTTGCCCGTCTCCACCATTCTTCCATTGGGTTGAATTCTGGGCATCCTTTGGGAAGATAAATCATCCGTATATCAGGATTCTTTTTTAGGAATTCCATGAGTGCCTTTGATTTGTGCGGGGTTGCCCTGTCTGCAATTACTGCGATTTTTCCAAAATGATTGTGCAAATCGCCTATAAACCTGATGCATGTTTTGCTGTTAAATTTTTCAGCAGATCTAAAGAAATGTCTCCCGTCCGTTGTGATGCCGCCAAACATTGTAACGACATCATGTCTACCGGTGTATGGTAGTAGAATTCTCTTATTTATTGGAGACCAGTATTTTTGGCCAGGTATTACATCATAGATAAAAAACGACTCGTCTATGACCACAACGGTATATCCCAGATTTTCTAGGCGTGAAATTTGCGGTCCCACACCGTGCTGAAATTTCTCGATTTCTTCCTTGTCGGATTTTTGAATGTGTATTCTCTGTGGGGTTTTTCTGGAATATTTTAGCTGGTGAAGGATCTTTGTAACATGTCTGATATGATATTTGACTCCGGTTTTTTCATATATCTGCTGCATCAGGGTTTTTGGTGTTATCTTTTCTGTATCATTCAGGATGGATTCGATTGTTTCTTTGGATACGAATGAGGGACGGCCAGATCTAGGCCTGTCCTCCAGGCCTTTTGCTCCATCTTTCTTGTATGCGTCTAGCCAGTTTTGCACTGACTGGTACGATACGAAGAATTCACGCGCGGTATCTGCCACACTGCGTCCGTTTATTTCTATCATGCAGACTGCGTGCAGTCGATATCCTATTGGTGTGCGTCTGTTGCGTTTGTAGGCCAGAAGGAGTTCTTCATTTTTTGTATCCATGGTACGTATGAATGATTAGTGATCAAAAAAGAGCTTGGTCAAAAGTTATTGATCTTCAAAAGACTTATGCGTTTGGCTATAGAGAATGCTCGGATCGTGACTATTTACCGTACAGGATACTTTCAGATTGGAGGCATGTCGTTGATACCTTTAATTTGCGTTAGGCTTTGATGTAAAACGTGTGATTTATGACTAAAAAAAAGATTGTTCTGCTGGGCGTGTGCATTTTTTTATTCGTTGTGATATTTGCCCCCAGGCAGGCAGACATCTATCTGCGGGAATGGGTACCCGAAAGTGACGCAAATTATTATAAAACCCCGACAATATTTTTTGGAATAAACAATTATTTTCATGATAAGGAGCTAGAATTTGTTAGTTGGTCTGATGATTTTCAAATTGTCGGTGAAAAACAACTGTTGGAAAAACCCTCCCAACTTTCACACGAAGAAAAATTTGATATCCTAACTTCAGAATGCAAATTGTTGTTCCAAAATCATTTGTCCCTATGTGATGCAGGCGGCATTTTCGGCACCGCCGACATATGTTACCTTTATTATGACAAGAGCAGATATGAGTATTGCATATCCGTATATGATCATACCCGTATTAGCAACGAGGAATGCAAAATGCTACATGAAAAATATCTTGAACGCTGGGAAGGAATACTTTCCAAGTCATTTTTCATTGATTTTGACAGATTTGCGGATAATAATTGTAAAGGACGAATATGAGATCTCCAAATGAGATGTGCCTTTTTCACTGGAAGATGCCGGCCTTGCCGCGCCATTCAGACATGGCAGTTTCAACCACCTGATGACTCAAAGCCGGAATTTCACATGTAAGATCGGATATTTAATCCTGTCACATGCCCTGAATCTTGTAACGGGCTAGAGCGTGTTTGGATCCGTAGGTATGGAATCCGGATGATTACGAACATTTCATAGCATTGTTTAATTATCACAGACTATGAGAAAAGCCAGATGCTCAAAGTGGTAATTCCCCTGATGTTCCTTATGGTCGCGATTCCGGCATATTCTGAAATCCTCTCGCCTGCGGCGCAGCTCAAAGCCGGTATAATGATACAGGATGTACAGTGTGATTATGAGAAAACCCTCCTGGCATCCCCCAACGGCAGGCCGGCCTGCACGTCATTTGAGACCGCAGAGAGGCTCGCGCAGCGCGGATGGAATATCATCCGGACATTTGATGATATGCGGCCATCTGATGGAAATCAAACAAACTCGGTGATGTCTAATATTCCGGATGATATTACAAGCCGGAACGGTACCGAATCATCAGGCATGATCCACGATGAGACAAACCAGACGCAGTCAAATATTATATCTAACGGCAAAGAAATTGATGAAATGCCGGTAAAAGACGAGTATTATGATTTTATAAAAACTACCACATATGGTAACATCACCTCGCAGCACAACGGCATGTATCTAGTCAACAACAATCACATTACACTGGCGGGAATTGAACCCCTGCCAAATCCTGACGGATTCTGGTTTCCAACCACCATAGTAAACTATGAGCGCGCGATGCAGCAGATTGCAGACGGCATTGATGACAGGGTAATCCTGGAAATAATAAACCCCGATCTGGCACACAAACAGGGCGCAAAGTATGAGACTGAGAAAGGAAACAAGATACGAGCAGGACGAAGTGCCATAATATTTACAATATCCGGACATGACGGTCTGTCTCAAGGCTCGCTTGACTACAAGGATGACCTGTTTGATCTGGACAAGCAGGCAAAATATTCCGCAGAAAGGGGACTTGCAAATGACAGGGACGCTGCAATAAGAAATTTTGTTGAAAAGACCGGACTGCCGGATGTTCGCAAAATAGTTCACGGCGATATCGCCGCTACCGTATATCTTAACAATCCTCCCAGCACCGGAAAAATGAAATTTGATTTTTGGTCTAACAATCATATAGAAATAACGGTATCTCCTTGGACGCAGAATCTAGATCTACCTAAAAATCTTGGTCAATATGAGATGTCCAAACGTATCCATCAATTTGCGCTCGATAATGCGCATGTATTTGATCCAAAACGTTGTAAATTCACCCCGTATGATGAGCCATATCGCTCATATGCAGGCGTAGAGAGAATTCAAGCAGGGGTACCTATTCATTCCATGCGAGTAGGCACCTGTTTTAATTCTGATTATCCGGATCATCAACCTCTTCAAGCGGTTTACATGGAAGGCATCACGGGCGAGATCGGCTGGTTTGACTCTCAAGCACCGCTAGTCGAGGACTGGCTAGACAGGATAGACATTCCAGAGTCTGCCAAGGTAAGAGACTGTACGATATATTGGGGAAATGATCGCTGCTGATACCTTTATAAGCACTACCAAAGAATTTGTGTAATAGGTTAGGTTGAGCACGAGGCCAATTTTCCCTGATCCGCCCGATCTAAATAATTTTGAGATCTGCTCTGTGTCACAAGCTGCCTAATTTTTCCCAGCGTAAACTAATCTAGGATTAATCTTGGCTATGTCGGTAAGCTCTGCATATGCACAAACGCCGGAGCTTTTCCTCGATGTGCCCGAAGGCAAACAGGTCTGGACGCACGAGCAGTTTGTCCTGGATTCCGGGACATACTTTAGGTTTGTATCGGACACCAGCGGATTTTTCTATCCGCAGTTTATAGACAATATATTGGTTACCGAAATACCATAGACGATTCCCGCCCGTGACGCATCAAGATGTTTTTTTCAAACCCTGCGTGTGATGATAATCATCATTTCTGTAGACATACACCATGTGCAAACGGGCCGGATCATAACTGCGATTGGAAACTTTGAATTACTCCCCTGTGCGTGATTCGAAATGATTGAATGGCGCCGGGTAAGGATGACGATGCGAACATTTGTTTCCCGACAATTCCGGCACAGGGCGCATTAAAATTCTTGTTAAATGCCACTGATAATTCAAAGGATGATGTATGGGTTAATTCCTGCATCATACAGTGGATGTATGTGTGATTATTTATTTCTTTGTATTGTACCGTGTATTGTATGGAAAAGAAAATTGATAAAATTACAATCATGCGAGACCGGACCGTACACTATGATTTGCGGGATATCGCAGAGTATTCGGCAAACACCAGACAGGCGGCACGGCCGGAGTATTGGACTGTATGACATTCGTGATTCCTATGCGCGCTTTCTGGAACGGGGCGTTGCACCGCCCTTTGCCTTTCTCTTCATCTCTGACATTTCCTTTTGCTGGTCCATATACATGGATTCGAGCGTCTCGAGCCTCTTGCACAGCACGTCAATTTCGGGCTCTTCGGCGGCCTTGGGCTCTGAGACTGTGGCGCTGCACCCCTTGCAGTGGCTCTTGTCAATATTGTTTCTTTTCCCGCATTTTTCGCACTTTATCATGTATAGCTGGTTCCTACCCCTTCCCTTTTTCAGTCCGTGCAGCCTTAGGATGGCGTCCTCCTGGTCAGAGTCGGCAAGATGCTCGTAATATGCGAGCATGTTGGAGCCTTTCTTCCAGTTGCCATAAACCCTGGCCACGTTGCCCAACGTTTTGGATTTATCAGTCAGCGCCGTGTGCCGGAGCAGGTACGGGTATATCCTTTTTGATATGCCTGATTTTTTGTAGATGGTATTGAATGCATGCAGGAATATCTTGTATCTGCGATCCGAGCGGTAATTCGAAAAAAACAGGTAGGCGTCATGGTTTGCCGAGTCGGGATGATCTTCTAGCCACTCTTTTATGGGCTCCCGGGTGGTGACAAGGGCGAGATCCTTGGGCCCTGTCTTGCCGTGCGTGGATACCCTGACAAAATCCCTGTGGAATTCAAGCCCGCCAATCTTGATGTTGAGCAGCTCCCCCGGGCGGTATGCACCCTCGCGTATGGCGTACAGCATTGCGAGGTTCTGCTTTACGTACCTGCCGCCCTTTTTCTTTGCCGTCTGAAGCAGGCGGACAAACTGTGCAAAGGTAACGAGATCCTTGGCCTGAAGGGAGCAGTACCTGTTTTGAAACTCGCCCGGCCTTATCCACGCCACGCGCGGGTCGTACTTTATGTCACGTTTTGGATCGGCTATGTTGCCGTGTATGGCAAAGTGGTATATCCGCCTGAGCGTCGTCAGCGTGTCCTTTTTTGTAGAGTTGGCCCAGTCGCACGACGCTATCTCCAGGTGTATGTCGTGGATGTTCTTTTTGTTCCACTCGTTTACCGGCTTGTTGCAGATGGCGAGGATTCTCTTTAATGATTCGGCGTAAAACGATATCCTGGCGTCGGATCGGTTGAGCATTTTGAGTGCGTCGAAAAAATCAGACGCAAGCCGGCCGTTGCATTCGCCGTATTGCTCCATGATTGCCATGCGGGCATTTTCGATCTTTTTCCTGCATCCGTGTATGTCCTCTGCCATGCCTGACCTCTGGAAAAAAAATTATAAAAATACCTGTATTTTAAAATATTAATTTCCCAATTAATTTCTACGTGCCTGTATAATACGGGGTGTTTTCAAGACAACGGGCCGGACTTGCAAATCCCGTCATGACGGCGATATCAAGGGAATCGTACCGGTATGACAAACTTTGAACCGCACCGACAGGTTTGTATTGGCATATCAGAAACACGCTCCATGTTCATTCATGTGTGTGGCCGCAAACAATTGAACGGCGGAATAAAAATCGACACCTCTCTTGTTGGTGACATTCGATATTTGCAAGAGCTAGGCACAAGAGTGTGTTACACCATGGTATATGCAATAATCACGACTAGAAACATCGAATCCCTTACACGAAAGATACCCAAAATGGCAGGGGGGCGCCGGGTAGGGATTCGAACCCTTGCGTCGGGATTGTAGGCGTGATTTTGCAGATTTGGGCAGCCTTTTGGCCCTGCCTAGTCGAGATCCATACCGGAAGGGTTGGAATCCCACACCGGCGGCCTGTCCAGCACCATACCCTATGGATCGGCGCAGAGCTTGTCGGAGGTTCAATATGAAAGTTCCGGGGGGGCTTAAAAGGGCCTCACAATTGGGAAACATGGCAAAATATACCATATCGGAGGACATTCACAACTATGCCCGCAAGATGGAACGGGGCAGAAAGAGGCTCCTGGCGCACCCCAGCGGCAAGACTGCCATCGAGTTCCTGGCCGAGCTGGGCCTGCGGGGAATCACTCCTGCAAGGCAGTGCCTGTACCTTGACCGCCTGTTTACCATAATGAAGCAGCTTGAAAAGAGCGGGGTGCATATAAGAGACGTTTCGACCGCGCAGTGCAAGGAAATGCTTGCCGACATTATAGCGGGCGACTATGCCGGCGAGACAAAATCGGCGTATGCCATGTGCCTGCAAAGATTCGTCCACTATGCAAAGACCGGCCTCATCGGCGACCGCCGCACCGGATATGCCGAGGAGGTTGCCTGGATTATGCCCTCAAAGTACAGGGGCAGAAGATCAAACGTCAGGAAAAAGGACCTGCTGACGCCCGAAGAGTTTGTAAAAATTGTAAAATGCACCAAAAGCGTCCGGGACAGGGCCATGCTCTGGGTAATGTACGAGGGCGCGTTCCGCCCAGGCGAGATGCTCAACATGCGCGTCGGCGGCATAGAGTTTGCCGACGAGTATGTGATAATCAGCACGCACGGCAAGACCGACCAAAAATCTGTCGCCCTGGTCTTTGCGTTCCGTCCCCTGCTGGACTGGCTTGAGGAGCATCCGCTGTACGATGACCCCGACGCGCCATTATGGTGGTCAAAGTGGTCGCACAACGGATGTGTAAACTATCCCACGCTAAGCAAGGTAGTCACGGTATCTGCCGCCCGCGCGGGAATAACAAAGCGCGTCTGGGGATACCTGCTGAGGCACTCGCAACTGACGCATCTTGCCACAAAGCTTCCTGACCAGATCCTGCGCGTGTACGGCAACTGGTCCCCCGGCTCCAGGATGGTGTCCCGGTACACGCACCTCTCCTCGCGCGATGCCATGAACGCCGTGCTGAGCCTGCACGGCATTGCGCGCGAGGAGCCAAAGGGCGGGGGACTGATGGTGTGCCCCCGGTGCAACAAGCGCTCGCCGCCGGACGTCCGGCGCTGCACGGAATGCGGATACATGCTTGACGAGGCCGCGCGCGCGGCACTGACCCGCGACGATCTGGAAAAATCCAGGATACACAGCGGCACGATAAGCATGCCCGCTAAAACAATCACACCCGCAAAAAATGCCGGGTTTAGAGTCACCGTCGACGAGGGGCTGTTTGGGGATGGCATGCCGGAGACGGGCGGGGTCCGGGACGCACAGCCTGGCTCCTTTTCGGACTCGGCCTATGTCGACGTCTAGCCCGGCAGCCTTTTGCCGCGGTTTTTTTTGCCCTTAAATGGCCCCCGTATTTGTTGCGTATGCTAAAGATTGGACTTGACATCGGAACCGGGTTTGTAAAGTGCGTGTCCGACTATGGCCGGGTTTGGTTTCCGTCATTATACACAAAAAGAGTACACGGAATCTGGACGGGCAAAATATCGGAGGCCGTGGGCATGAAGGCAGTGAAAATGCTAAAGACTGCGGGCGTCTCTGCCGTGAGGCCCATAACCCGGGGAACGCCGGATCCCAGATACCAGAAGCAGGTGGAGCTCTTGATAAAAGAGTCGATGAGGCAGATTCGAAACAGCGCAAAGACCCCGGTGGATGCGGACGAAAAAATCAGGATTGTGGCCGGGCTGCCGTATCACGCGTTCGGGCACAGGGACGCCATAACCCGCATAGTCAAGAAAACGCTCAATGCCGAAAAATGCTCGGTGGTGGCCCAGGCGTCCGGCACGCTGGTGGACCTTGGCCGGAGCAGCGGAATCGTGGTATCCATCGGGCAGGGAACCACGGAGATTATAGTGGTGGACGATTACGAGGTAATAGACGGCGACAGCTCGCAGTGGGCGTCGGATTTTGTCACAAAAAAAATCGGCAGGTTTGCCCACCTGGATGCGGACCTGCTGGGCCAGAACAGGGAGCTCTGCCGAAAATACTCGCGCATTCTGGCGGAAAACCTGATAGGCGAGATACAGGACATGGCGCAAAGCTATGGCGGCCAGTACCCGATAGCACTGTCAGGCGGGGGCCTCTTGATTCACGGGGTGCGCGACGTGCTGGAGGCGGGCCTGAAGGACTTTGAGATTATGGTTCCAGAAGATCCGGTAATGAGCAACGCAATAGGCCTGTACAAGCTGGTGGAATAAACCCGATGGGCTCTAAACGCTGGAGGCTTGCAAACAAGAGAAAACAAAAGGGGCAGCTTGACTGTGTGAAAAAATTCCTGCCCGCCGCAGACGGGCTCTCGGCGGTATCGGTGATTGTTCCAATACTGATGGACAAAAAGGAGGCAATTGCGGCCGCCGGCGGCCTGGTCAGCGCGGGCATCCGGAGCTTTGAGCTGTGGTGGGACGGGGACGAGAAAAGCATGCAGTTTGTCCTGGTCGGCGAGTCGCGCGACATTTCAAACTTTAGGCAGGCCTTTATCAACATGTATCCGAACGCGAAATTCGAGAATCTTGATCACACCGTACCAAAATGGTTTGAGCGCGATGAACAGTACCAGATATTCGACGTCGGGACGTATCACGGCCACTATACGGCGGTATTTGACAAGGCCAAGGCGCACCAGATAATCTCACAGATTACAAACACCGTACAGCTCTCAAAGTTTGCCTGGATACAGTTCGTGTTCCGAAACTATGCCTTTAACAAGTTTTTGCGCAGGCACGTAACGCGGCTCGACGAAAAGGCAAGGGAGATAAAATCCGGAAACTATCTGAGCACGACTGACATTCTCATGCACCCGGACAAAAAGCCGCACGCGCATCCGGAGCAGGGGTACGACTTTGGAAACAACTATCCGGGGCTACAAAAGCACGCCACGTTAAAGACGCAGAGCTCCCACCTTCTCATGAGCATACGCGGCATGATAAGGAGCGATTCGGAGATAAACCTGCACTTTGACGAGATAGAGGCGCTTCCGGTGGAGAGCATCCACTCTGGCCACGAGCACCTTACAAAATTCAGGTACAAGTACGAGAATTTTTGCGCCAAGGATCCCAAAAAGACCCGCGTGCGAGTCGAGGGACAAAAGGACCGCCCGCAGAGAATGGACATGTTCGAGTCCCGGCTCCTGCCGGATCCGGAGCCGTTTTTGGACTCGGCAATCGGGAAATACTTTGACAAGGGGATTTTCAGCTATCGCGAGAGGGAGTCCCTGCCGTTTCTCATACTGAATCTTTCGGAGATGCCGCTGTTTGTCCACCTGCCAAACGCGACAACGCCAAATATCGGCACCACCCGCGGCGTCACGCTTCCGGCAAAGCCGTCAGAAAAACAGGGGGCAAACATCGGGTTCTTTGGGATAAAAAAGGACTATGACTGGCAGTCGATATGGGGGATTACGGCAAAGTCAAAGGACATTGATGCGGCGGTAATATCGCCTACAGACTTTGCCAACCATTTCTACTGCGTGGGCGCCTCGGGCTCCGGCAAGACGTCCCTTATCCGCCTTTTTGCCAAGCACCTGGAGGCGTGGAACAAAAACAAGGAGTTTCCAAACGCGTTCATATACGTGGATCCAAAGGGGGACGACTCTCACAAATTCGTCAAGCAGTGCGCCCCGGAGACGGTGCGCGGCGGCATGGTCCATTTTCTGGATCCCCAGGAGACGAAATTCTCGATAAACCCGCTGGAGCTGCCGCCGTACCAGGAGAACGAGCGCGAGGAGGTAGTCTCTAGATACGTCGGCTATTTCATGAAGACCATAGAGGAGTGGTACCAGCAGTCGACAAGCTTTGTGCAGATGGAGAGGATATTTCGCGCGCTTTTGTTTTACATATACATGAGGCACGACTCGCCCACGTTTCTTGACATACACGACATCATACTGCGGCTACAAAGCAACGGAAACAATGCGCTGCCGTATATAATCAAGATTTTTGGCACGCCGGATCCGGAGATGCTGCAGGCCCTTGAGAGCATTTCCGGGCTAAAGGGTGACGCCTTTGTGCCCCTGCTCAACAGGATAGAGCAGTTTGCCACGGATCCCATACTAAAGAGAATGTTCTCGGTCAGGCACGGAACGGTCGACTTTGACGAGATTATACAGCCAGGAAGCTGTACCATTGTCCGGATATCCCCGCTCAACATGCCCCACCACGTCCAGCCGCTTGCCATGCAGGCGTTCATACTAAAGCTGTGGTTTACCATACAGGAGCGCGCAAACAAGGTACAGGACGAAAAGGACCGCACACAGGTGATTCTGGCGCTCGACGAGTTCCAGATAGTCAAGGATCTGCAGGTATTACAGCTCATGCTGGAGCAGGCAAGATCCCTGGGACTCGGGCTTGTCCTGTCACACCAGACCACCGAGCAGATAAGCGACAAGCAGCTCGGGATAATATCGGGCAATTCTGGAACCCAGCTTGTCGGAAAGGTAAACGGAAAGGACGCAGGAAGGCTCTCCCAGATCTGGGATCCACAGTTCCAGGGCGAGCTCCTGCAGCAGCTGGCAAGCCAGGAATACTTTCACTGGACCGTGCGCGAAAAGGCGCCGCTGGGCCAGGAACAGCCTCCCCCGACACAATTCTGGCTGAACCGGCCGCCCGACCTGCTCACTACGGGCGCCGAATACGACGCGTTTGTGGCATCCCAGCTTGCCAAATACGGCAGGGGCGCAGTCGAAGAGTCGTCCATAAAGCAGATTGCCGCAGAGAGGAACAAATGGCTTGAAAGCATAACAGTCCGGTTTCCCAGCCAGATTGAATGGAGAATAATGCTGATGCTGTTAAAGGGGCCCATGCGGCAGGCAGACATGGTGGACAGGCTCAAGGTCTCAAACAGGTCCGAGGTGTTCGACGCCCTCGGCAGTATGGAGTCCAGAAAGATCGTGGTCAGGACTGATGATACCAGAACCTCCCCGTACGAGCTTGCCAGAAAGGCGAAAAAAGACTATTTTAAACACGATTCAGGCGAGATTGGATCCGCAGAAGAGATAGAGGAGGTGACAAAAAGGGTAGTCGAGATGTACCAGAAAAGGGAATCCTTTGTAGCCGTGGCCTCCCAGAAGATAAGAAAGGGCCGGGACAGGACGGATCTGGTGGCCTATGACTATGATACAGAGACGGCCATCAGCGTGGAGATAGAGTCGGTCAGCGAGGTACAGAGCCACAAGGAGCACGTCCGGTACAACATGGTAAAGTGGAGGGACATGGGCTTTCAGGAATGCCATGTCTGGTCCAAGAGCCCCAGGATCCGGCAGATCTACGAGAGCCTCGATCCCGAGGAGAAACTCGGGGTCAGAACGGGCGTCATTTGATCCGGAGTTTTTCCAACCTGCTGGGTTCGGGCTTTTCCTGATCCTCGGATTCTTCTGAATCTTCCGGCTCTTCCGGGGGTGCGGTTTTTTTGGCGGGACGCCTACCGTGCCGCACCGTCTTTTTCTCGCTGCGCGACTGTTCCATGATTGACTCCATGGCCGCCTCGTACTTGTCCATCTCGCCGATGTCCTTTTTTGTCAGCTCGCGTCCCAGCGGTTTTAGCATTACCTTGCCGTTGGTTCCGTAGAACCGTATGGTCTGGCCTGCCTCCACCCCGAGTATGTCCACCATTCTGGTCGGAACCGTAATGACATAGGATCCGTTGTCCTTTTTCTGCAGTATTCTTTCGTGTACCTTTTTGCCATCCATTACCCACAAAAGTGCTGTTGCATAAAAGGCCGATTATCGACACCGAAAGCGTCGATTGTCGCCCCCGAAAGCGCTTTCGACTCTTTTTTGTCGACACCGAAAGCGTCGATTGTCGCCCCCGAAAGCGCTTTCGACTCTTTTTTTATGGCACAAAAGGAGTCGAAAACCGACACCGAAAGCGTCGCCATAATGCGGCTAGGCGCGGATTTTCCCTTCGCATTTACCTTACAAAACAAAAAAACGAATCCTGATCAGCAAAGACATTAAGTCTTTTTCCCAAGGCTCCCTAGCGGGAGCCTCACACCAAACCACGTCGGGCTATAGGCCAGCCCGGCTACCCAAGGACCATCCCGGGCCGGCAGAGCCGGCCCTCTTGCCCAGAACCATCCGGGCCGGAGTCCCGGCCCGGACAGGATACGAGTCCGTACAGGTCACCAAGGCCCGTACAGGTCACCAAGGCCCGTACAGGTCACCAAGGCCCGTACAGGTCACCAAGGCCCGTACAGGTCACCAAGGCCCGTACAGGTCACCAAGGCCCGTACAGGTCACCAAGGCCCGTACAGGTCACCAAGGCCCGTACAGGTCACCAAGGCCCGTACAGGTCACCAAGGCCCGTACAGGTCACCAAGGCCCGTACAGGTCACCAAGGCCCGTACAGGTCACCAAGGCCCGTACAGGTCACCAAGGCCCGTACAGGTCACATGATCAAGGGGGGCTAGTTTTAATCATAAAAACCACCAAACTGGTGTTATTTCCCACGGGTCTTTGTCAAATATCTTTTACGCGCCTTTACCTCCGGCCTCTGACCGTATTCTTTCTGGTATTTCTGGATCTTTTTCTTCACCTCCGGCCTCTGGCGGTTTTTTCTGATCCGCGCCTTTACCTCCGGCTTTTGGTCGTATTTTTTCTGATATTCCAGCTGACGATTCCTCACCTCCGGCCTTTGAAGGTATTTTCTGAGCCTTTCTTTTACCTCCGGCCTATGGCGATACTTTCTGATCCGTTCCTTTACCTCCGGCCTTTGAAAGTACCTTCTGCTCTGTTCCTTCACCTCCGGCCTTTGAAAGTATTTCCTGATCTTTTCCTTGACCTCCGGCCTATGGTTGTATTTTTTCATGTATTTCTGGCGATTTTTCCTCACCTCCGGCCTCTGACGGTATTTCCTGGACTTTTTCTTTACCTCCGGCTTCTGAGAATATTCTCTCGCGTATTTCCTGATCCTTTTCTTTACCTCCGGCCTCTGGCGATATTCTAGATCGTATTCCCTCTTTAGCTTCCTCGTCTCCGGCCTCTGAAGATATTTACTGAGCCTTTTCTTTACCTCCGGCCTCTGGCGGTATTCCCTCTTGTACTTCCTGAGATTTTTCTTTACCTCCGACCTCTGAGAATATTCCCTCGCGTATTTCTTGATCCTTTTCTTTACCTCCGGCCTCTGGCGGTATTTCCTGACCCGCTTCTTTACCTCCGGCCTCTGGCTGTATTCCTTTTGCCGCTTCCTTACCTCCGGCCTCCGGATATATTTTTTCTGTCGTTCCAGATTCTGTTTTTTTACCTCCGGCCTCCGGCTGTATTCTTTCTGGTATTTCTGGATCCACTTCTTTACCTCCGGCCTTTGGCGGTTTTTTCTGAGCCTTTCTTTTACCTCCGACCTCTGACGGTATTCCCTGACCCATTTCTTTACCTCCGACCTTTGCTGGTATTCCCTCTGGTATTCCCGGTGATATTTTCTGAGCTTTAGCCGTCTGGCCTGAAATTCCTTTTGCTTTTTCCGATAGTATTCCCACTGGTACTTTCTGAGTTTCTCCTTGGCCGATACACTGGATTTTGCCTTGGATTTCCCACGGGTATTTTTTGCCTCCGATTTTGCCCGGCTTTTCCTGTTTTTGGCCAGTATCTTCTTCCGATTTTTCCGATAGTATTCCCTCTGGCGTCTCAGCCTCTCCAGCCTTTTTTTGGCTGATTCCTTGGGTTTTGCCAATGTGTGATGTCTTGTTTGGGAATTATTATTGATTGTTTTTTGGGCATGGTTTATTTGCCGGGTTTGTAATGGGGCAATAATGGCGGGATTTTCCAAAATCTATTGCATAGGCGGGCTTGGAGGCCATATGGGGGCAGACGGCATAAACCCGATTCACTTTCAAATCCTCATAGGAAACAGCGACAGAATGTGGCTGGAGTCAAGATATTTTGACGATAAATTCAAGCCGATTGGAAAAATCCATATCATAGTTCCAAAGGCGCCCGATGATCCAAACGCGTTGATAGACGCCTGTATCGCATTCGCGCCGGATTTGTTTGAAGGCCTGCCGTCCATGAAAGAGACGAAGGAGATTTTGGCAGAGCATACAAGGCTGGATTTTGGCCTGAGGGCAGACGAAATTCCCGACATCTGGAAGACGTTGAGAAAAGAGGCCATGCCGATTTTTGAGAAACTGCACATTTTTGCAGGTCCATTAACCGAACTTGATGTGGACAAAAAATATCTTGCCAAACCAGGGTGGTATTGAGAGCATTAGGCGTGTCTGTTTCAACCCTCCATGAATATGGGTCTCCGACATTTCCGTAATTATCCAAAAAACCCCCCTTAAATCAAATTAAAACTAAAGTAGTATGGAAGAAAACCAAGTGGTGTATCCAAGAAACATCCAGCACGTCAGCGGCTCGTTTATGATGAACATTCCGTCCCCTATAGCAAGGAAATTGCGTCTTGTCAAGGGCCAGTGTATTATGGTGGGCGAGTCCGACGGGAGGATAATCATCAAGCCCGTGGACATGGGGGTGGCAAAACGGATTCTTGGTTATGGCACGATACCGGCAAAACCGGATGGCATTCCGGCCTCTCAATAGCTTGGAACTGTAATTCACATTATTGCGGGATTGGTACCGACACTCATATTCCGTCGGACATTCATTCTGGCGTGTTTTTTCTTTCATCAATATTTGATGATATTGTGTTAAACATATTTTTTTGATATATGATATTTCTCTGTTTTGATTATATAGTCAGAATTATCAAAAATAGTTTTAGATGGATCTTGTATGGTTATGATGCGCTCTGATGAACCATGTGTTCTGATATTTATTCCAGGAACAAAGTAAATCCAATATCTGTCTCCGTGCTCTTTGGATTTCGCTAATTCATTGGAGGAAAGATAAAAATCTAAATCCAATCCAGACGAACCCTTGACTTCAATATAGATTTTATGTATATGGCCATTGTTACTTGTAAACGATTCAATATCATACCCAGCATTAGCAAATCTATCGCTGATTCGGTCTATTTTTGATGCTTCTTCTGTGTGACCTGCATCGGCAAGTCTTTTCTGTTCAAAGGCAAGAACCAATTCCTCCGCTATGTTTCCTATTATTTTCTGATTTTCTAACTGTGCTTCCAACATTTTTTGTGTAATCTTTCTATCATTTTGTCCTATCAACTGGATATATTTTGGATTGATCTCGACTTTGCCGTTTTGTTTTTCAAATAAACCTGTTTCATACAAAATTGGTAGTATGTCTGGAATTGTGACAATTCCGTATATTTCTTGTTTTGGATACCACATACCGTGATTGTCATCAGTATGAAATTTGTCAAATATTTGAAATATTTCTCTGTTAATTTGTGGTCCAAAAAACATATTTTTGATAAAGAAATCTTTGAATTCTGGTGATTTGTTCCCGTAAAGTTCTAATGTTTGTACGCCTAAATTTGTCAGAGCCATTTTATTATTGTCTATTTTCACAAGGCCAAACAATATGCAAATATTTTTGACATTTTCATAGTTTGGCATTCTGGCCTGCTTGACTGGCTTTTCTTGAAATGTCTTTTTCACATAATTTCTAAGTGTGGGTTTGTGTTCTTCGAATAACCTCACGGTATCAAGCATTTCACATATGTTATGAATGGTCAGACTCATTGGTTTGGTATACCTTCTTTAGATATTCTATAGTTTGCTTATAGTCCAAGTTAAATTCTTTTAAATTCATATTGTCTGATTCGGGATTTATTTCTAGTGACTGTAACATATCGTCCTGTAAAGCATCTAGCATATCCCTCCATTTTTCATTAAGCCTTCTATTTATAACTTCATCTATAGTGTTTTTTGCTATTATCAAATGATAATTAACCTCTACAGATCTATTCATGCCTATTCTGTGTATTCTGTCCATTGACTGCATATATTGAGCCCCATTAAAGTTCCTGTCTAGGTATATTGCATGGTTACAAATAGTTTCTCCTCTTAAATTCTTGTGCAAGGAGACTGATTCCCCTAAAGACGCAGGTGATGCTATTAAAATTTTAAATTCTGGTTTATTTTTGAAATTTTTAATAAGTTCATCTCTATTCCCAGATTCGGATGTGTCTCGTGTTACCTTTCCGTTGATTACTACTGGATTAAATTCCCGTAGCAGATTTTCAAAAATATACATGTTGTGAATGAATGAATTCCATATGATCACTTTGTGTCCTTTATTGACCAAATCTTTGGCCAAAGCAATTGCTTTTGCAATCTTTGTCGGGAGTTCGTACTCTGTATAATTCTTGATTTGATCTATCAACGATGTGGAAATTTCAGGTAATTTATCTATTTTACATTCAAAACCAAATTCTTCAGAAAACGTATCCTTATCGATGCCAAAATCAAGTGATTTTTCTTGCAAAAGAGTAGGATTTGAAGCAGTTTGGAGCAATCTGACCATTTTTGCCATTCTGAATTTTTGTAATTGTCCCTGATCGTGTATGGACAATGCATCATGTTCTTGAAGAGTTTTTGCAGCTATTGCATCGTAAATATCTTGTTGCACCTTGCCTAATGGTACTGGTATGGGATCCCATTTGGGCTCTGGAAGCTGTAAATCATCTTTCTTTATCCTGCAAAACAGGCTATTCAAAACAGGCTGATATTTTCCTATCCCTGATTTTTTTGCATAATTGTTATAAATCATTTGATTATCCAGTGGATAGTTGTTTGGCCATAGAAACGTGATTTGAGTCCAGAGGTCTTTTGCGTTATTAGGCATGGGTGTCCCCGACAGAACAATCCTTCGTGTTGCATATGGTGCAACATTGAGTGCGGTAGATGCCCATCTTCGCAGATCTGGGCTTTTGATGTTATGGGATTCGTCTATGATCAATACAGTCTTCCACCTCTGCATGAACTGTTTTAGTTCATGTTGACGATTCATGGCGGTATTGAAATGCATTAGAAACAAATCAAATGATTCACCAAACAAGTGGAATTTGTTTGAAATATCTCCTGTAATTCTCAGGGATTTTACACTATTGCCAAAACAACTTTGATACTCTTCCTCCCAGGGGAGAAATGAAGCAGTCGGTCCGATCACCAGGATCTTTTCCACCTTTTTGTCATCCTGCCATCTGGAAATGGCTGCATACGTGATGGTGGTCTTGCCACTTCCGGGAACGGAAAAATTAGCCGCGTTACCCAGGGTAATCATGTGTTCTACGGACTCATTTTGGTATTCCATGAGTTTTCTCTTAAACGAATCAGATATGTTGGGAAAATGCTCTGTTTTGTTCTTGATCATCTCGCCGGCATTTTTTGCATCCTCAAACGATGTATCGGTACGCTTTATTGTATCCATTTTGTCCATAATGGCATTGCATAAATCTACGTTTTCTTTGCCAAACTCTTTGACGAAATAAGTAACCGTCCATTTCAGGATTTTTCCAAATTTTACTAGATCAGAGTTATTATAAACATAGATGTCGCCGTCCTCGTCATAACCCCCTACACGAAGAGTATCTCGAATTTTATAATCAATCGCGTAATCATCCGTAGGATGAAATTTAACCGTTATTTTATTTTGTTCATCGATACATATATTGTGCAATTCCATCAAACCTCAAATTTTTTCATTAATTTTTCCACGTGTGATGAAATTTTTTTTATTAAAGATATCGCTTCTGAAGGAAGCTCTGTAATAGGATCATCTATTAAAGGACGAAGATTTTTTTCCGCACGGCTTAGTAGAAGCAATTCCTTTCCCTCATTATTACTGACATCTAATATGTCTTTGGCGTTAATAAAATGTGCATAAGTTTCAGAAAAATCACGATTTTTTGTTTCAAATTCATCCATTATGGCGTGTGTATCCTTTTCAATTGTTTCCTGAAGATTTGGTTCTTGCGAGTCCTTTGGTTTTAATTTAGAACCAGCATCTACGATCTCAGTTATGGCATCTCGAAGGTTTTTCAGCACCATATCGTTGATTCTGCGAAGTTCCAAGTGCTGAATGTCTTCATGGATCAACTGAAATGCAACATATTTTATCTTGGTGATTTGATCTGGATCATAGTCGCTTTTTTCACATGATAAAATTATTTGTCTGAGGTTGATAAAATGCTCGACCCTATTTTTTACATTCGAATATTTTTGTGGTGTTCCCATAAATTTGAGATATTGTTCAAGCAAATCCAATAGTATGAGTTTCTTTGCTATGTCTTCTTCCTCATAACCATAAAGTGTACTCGCGATTGTCTTTATGCTCAATCCGGCTTGCGTTCCTTCGCGTATCTTTAAAAGCTCGTTGACGGGACCATATTTGATAATCTCATCTTTGCCTAATTGTATCCCTGCTTCTAGCTTCCATAGATCCTCTGGGGATATGGACTCCTCTAATCTTGCCACATCCAGATATTTCCATTTCTGTTCTCCTGTTTCATCATGTAGGTATGATATTATTGACATTCTCCTATTTCCATCAATGACATAACCGTCCTGTGTGATTATTCCATAGTTCCATTGCCCTCGAATTCTGAGATCGTCCTTGGTCCTGTCCGTCTCTATTTTATCCAAGCCCAACAAAAGATTTTTTATCTTGACTGCGTCTTTTGGGTTTTCAGGGTTGAGGGAACCGCCTTCATGTTTTTCAAGCTCCTTGTATTCTGCTGCAAATCGACCGTTCCGAATATTGTAAAATAGCATGTCGATTGGCAGTCTGTACACGTATAGTTCTTTTCTTGTTCCATGTATGGATATCGGGAAAGAACCGCTGAGTTTGGAGTTTGGATATTTTTCGACATATTCGTCAATACGGGCCTTGTTGTTGGAATTCAGCTCCATGTGTTACTATACTTTCTATGGCTTTAAAACGATTTTGCTGTATTTTCACAGAATTGCCGGCTTATTATCCAATAAATGCCCCATATGGCCAAGATTACTGTAAACGGCCAAGTGCATTTTGAACCTTTGTGATCAGATCACTGATCGCTGGGCTGCTCATATCACAACTCTCAATGTCGATATTCTCCAGGTTTTTTAATGCACGTTGGAGCAGTTTTTCTGGCTGTTGTGCCTCAGAACGTGCCTTTAATGAATCCATGCAGTTGTTAAATACGATTCTGGCATCCGTATATTCATCTTTTTTTTCAGCCTCGACTTTCTTTGCATCTTTTATGGCCAGAGGTTCTGGCATGCAGTATTTTTCCGCTGTCCATAATTCATTTCTTACAGCATCGGTCTTTAGTATCTCTTTGAGTTTTCTGAAATCTCTTGCGTGCACACCGTCATGAATTAGTTGAAAACCTATGCGTTTTGCTCGTTCCATTTTATCAGGATCAGGATCTAGCTTGTCAAATTCGGATAGGATTTTTCTTAAATCTATAAAATGTTCATGTATGCCCTTTGCTCGGTTAAAAACTCCCGGATCTTGTATAAAATGCAAGTATTCTGCAATGAGTTTAAATTCTTCGAGTTTTGCCAAAATATCTTTTTCGCTGAAACCTCCAAAGAGCTCATTAGCTATCTCTTTGGGACTTAGATCTGCGTCAAATCCTTCCTTGAATTTTAACAATTCATTGATAGGTCCATAATGTAGTTGTGGACTGCGGGACAATTGTATGCCAGCTTCAATTTTCCACAAATCTTGAGATGTAACGTTCGGAGGCAATCTTGCAACTTCAATAAAGTTAAACTCGGAACGGCCGTGAACGGATACCAAGCTAGACAAGACAGCACGTCTTCTATTTCCGTTTATGACATATCCGTCATGTGTGATTATTCCTGGCTCTCTTTGACCTTTCTGTAGTACATCTTCCTCCAGTATCTTGCTTTGCTTGAGATCAATTTCTAACAAAAGATCTTGGATTTTTTTGGAATCTTCTGGTTTTGTTGTATCAAGCTCGCGTTTTTCTAATTTTTTGAGATCAGCATATTCTGCTGCAAATCTTCCGTTTTTAATGTTATAAAATGTGAGATTTAATGGTATTCTATAGGTTTTCAAATCCGTCATTTTTCCATGTAGTTTTTGTGTAATGTCTTTTTGCATCTTGCAGTCTGGATTATCCTGAATATATCGATCAATTTTTTCGGCATTCTGGGCATTATATGACATATTGCTGATCATCAACATCAGAGAATTATAAACTTATCAGTCATTTTGGATGATCTCTATGCTTTTTGCTGCTCCAATTTGGAGGATCTGCATTTTTTACATTGGGATTGCCGTCTTAGGGAGAATTTATCCTTCTTGGACATTTGCCTATATCCGAACAGCTCTTCTATTTTTTTTAGGGTCTGTGCAGAACAGCCACAATTGGGGCACGTTGCCTCAGAACCATCCACATTGGCATATCTTAGTCTGCGTAAATATACGTCCATTTTGTGTTCTATGACTGTCAACATAAATCTGGTATTCTTTGCCGTTAATTTGGTATTTGTTGATAAAAGTTTCTTTACGGATTCGTTCAACACCAACACCAGATGATCGCATAATCCCTGAGTCTTGCTCATATTTACCCACGAAAAACAGGTGCAAGAAAATAGATTGTTTGTGGAATACTTGATCAAATGTCGATCAACCCTTTCAAAATCTATTTTTGCATTTGAAAACCCATGTATCTCTGACATGATTTGTATTGGTGAGATTTTGACATCAGGCATGATTGCTATCCGTGATGAAGTTGTTGATCCTTCCACAATCACCGATCTAAAGATTTCATCTTTAGAAATCTGGTAAAGTTTTTTTAAAAATTCAAAATATCTGCTAGAATGATCTGTGAATTGTTCTATGGGCACATCCAGGGTGATTTCATCTAGCGATCCAATGAACTGAACATCGTTTTTCATGTTGGGTAACAACACTATGTCTGCCATGCCTGATTCGTAATTTACAGAATTGATCTTTGCTATAGTACCACTGTGTAATCCATGTCTGATGATTACTACGGAACCTCGTCTTGACGGAATTATTGGTGTAATCATGCACCATTCCTTCAATTCATTTTCCGAGATCAATTGGATTGTCTTGTCATTATTCAACAATCTTTGGGTAATGCTGTCTATGGCTACGAATGATATGACAAAGCCCTGCTCTCCCCGCCCTCGATTTTTTAGTTTGAGACTGAGATCAGATAGTTTGTCCATACTGAGATTTTCGTCGGTCATTACCTTGACATATATTATGTTTGATCGTATTTCAAGGCCTAAATTCTGAATTAATGCCTCCTGTTCCTTGGTAAATTTGTAGTTGGACAGATCCACCACAAAATCAAATTCATCCAATTCGTTTGGAGGATGTGACATCATTGGCGAATTTGTCAGAATCATCCCCGCAATTCTTGTTACTTGATCGTCCTGATCCTCAAAATTTCCTTTATCCAGATGTTTCAATTCCTGTATAAAGGCTTCTGGGGTTATTTTTCGACCAAAAAACTCCTGATTTTTTTTAGGTTTGCGAGAGTTTGTAACCATTATTTTCTGATAATGCTTTAATGTAAAATATTCGTCATATGAAGGCCTAAACTTCCAGTATCCTTCTTTTTTGATGATCTTATTATTGACTGACAACTCGTGCAGGGATATCTGAAATAGGGTTTCGGGCATAAGCGCTAGAATCGGAATCTTGACCTTGATGATCGACTGTAGATCCTGATATGTTATTCCCTCTCTGTTGCGTATGGTGTTTAGGATGTAATCCTGTATTTCTAGCTGGTGCTTTTTGAGCCGAAATTTTCCAGAGTCACCGTATTCCAAAAAACCCTTTTCTTTGAGCTCGTCAAGTATTAAATTTGTCTGATTTTCTATGACATCTTTGCTCTGTATGGCAATTGATGTGTGTGGTGCAAAAACCATCCTTTCAAAATCCGCTATTGCTCCCGGCATTTCATGCAATATTTTTTTTCCGTCTGTGAAATCATTCACATTCGAATACAGGTAAAATATCACTATGGATCTTAAAACATTATGCATGATCTTGTTCTTTATTGTGTGAAGAAATTTTGTCAGGACGACCTGCAGAAATTGGTATCTGTTGGCCAATCTTTTGTTTGTCAGATTTATTTCTCTGCTCTGCGAGGTTTTTTGTGTAGAGCGTCGCTTTTTTGGAATCTTGAGGACGCTTAAGAGGTTCATATATTCCACGTATCCGGATAAATGAAATTTTTCCGTGAGTGCCTTGGCATACTCTCCGCCAACATACATCTCTAGAAATTCCGACAGATCTACAAAAGGAAATCTTGCGTCGATCTGTTCCAGGATGGATTTGAATTCATTATCGTAGATATCCATTTTTAAACCGTCAATCGCCTGTTGCAGTTTTTCTATCAAAGGATCGGCCTTCTCGAGGAACGACATGGCGTAAAACACCTATGTGTACTGCATGATGTTGGCCATGACAGTCTTTCCTTTCTTCTTTCGTGTAGGTGTTTTTTTAACCTCTGGCTTTTTTAAATCTTGAATTCTCTGGATAGCATGATTGTAATATTCCGGTGCTGCCTCCATTCCAACAAAGTGTCTGTCTAGAGACATGGCGGCCACGGCGGTGGTGCCGCTGCCCATGAACGGATCAAGCACCACATCGTTTTTGGCCGTAAACAGCTTGATAAACCAGCTTGGGAGCGCCATGGGAAATGCCGCACTGTGCTGGACGTTACTGCACTCGGTGGCAATGTGTATTACGTTTGTTGGATAAGCTTTGCGCTTGTTGATCCAATTGGAAACATTTTTTCCAAAACCGCTCTCATTCTCTGCCTCGTCTCGCCTCAAGTCAGTCTCGGACAAATTTGCCAGTCTGGTTTTTGCCCAAGAACCCATCGGGACCTTTACGGAATCCTGGTACATTTTGAACTTTTTCTGTTTGGTAAAGTGAAGACATCGCTCCCACGCATCCCTGAATCGATTGGGCCATTTTCCGGGATAGCAGTTCTTTTTATGCCAGACATATTCCTCCGTCCACAGCCAGCCCTGTTTTTTCATTTCTAATATAAGCTCCAGCACATACGTGCCGCGTTCTCCATTTACCGTCCGTTCTTTTATGTTTAACACAAACGATCCGCGGTTCTTTAGAACTCGGAACATCTCTTTGGATATGGGAAGAAACCAGTCCACATATTCGTCAATTCCCACGCCTTGATATGCGCCTTTTCTGTTGTCGGCATATGGTGGAGACGTAACGATGAGATCGACGGATTTGCCCGGGATTTTTCTCAGCCTCTCCAGACAGTCATCGTTATAGATGACGTCAAGCCTCACGGTGTATCCTCCAAAATATCATTCATGATCCCATCAGCATCATTGACATATATCTTTTTTATTTCCTTTTCGAGACTGCCTATCTTTTGCCCCATGACCTGTTTTAGCGATCCCACGTCTGGATCGACATAGTTCTTATCTACCTTATAAGCGATTTTTAGGATCTGATCGTAGCAGTTCGGATGTCCCGAGACAAAGTCCCAGAAAGGCCTGCCTATCAGTACCTGGACATTACGCATGTGTTTTTTGACTATGGAGCCCATCAGATCCTCGTCCCCATAACAGGCTGCAAATATGGGTACGGAGTCGGGCTCGAGTTCCCTGGTGCGTAAAAGCACCTTTTGGATGCTTTGCGTGACCTGTATGTTGTGATGAGAGGCCGATTTTATTATCATGTTGTAGATTTTGCCATCTCGGCTTAGCCGTGCAGTTAGACCGGGAAGCGGTTTTTCGTTACAAAACTCCTTGGCGACATTCTGTAATGTGGAGCCAAAACTGGTTACTATGCCGCGTTCCAATCTCTGCCTTATCAGCCATTCTGCAAGATCATGTGATGTCCGAATTCCCAGTTGGTTGCTTATGGCAGCGATCAGAAATGGGTTGATTTCGATGTCACTTACCGGCATGTTCATGAGCGTATTGATCTTGTTATTGAGAAAGTTCTCAAAGTGCATTTGGATGTTTAGGCCGATATTGTTGGGTATTGACATTATATGTCAATTATGCGTGTCCGTTAAATAGCTGAGCCCAGGAAGCACGCCTGGAATCATCGTTCAGACGGCCAAACAGCAATACGAAAGTTTTGAACTATATCCATATGTCATTTATCGGACATTTATAAAGCGTCCAAGCCTCCAAAACATACATGGACCGTTTGGATAATCCACTAAAAGATGCCGTTTCTGATCCTGATGGCAGAGGCCTGATTTTTCTGGACAAGCTCACAGAAAAAGAGCTGCTTGCCCTTTTGGTCAAGATAGCTGAAAAGGCAAAGCGAATCAGAAGCAAGCACGAGCTGCGACACGGAACCCTCATGGACTTGGCAAAAGTGTTGAGAAGGACTTATGACATGAACCTGCATCGCTGGGGCATTGATGATGGAATATCCAGGGAAAAACTGGATTTTTTTGAACACCAGTTCAAAAACGCCCTCTGAAAAAATTACCTGAATGCTTTTTTGGACTTGTCGGTACCGTGATATTTGTTGTGGCATTTTCTGCATAATATCTGAAGGTTTTCCGGATCATTGGTTCCGCCTGCCTCCATAGGTGTTCTGTGATTGATGCTAAGATTGTCTTTTGTCCCGCATTCCTCGCATTTGGCATCAAGTTTTTTCAAGATTGATCTGTACGGTATCTTTCCCATCGTTGGGCTTATGCTATTCTGCTGTTTAAAGTTTTACCCGCAATCCAGAGGTGGTTTGTTTACCGTCATGAAATGCAAAAACCCTAGTGAGTTTTGGCGGCAGGATCATGTCATGTCATAAAACATTCTGCACAAAAAACTCTTGATTCCGGTGGTTTTAATTTGAATCCGTGACCTGCCGCCATCTTCCACATTAGAACGAATTACAATTGATCAACAGGATTAAAAACTCGTAACACAAATAAAAAAACACGCCGTAACAAACAACAATATCCTGCAGTGTATGTGCACAAAAAAACTTGCAAACGTGCAACAGTAAACAAAAAACAACGAAACGCAATGTTAAAATAACAACTCTTCCATATGGATCACATGGATTGCAAGTACGCAACAACATGGTTGCAAAATTTTTCATGCAAATCCCCGGAGCTCTAAAAATGAACGTCACAAATCCCGATAAAACCAAAATGCGCCGGGTAAGGGATTCGAACCCCTGAGCGCTTGCGCGCAGCCGTTTTCGAGACGGCCGCCGTACCACTTGGCTAACCCGGCACAAACCCTCCATATCACCCACAAATAAAGAAAAGGCAGCCAGACGGCGCCAGGGTACATACGGCCAAAACAGGCACAAACCGCCCATATGCGGGCAGGAACTGGATTCGGCCGATAATTCTGCCAAGAGCGATCTGACCTGCAAATCGGCCTAGTTTTGCAATATGGCCAAGATATGCCTGTTTTCTGCCTATATCAGTTAATAAAAATCAGGGGTTGGGTTATTAAAGAGATCGTCATATTACCGGGCATGGTGCTGGCATGGATTGGAATCGTCCTAGGCGTTTTGATCATAATAGTCCTGATTTGGAAGCTCTCAAAAACGCCCCCGCACAAGGCACTAACAGTCGAATATCACTGCAAAATCTGCGGCGAGAGGACCAACGGCCTCAAATGTCCCAGATGTGCCAAAAACAACCATTATGGCAGATGACGTGTTTTTGCGGGTTTGACATGGCTAGATTTTTATTTTTGATTGAGGCAGGCCAATAATGACATTGAGCGGCGAAAAGATGAATCTGCAGGTATACGGCGAAAAGTGCAATCTGCTGCTTGATCAGCAGAAAATCCGCTTTGCGGGAATTCTTGATGAAAAGGGGACCCTGGTGGCAGGCGGCTTTAAAAAAGGCATAACCCCGCTGGAAAAAGACGAGACTCGGCTGGAATCATTCATGGAGTTCGTCTCAAAGATCTCGATAAGAAGGGACTTTGATGACAGCCTCGGGCCGATTAACTATCTGGCGGCCCGCAGAAACAAAGCCGTTCTGGTGAGTTTTCCGTTTCCAGTCAGCAAGATTTTACTGCTGGTGTCTGCCGAACCCACAGTCGACATTGAAGAGTTGGCAGAAAGTGTGGTAGACATGTTTACCGACGTGTCATAGATGGGGAATAGAATGTCGACGCTTCAAATCAAAAGACGGTACTGTGCAGGTTTAATCCTGGTTTTTGCTATGATTTCTGTTACTCCGGCATTTGCCTTTGAAATCTTTACTGACAAGCTGGCATACCAGACAGGGGACGAGATAGTACTTGCCGGGACAATTAGAACAGTTGATCCGGATCTGCAAGCTACAATCCTGTTTTTTGATCCCAACGGAATTTTTTTTATTCTCGATCAATTTGACATCAATCCTGATGGGAAATTCTCTAAAACATACAAATCCATGGGCATCGCCTGGGGTTTAGACGGGACATACAGGATAACACTAACTTATGGCGACAAGACCGCCGAGACGATATTCGAGTTTACTACAGTCAAAAATAAAGACGACAAAAATGAAGACAAGATCAAGACCGACAAAGAGGACAAGGCAGATGCCAAACAGACAAATCCCGAAAAACCTGACAAGACAAGCGCCGATAAAGACCGCGAGCCAAGCCGGACGGATACAGAAAAAGAATCCCAGACAGAACCGCCGCCCGAATCCGACAAGCCGGTTCCGGATAAAGCCGAGCCAAAAAAGACAAAGACGCACATTCCCGGATTTCCAGAGCCGAATAAATCCCCGCAGTATTATATAGACAGGTACAACGACGAGTCGGACTATCGCGACTGGTTTGACTCTGCCTTTCCCGGCCAGTCAGTCGAGTCAATAGTGGGGTATGACACAGCAGGCGTCTCTGGCTTTCTTGAGCCAGACAGGGCCCCGCAGTATTATATAGACAGGTACAACGACGAGTCGGACTATCGCGACTGGTTTGACTCTGCCTTTCCGGACATTACAATCCACGAGGCAGTCGGGTTTCCCACCCCGCTGCCCATTCCGGACTGGGTAAGGCAGAGCGCACAGCAGTGGTCTGAGGACGGCGCCGGTGGCGACTTTGTAGCCGGAATCGGGTTTATAATCCAGAACAACATTCTGCTTGGGGACGCCTCTGATCCCGGCCTGCTGCAAGACGGCGCCATTCCGTCGTGGGTGGGACACAATGCAAGATGGTGGGCCCAGGGTGAGATCTCCGACGGCGAGTATGTCGCAGTACTGAGGCATCTAGTCGATGAGGGAATCATCCGGGTATAGCTAGATGCACGGCGCTTTCCTATGCGGCATGGATCCTTATTATTGCCCGCAACCCAACCACACACATGGAGTTTGCCAGCATCGAGCCGTCATATACCTCACAGGACGGCTGCAGGCTGATCTGGGACGGCGATGACGAGGACGACAAGTCGGCAGTAATTCTCAACAAGTCCGAGCTAGACGCCCTAGTCGAGATACTAAAGAGCGATTCGACAGGCAAGGTTGATCTCGAGGACAATGCAAGCACAATCCTTGTCAACTCGGACGTCATACAGTTCAACCTCAAGGACAGGCTGTTTGAGGCAGACACCAAGCATCTTCAAAGACAGATTCTTGCATACGCCAGGGTGTCCCACGAACCGCAGCGCATCCACACAAAATCCAAAGAGTTCTATCCGGCCGGATCCGCACGCAAGGGGGAATCCATAAAGACGGGCAATACCAAAAAGTCGCTTCTCGAGGCGATACTTGGAACAAAACCGCAAAAGGGTGCCGAGTCGTGCGACCTCTTTAAGATAATGTCGCAGAGACGCTCTGTCAGAAAGTTTTCCAGATCAAAGGTGGAGGACTGGAAGGTCGACAAGATTCTGGCAGCGGCAGACACCGCCCCTACTGCCGGAAACTTTCAGGGCTTTCAGGTGTTTTACGTCAAAAACAAGAGAATCAAGGAGGCGCTGGTGGAGGCGGCAAACAACCAGCCGTACGTCAATGCCCCCATAGTGCTGGTCTTTTGCATGGATCCCTCCAGGGTAAAGATGAAGTTCCCGCCTGCAATACTGGAGAAATTCTCCCTGCAGGATGCGACGCTTGCCGCCGCATACTCGCAGCTTGCAGCATCCGGAGTCGGCCTGAGCTCCATCTGGATAGGAATGATCGACGAGCAAAAGGTCCGGGCCATAATCAACACCGGCCTGGTTCCGTCATCGATACTCTGCATAGGCTATCCGGCCAGGAAAAAACCGCCAAAGTCGCGCCGAAAGCTCAAGGAACTAATACGCATAGTCGAATAGGAAAATTATTCTACTCCCTACTCTACAACACTGTATGAAGGCGACATTCGGGGCGGGATGCTTTTGGCACGTCGAGGCGCTGTTCCGGCAGGTAAGGGGGGTTCGGGACGCGCGCGTGGGATATACGGGCGGCAGCCTAGAGAGGCCCACCTACCAGCAGGTCTGCACCGACAAGACCGGCCACGCCGAGGCAGTCCAGGTAGAGTATGATCCGGGCCAGGTCACATACGGGGAGCTCTTGGAGGTGTTTTGGGGAAACCACGATCCGACCACCGTCAACCGCCAGGGCCCAGACGTCGGGGAGCAGTACCGCTCTGCAATATTCGTCCACGACGAGGAGCAAAAAAGGATCGCCACAGAGTCAAAGGCCGGCATTGAAAAGTCAGGCAGGTTTGAAAAGCCCATAGTCACAGAGATTCGCGACGCGCCGGAATTCTATCCTGCCGAGGACTATCACCAGAGGTACTTTGAAAAGCGCGGCCTGATCTGACTATTTGACTATCAGCACGGGAATCCTTGCGGCATGAATCACATAGTTGGAGACGCTTCCAAAGAACATCTCTTTGACTGAGCTGCGCCCCCTTGACCCGATGACTATCATGTCATAGCGCGCCCTCTTGGAGTGCGCCGTCTTTACAATATTGTGCCCCGTATTGCCGTGCAGTATCTTTGGCTTGAAGACAATCCCGTTTCTGGCCGCAAGCGTCTTTGATGCCTCCATTATCCCGTCGATCTCCTTTTGTGCCGTCTTGCCCACAGAGCCCACCCCCTTGAACTCGGAATGTGACTGTACCTCAATTGAGACCAGCCCCGTAATCGTGGCCCTGCACTGCCTGGCAATCCCTATGGCCATCTCTAGGCCCCTCTTGGAGTTTTTGGATCCGTCCAGCGGGACCAGAATCCTGTTGATCTGCTTGTTTATCACAAATGCCGTAACACGCGCCGTCTAAAAAACATGAGCATTGCACCCGATCCCCCCGCAACTTTCGGATCGTGAGAAAATTTATCTAGCCACCGCCAAGAGTTAGTCTGATGGAGGAGCGCTTTATTTCTGTTGACGGAAACAAGGTGCGCTATCTCGAGTCAGACGGAGGCAAAAAGACGCTGGTGCTCGTGCACGGGCTGGGGGCGTCTGCGGATCGGTGGGAGTTTGTAGCGCCGATCCTCGAGAGGCACTATAAGCTGATCGTCCCCGACCTGCCCGGATTCGGATACAGCGCAAAGCCGCTTGCAGACTATACCCCCGAGTTTTTTGCCGACTTTATGGAGAAATTCCTGGAAAAACTGACTGTCAAAAGGCCGCACATCATGGGCTCGTCACTCGGCGGGCAGGTCTGCGCCGAGCTTGCCGCAGGCAATCCGCAGACAGTCGACAAGCTGGTCCTGGTCTCCTCGTCGGGCATAATGAAGCACTCCACGCCGGCCCTTGACGCATACGTGCTTGCCGCGCTGTATCCCAACCATGATACCGCACAGGCGGCGTTTCAGACAATGTCTGCATCACCGGCCGTCAGCGGCAGGATAGTCGACTCGTTTGTAAGGCGGATGCACCTGCCAAATGCAAAGATGGCCTTCATGTCCTCGATTCTGGGCCTGAAAAACTCTTGCGTGCTGACTGCCAGGCTGGCAGAGATCTCCTCGCCCACCCTGATAGTCTGGGGAAGCTTGGATCCTGTAATCCCGATAAGATACGCCCGGGACTTTGTCACGGCGATCAAGAACTGCAGCTTTTGCAGGATGGACGGTGCGGGCCACACCCCGTTTGTAGACGAGCCTGAAAAATTTGCCAAAATCGTGCTTGACTTTCTTTCGGACTGAAAGCTGAGTTTATATACCCACTGTTTCCAATCAGAACCAATGAATGGTAATATGTACCAATATGATCCGGCAGAAATGTTCAAGGAGTGGATTCAAAAAAGCGGCAAGGCTCAGGCCGAGTTTGTAAAAAACTTTGGAACAATGATGGGGGCTACCGGTGCCGAGAAATTCGATCCTCTCAAGGCACTAGCAGAGATCTCCAGCAACGTGACCAAATCACAGGCAAAACTCGTGCAAAACCTTGGCAGCATGCAATCAAACGGCCTTGAGAGGCTGCTAGGCATCGGCCAGCTGACGGCGAGCTTTCTTAACTGGGGCGCATACAAGACCTCAGTTGGAAGCAACGGCAGGATCTCGATTCCAGAAGCAGAACGAGACGCGCTGGGGCTCTCAGAGGGCGATTTGGTCCAGGTTATCATTCTACCAATAGCAAAAAAACCAAAAAACAAGGAGGTGAAGAAATGAGCACAGTGATTAAGACAAGTTCCAGCAATTCAAAGGACATCTATGATGTATACCAGCAAAACGTGGACAAGTTTTTGGATTCCATAAAGCAGACCGTACCGAGGTATTCGCAGTCCGTCACCGACGCACAGCAAGAGTATGTTGACGCATGCGAGAACATGGTAAACTCTGCAATTACACTGCAAAAAGAGTTTGCGCGAAAGGCGGGAATCGCCACCAACGTGCCAGATGCGGCATTAAAGATAATTCGGGACACCACGCAGGAGGCAGTAAAGGCGACATCTGTCCAGAACCAGATCGCACTTGCGGCAATAGACGCCACACAGCAGAACATAAAGACGTTCAACGACAATGCAAAGACGTTCGCGGATCTCAACAAGAACATCATGCAGTCCTGGATAACGGCGTTTACGGTATACAAAAACTAGTCAAAAGGCGTTTTTTTTGCCATATTTTTATTTTTAATTCGATCTTTTTGCGAGCCAGCGGCCAAGCTCCGGCAGCACCTGTTTTTGGGACATGGAGCTTGCAATCATTCCGACGTGGCCTGTGGGGTAAATCCGCAGGGTCTTGTCCTGGCTTGCCACCGCATAGTGGAGCGGCATGCTGCATTCGGGCGACACCAGGTGATCCCCTACTGCGACCTGGGTAAAGATGGGGGTTTTTATGTTCCCGAGGGACACGCGGCGGCCCCCCACGTACATCTTGTCCTGTACGAGGAGGTTCTGCTGGTAAATGTCCCTTATCCACTGCCGGAACAGCTCGCCGGGAATGGGCGGCGTGTCGGCAAGCCACTTTTCCACCCTCATAAAGCTGTCCACAAAGCCCTCATTCTCTATGTTCTTGAAGAAATTCACATACTTTTCTATGCCCTGCTCAAAGGGCTTTAGCACAGAAAAGCAATAGTACATGAATTCGGGGGGCATGTTTCCTATGGTGGAGACCATATTGTCCACATCCACGTGCCTTGCAATGTTGCTGACCACCGTGGTGTCCTTCCATCCGTCAATCACAGGTGCGGTGGCCACCAGGTTTCTCACGTTTTCTGGATGCAGCGCCGCATAGGTCACGGCAAGCGTCCCGCCAGTGCAGTATCCCTGCAGCGATATGCTGTCCGTCTGCGATTCCTGCTTTACAAACTCGACACAGTTGTCAAGATACCCGTTTATGTAGTCGTCAAAGTCAAGATACCTGTCCATGTCAGTTGGCGTGCCCCAGTCCACCATGTACACGTCGAATCCCTGATCCAGCAGGCTTCGAACCCAGCTCCTCTTTGGGTGTATGTCCAGTATGTGAAAGCGGTTGATCAGCGCATAGGCGATCAGCAGCGGCGTGCGATGCCGCATCTTTGAGACCGGCCCGTAGTGCAGCAGCCTGACTTTGTCCTCCCTGTATGCGACGTCGTAATCCGTAGTCTCGATCGTTATCTCGTCGGGCGCCGCCACCAGCTTTGGGGCCTCTGTGACGTGCCTGCCAAACTTTAGAATCTCCTCGACTAGCTTTGGATCAATGTTCATCTCCCTAGTCATTTTTGCTGCGCCCCGACTTTCTTGCATCCGATTCCAGCTTTGATATCCTTTTTCGTAGAGTATGCATCTCTTTGTATATCTCGTCGATCTCTTTTTTGTTTGGCAGGTTTGCCGACTTTAGTATGACGTTTGTCATATTGTTCCACCGCTTTGTGAGTGCAAGCTCCTTTGCCACAAGCTTGCCATAGTTCTCGCCAAAGCCCTTTGAGTCAAAGAGCAGCGTAAAATCGTTATCAAAGATGTCAATCCACACCCTCTTGTATGAGTCAAGCTGCTCCGGATCGTTTGGAATCTCCGGCGTCTTGGCGTTCACCTTTTGCTGCGCCTGCATCCACGCCTCTGTCAGCTGCCCATAGTATGTGGCCAGGGCGTCGTTGAATTCGGCCAGATCCTCGCCTGCGTATATCAGCTCAGTCGAGATTTTTTTGGCGTTTTCTGCAAAATTTCTCATGGGCCCCACCGATGTGAGGGCCTGCGGCTTGCTTGACATGAGGTGTATCAGGTCGGTCCAGAACAGCGACAGGTGCTTGTAGTATTTCTCGGGGTCGGAAAACTCGTTTTTCATACGCCATATACGGAACAGCTCTCAATAAATAGATCGCCTGCATTCCAAGTGCGTTGTCAGGCGGGGATCTAGAGGGCATTTGCAGGCAGATAATGCACCTGGATCCCAAGATGAGATCCGCCAGAATCATCAACAACAGGGGCCATCTGGAGGCAGGCGGCATGAAGGAGGGCCTCAAGCCCCTAGAGGAGCAAAAACAAGACGAAATGATGTTCATGGAGCTGGCGCTGCGGGTAAGGATGAGGCACGAGTTTGACGCAGAGTTCGGCCAGGTGCATTTTTCGCTCTCATACCGGGACAAGGTGATAATAATGAGCTTTCCGCTTGCAAACGACGGCGTGCTTCTCGCCTCGGGCGAAAAGGACATCGACTTTGGGGGAATTCCATTCAAGATACTCTCGATAATCGGCGGCCTGAGAAACGTAGATTCCAGGACGTTTTAGGGCCTCTCTATTCGGGTTTTTTTCTTGAGGGCAAGCGCCCTGTCCACCAAATCCTGCATCGGGCCGTCGGAGACCATGTTTATGTGGCCCAGCTTGCGCCTTGGCCTGGATTCCTTTTTTCCGTACATCTTGAGGTATGCGTTATTTTCCCGCTCCGTTACGAGCTTGTATCTTCCCGTGACGTCCTTTGCGCCAAGTATGTTGAACATTACTGCGTTGTGCAGCAGTGCGGTCTCGCCAAGATCCATCCCCAGCACCGCCCGCAGGTGCTGCTCGAACTGCGAGGTCTTGCAGGACTGCAGCGTGTGGTGCCCAGAGTTGTGAACCCTCGGGGCTATCTCGTTTATCAGAATACAGTCGTCCTGCGTCACAAACATCTCGATTCCAAACACCCCTGCCCCCCTTAGTATTTTCATCGTGTCGTGCGCGATTTGTTCTGCCTGTCTTGCAATGCCGGTGCCGGTCCGGGCAGGCGATATCGTCATCTCTAGTATGTTGTCTGTGTGGATGTTTTCTGCCAGCGGATACGTCCTAATGTCCCCCCTTGTGTTTCTGGCGGCAATTACTGAGACTTCCATTTTAAAGTCTATAAACCTCTCCACAAACACGGGCCTTTTTCCGAAATACTCAAAGGCTTGTCCTATCTCGCCTGCGCCGCCTATCTTGTAGTTGCCGCGGCCGTCATACGCGCCGCGCCGGGCCTTTAGCAGTATGGGGGCCCCGTACCGTTCAATCCTGTCTCCTGTCTCTGCTGCTGAGCGGACCGGCGCAAAGTCCCCCACCGGCATGCCGTTTTTTTGCAGGAACGACTTTTGTAAAAGCTTGTCCTGTATGATTCTGAGCATTGCTGGCGGCGGGTTTACCTCGGCGTCGTTCTGTACGGACTCGAGGGCCTCGGCATCACCGGACTCTATCTCGTATGTTATGACGTCGGATCTTGACGCCAGCTCCCCTATTGCGTCTCTGTCCCCAAAGCCGGCAGTTATCTGCCTGGCCCCTGCCTGTGTGGCAGGACAGCCGGCGGTGGGATCCAGCACTATGACCTCCGATATCTCCTCTGGCATCTTTTTTGCAGCCTCTGTCAGCATCATGCCTAGCTGGCCGCCTCCGATTATGCCGAGTGTTTTTCTGGACACGGCTAGCTGGTGTTATGGCCGGCTTAAGATCTTTTTGGCCAGGCCCTGCGGCCGGCCTATATCAGCTTGAACTCGATATTCTTTTCGCGCAGTCTTGCTATTAGCTTTTCTGCATTGTCCTTGCCGTGCGTCTCTAGGCTGAGGGTGACTCCGGCAGAGCCGGCATTGATGTCAGTGCTGAACCTGTCGTGTACCACCTCTACAATGTTTGCATTGGCCGCCGTGATCACATCGACGAGATCCTTGAGGGCCCCGGGCTTGTCAGGTAACAGTATGAATATCTTGAGCAGCCTGCCCACGTATGCCAGGCCCTTGTCGACTATCTGTCCTAGCAGGTACATGTCCACATTGCCGCCTGCCAGGATGGCCACCACTTTTTTGCCCGGCGAGGGCTTTTTTGCCAGCAGGTATGCGAGGCTTGCAGCCCCGGACGGCTCCACCACCGACTTTGTCCTCTCCATCAGCAGGAACATGGCCTCGATAATGTCTGCGTCGTCTATCAGGACGACGTCGTCGATGAGATCCCCTATGATCTGAAACGTCAGCTTGCCGGGTTTTTTCACCGATATTCCGTCGGCAATGGTCTTGCCCCCGCCTGTGGATTTTATCCTGCCGGCTGCCAGCGACTCCTTCATGGCGGGAAACGAGCTTGACTGCACGCCGACTATTCTCACCTTTGGATTTTTGGTCTTTATGGCAATCAGGACGCCGGCTGCCAGGCCGCCTCCCCCTATTGGCACGTACACCTCGTCGACGTCAGGCAGGTCCTCTAGAATCTCCAGTCCGATCACCCCGTCTGCTGCGATTATCTGCGGATCATCAAAGGCGTGTATTATTTTTGCGCCCGTCTGCTGCGAGATTTCCTGCGCCTTGTTCCACGACTCCTCATAGCTGCCCCCCTCCAGGATTACGTTTGCCCCGTATCCCTTTGTTGCAGACACCTTGGCAGGCGATGCGGATTTTGGCATTACTATCGTGCACGGTATGTTTTCTGAAAACGCCGCAAGTGCCACTCCCTGTGCGTGGTTTCCCGCAGATGCTGCCACAACGCCGTTTCTTCTTTCCTCCTGCGACAGCGTCTTTATCTTATAGTACGCCCCCCTTATCTTAAAGGAGCCGGTTTTTTGCCGGTACTCTGACTTTAGATACACCTCTGAGCCTGTCCACTTGCTAAAAGTCGAGGAATACACCAGTGGCGTCTTTGCGACATGGCTTCCCCTCATTGATCCGGCCCTTACTATCTCATCATACGACGGATTCATGGGAGTTCTTTGCCCAGCTGCGCTATATTTGACTTTGTGGCCGCAGCGCGCCATGCTGCCGCATTTTGCAGCTCCTTGCACGGATTGATGCGTCCCTGAAAGCCGCACGCGGCAGTCCCATACATTTGCACCATGTTATTGCACGCACCGCAGGAACTCGTCTAGCCTGTGGCCGATGCCGTCCTGGACCCCCTGCGGGATTTTTTTGGGATCAAAGACGCCCTCCTTTGTCCTGTTTTTGACGAACTCTAGATCAAACGTGCATAGTATCCCCTCCTCGCCTGAGACTAGCCGCGTATCGTCTATTGGCACGTTGGTAGTCTGGTACGTCTCCAAAAGAAAGCTGTCCAGCTCGTCAAACAGGCCGGCCTTTTTTTTGGACATTTCCCTGAAATCAACGTCGGTACCCTCCTCGATCTCGCCGTGGATTTTTTCCCGCAGTTTGTCGTCCTTGTACAGGATTTCAAACAGATCCTGGTGGCCCAGATCCGCATATCCTGCCTCCCTTAGCCTGCCTTCGACTAGATCCTCGCCCATGTCCGAGACGGATTTCTGCGAGTCCTTTGTCTTGTCTATTAGCGCGGCTAGCTCCTTTTGGCGCTCGACTACGCGATAGTCGGGCTTGTAGTATAACAATACGTGAAACTGTATGGACATGTGTCCTGCCAGGATGTAATTGCCCTCCATTACCTCGAATTTTGTAAAGATCCTGCGAAGATCGTCATTGTTCGTCGTAGAGACGTCCTGAATGGTCCAGCCGTCGAGTCTTTTTACCACGGCCCGGTAAAAATCCGCCACCAGCATGGGATCAAACGTGGTCTGCTCTGTAATCGTGCTGTCGCCCAGCATGACTTTGGCCTTTACCGTCCTGGTGGCTGCGGCAAGCTGCCTCTGATACGCCCTTTGAATCTCGCCGTTTTTGGAGTTTAGCTTTGTGATAAAGTCGTTTGGGGACCGGCTGCCAAGGCGCACGTGCACGGTTTTTGCCCCGCTACCCTTAAACCTTCCATAGCAGCTTTTATTTTAAATAGAAAAACACACAAGCGTATTGTATTGGAGAAAATCACCTGCCACGACTGCGGCGTCGAGATTGTCGAGTACCGTCATGACGGGTATGGGGGGAATCGGGGCAGATGCCCCAAGTGCAAGACGGACTTTCCGCTGGAGTGAGCTGAGCTGAGTCGGGATTCCGGGGATGGGGGCGCAGAGAAGGTCCGGGAGGACGAGTCTAGCACGCCGATTGTGGACATGCTTCTTGGCAAGGAGGATGCAAAGTTCATAGACACCGACACCCTGATTACAAACATCCAGAAGAGGGTCTGGGGATCGCTAAAGCGCGGTTACGAGTATTCCGGAGCAGTAGAAGAGTCCGACGAGTTTCTTCGCTCCCACATATTCTCAAGGGTAGAGATGGCAGTGCTGTATGTGGATTTGGTCGGCTCTACAAACATGACACTAGAGCTGCCCGAGGAAAAGATTGCCATCATAATCAGCTCGTTTGCCCAAGAGATGGCATACGTCATCAGGCAGTACGGCGGATACGTCCTAAAGTTTGTCGGCGACGCAGTTATCGGGTTTTTCATAGGCAGCGGGAATTCGCTAAAGGCTGCAGACAATGTGATCCTGTGCGCGCAGTCCATGATCACTGCGATAAACAGGGGGATAAACCCCATCCTGAACCAGTACGACTATCCTGACTTGAAGGTCAAAATCGGCATTGATTACGGCGAGGCACTGCCGGTGCGGTACGGCGCCGACAAAAAGCAGGCCCCAGTAGATCTGCTAGGGCCGGTAATGAACATTGCGGCAAAAATCCAGTCGCTTGCAAAGCCCAACCAGGTCCTGATCGGAGTTGACGTGTTCAACAGGCTGCATCCGGACGGCCAAAAGACGTTTCGCGAGATCAGCTGGAAGGACGACGAGTGGAAGTACCGTTCAAGAACGACGGGCAAGATTTACCAGGTCTTCGAGCACGTCGGCTAGATTGAAAACCTGCCGGGGCATTCGACGTGTTCATAGTGGTGCTCTGTGAACTTTTCGTTGACGATATAGATTACGATTTTGTGCAGATCCGAGCTTGATATGGCCCTCTTGCACCGCATGCAGTATTTTTCGCCTTTTTCCGACATTTTCGTATCTGCGATCTAAATGTACCATTCTATAAGGATCAGCGATCAGCTCAAATTGAGCAAAAATCACCACACATTCACCATTTTACCTCTAGGCACAAAGACAAGGCAAAAATATGCCTAAAAATGCCACATGGTGTTGAATGACTCGCTACTATACCGCTTGCGGGAGCTTTACGGCCTGAATCCCAATGCCACCCCGCTGGCGCTGCAGTTTCCGCGCCTGCCTCCGGGCCTCATCTCGCCGATGGCCGGATCTGCCCCCAGGCAGCGGTTCAAATCCAGAGTCGACAAGCTGGGTCCCCGACTGGAGGATTTCAAAGACGCGTACCAGAGACACGCCTCCGGCCTGGTTAACCTCGAATCGCACTCTATGATTCTGCCCGGACACCCGCTGCACTCTGGGCAAAACTCCATCGATGCGCTCAATGCAGAAAACAACAAGTTAAAAAAAGAAAACTTTGATCTGAAAAAGCAGCTGGACCGAACGGCCGGCGAAAAAACAAGACACGGCCCGTAGGAGATTTGCAGAATCCTTAATAGCTTGAATTTCAACCCTACCCATGGTCAAAACCCCGTCCCAAAAATGGAACGCCAGGATAGCAAAATACAAGGACCAGAGCAGAAAAATCACCGGCGTCTCAAAATCGATCCGCTATGCCGGAGTCATCAACGAGTTTGGCCGCACCCTGGCAGGCACCCTCCGCCCCGGCGTAAGGCCCATGCTGAATTCCGAGCAGGTCAAAAACGAGCTGTTCATCATCTCCACCCTGGTGACGCTGAGAAAAAACCCGGCCGGTGCAATCGGCACCCTTGACTATATGGTGCTGAGGCACAAAAAGATCACCATCGTGGCCCTGCAAAAAAAACAAATGACATACTATGTGTCCGTCGACGGCAAGGAAAAGCATCTGACCGGGATCATCCGGGGCATTAAAAAATCAATCTAGGCCGGCGTAAAGCCGTGATAGCCGCCAGTCTGCTGCGACTTGTCTGTAAAGTCCGGCTCAAACAGGGAGACGAGATAGCCGTCGGGATCCGAGACGATGGCGTTTTTTCCGGCCTCCCTGTCCACGCTGTCCCGAAATATCTTTACACCCTTTGATTTTAACTCCTCCAGGGACGACTTTAAATCCCCGACTAGAAAGCCGATCGTGATTCCGTTGTCAATTGAGCTTCCCACGTGCTCGGCGGTAAGCGATGCCGGATGCAGGCTCAGCAGCGCCCCGGTGGTTCCAAGATCTATCCACGACCTTCTCTGGTTCTTTATTGGAAGCCCGATGATCTCGTGATAGAAATAAAGCGACTTGTCTAGATCCTTTACCGCCAGAATCACATTGCCCACCTTTTTGATTTGCATACAGGCACTGGCCGCTTGGCCGTTAAAATCTTTATCCTTTTGGGCGCAAATCCGCCGCGGCTGCGCGATACTGGGGGCCGGGCAAAACTGCGAAATCCTACTGGATCTCGACCATGGTCTCGGTCCTCTCTACGCCGCTGATCCTCTGGATCTCGACTGTGACGTCCTTTATCTGGGATAGCTCATCCACCTCGATTATCGCCACTGCGTCAAACTGGCCGCTGACTGGAAACGAGTCATAGACGGACTTTATCCGCCTCAGCCTGGCTGCGATCAGCTTTTTGGGCGACTTTACTAGCGTCACTGCCCTCACCATCCTAGATTTACCTCCACCTCGATTAGCGTCTCTGTAGTTACGATCTCTTTGATTTTTTTGAACTCAATGACGGTGCCGTTTATCTCGTCCATAGAATCCTGCAAAATCACGCAAATGTCGGCCCTGCCTGTGACTACCATCAGGTCCCTGTTTATCCTTCTTTTCTTTTTTAATATTCGGACTACGGCATCCACCTGTCCGGGCTTGACGGTAATCAGGCACAGCGCTCTCATGCTAATACATGGGCGGCAAACCGAATAAAGATTTCCATGCCTAGTCAAAGGCTTCCTGCGAGCGTGCCTCCTCGAGATATGCGCGCCTCTCCTCGTTTATTTTTTCATGATCGACTTCTAGGCTGTCGTCCACTATAACAATGTCCGAGTCATAAATCGAGTCTTTTTTTGGCTTTTTTTTGGCCTTTGGTTTTGATGGTTTTTTTGTGGTTTTAGCCGTCTTGGCCGGTTTTTTTTTAATCACCAATATCGGAAAAATAAAAGTACTGCATGTAATTAAACATTGTGTAGCATTTGTAGACGTGGCAAGCTCAAGACAAATTGATCCAAACAGATCTGATTCTGCCCGGCCAAGGGCCTTTGGCAGTTACGGACTGCCGGCCAATCCCGCACGCCGGTATCTGCCGCAGGCTCGGCTGCATTTTGAAATTCAAGAGGGGTTTATCTGAAAACGCCAGGCTAGTGCAATACGCACAATGGCCGGCAAAAACGCCTGCCACGCGGCGTCCGGGCAGGTACGGAATCGGCAATCCTGGCCCTGCGATCTTGATTGCCTGCCCTTTGGCCTGCCGGCATTTCACTTTCCTGGCACACCGGTCCGAAGGGCATGCGTTTGCGGCAAAGTCCGGATGTTTGGAATTACAGAAAATCGGCACGTCGTGCCTGCCAGAGGATTTAATCTAACGATATGTGACGGATAATAAAATAGAAAGTGTTTTTCGTCTAGCCTCTGCCCTGTGCTGCGTATTTGCCGCTTTTGCCTCTGAGGAACAGTGCTCCTGCTATGCCTCCAAAGACAGCTCCTGCGATTGCAGATGCGCCAAGTACTCCGTCTGCACCAAGAATTGGTGTGCCTGA